>CAXDTK010000423.1:0-3531 GCA_963992225.1 uncultured Comamonadaceae bacterium | reverse complement strand
GCGGCCTCCAGTTCCGCATCCTGAACTCCTCCAAGGGCCCGGCCGTGCGCGCCACGCGCGCCCAGGCCGACCGCATCCTCTACAAGGCCGCCATCCGCCGCCGGCTGGAGAACCAGCCCAACCTCCAGCTGTTCCAGCAGGCGGTGGACGATTTGATGGTGGAAGGCGAGCGCGTGGTGGGCGCCGTCACGCAGAGCGGCATCCGCTTTCGCGCCCGCGCCGTGGTGCTGACGGCGGGCACCTTCCTGGACGGCCGCATCCACGTGGGCCTGCAGAACTACCCCGCCGGCCGCGCGGGCGACCCGCCGGCGCTGAGCCTGTCGGCGCGCCTGAAGGAGCTGAAGCTGCCGCAGGGGCGCCTGAAGACCGGCACGCCGCCGCGCATCGACGGCCGCACCATCGACTTCTCCAAATGCGAGGCGCAGCCGGGCGACCTCGATCCGGTGCCGGTGTTCAGCTTCATGGGCAACGCCGCCATGCACCCGCGGCAGCTGCCCTGCTGGATCACGCACACCAACGCGCGCACGCACGAGATCATCCGCAGCGGCTTCGACCGCAGCCCCATGTTCACCGGCGTCATTGAGGGCGTCGGGCCGCGCTACTGCCCCAGCATCGAGGACAAGGTGAACCGCTTCGCCGACAAGGACTCGCACCAGATCTTCCTGGAGCCCGAGGGCCTGACGACGCATGAGTTCTATCCCAACGGCATCTCCACCTCCTTGCCCTTCGACATCCAGCTGGCCGCCGTGCGCAGCATGGCCGGCCTGGAGAACGCCGACATCCTGCGCCCCGGCTACGCGATCGAATACGACTACTTCGACCCGCGCGGGTTGAAGGCCAGCTTCGAGACCAAGGTCATCCAGGGCCTGTTCTTCGCCGGCCAGATCAACGGCACGACGGGCTACGAGGAAGCGGCGGCCCAAGGCGTGTTCGCCGGCCTCAACGCGGCGCTGCAGGTGCGCGGCAATCCTCATTTTTCGGGCCCGTGGACGCCCGCGCGCGACCAGGCCTACCTGGGCGTGCTGGTGGACGACCTCATCACCAAGGGCGTTACCGAGCCCTACCGAATGTTCACCAGCCGCGCCGAGTTCCGGCTGCAGCTGCGCGAGGACAACGCCGATGCCCGTCTGACCGAGATCGGCCGGCAATTGGGGCTGGTGGACAACGAGCGCTGGGCCGCCTTCAACCGCAAGCGCGACGCTGTTTCACGTGAAACCGAGAAGTTGAAGAGCACCTGGGTGCACCCTGGCATCCTGCCGGCGGCGGACGCAGAACGGCTGGTCGGCAAGGCGCTGGAACGCGAGTACAACTTGGCCGACCTGTTGCGCCGACCCGGCGTGAGCTTCGACACGGTGGCCGAAGTGGCGGCCATCGCCAAGCCGGACGCTGCTGTTTCACGTGAAACGCTGGCCGCCGAACTGGGCGAAGCGCTGGCCGACCTGGTGGCCGAGCAGGTGGAGATCAGCGTCAAGTACGCCGGCTACATCAACAAGCAGGTCGACGACGTCGCCCGCGCCGCGCACTTCGAGCACCTGAAGCTGCCCGACGACCTGGACTACGGCCTGGTGCACGCCCTCTCCTTCGAGGCCCGGCAGAAGCTCAACACGCACCGGCCGGAGACACTGGGCCAGGCCTCGCGCATTTCCGGCATCACGCCGGCCGCCATCTCGCTGCTGCTGGTGCACCTGAAGAAGGGCAAGTTCAAGGGCTTCACGGAGGCGGAAGCGGCATGAGGGACACGCTCGAAGCCGCCGCCCGCGATCTGGGCCTGAACCTCGGCGACGCCCAGCTGGACCAGCTGCTGGCCTACCTGGCCCTGCTGCAGAAGTGGAACAAGGTCTACAACCTGACCGCCGTGCGCGACCCGGCGCAGATGCTGAGCCATCACCTGATCGACAGCCTGTCGGTCATCGCACCGCTGCTGCGCCACGGCGCGCCGGCCCGCCTGATGGACGTGGGCGCCGGCGGCGGCCTGCCGGGTGTGGTCATCGCGATCTGCTGCCCGGGCACCGACGTCAGCTGCGTCGACGCGGTCGCCAAAAAGGCCACCTTCATCCAACAGGCCGCCGCGGTGCTGAAGCTGCCCCACCTGCACGGGGTGCACAGCCGCGTGGAGCAACTGACGGTCGAGCCCTTCGGCGTCATCACCTCGCGCGCCTTTGCTTCGTTGCTGGACTTCACGACGCTGACGCGGCAACACCTCGCACCGGGCGGCGTGTGGATGGCCATGAAGGGCCAGCACCCCGCCGAGGAGATTGCCGCCCTCCCGCCGGACGTTGAGGTGTTTCACGTGGAACAGCTCACCGTGCCGGGCCTGGACGCCCAGCGCTGCATCGTCTGGATGCGGCCGCGCTGAGACCGCCGCCGCTCGCCCCCTCGCTTAAACTGGGCGCTCCGCTCCCGTCGCCCCTCCCATGTTCGGCATCGCAGACTACGGCGCCTTCGTCGCCGCCATCGTGATCTTCCTTGCCATCCCGGGGCCGGGCAACCTGGCGTTGATCACGTCCACCGGCAAGGGCGGCGTGCGCGGCGGGTTGGCCGCCACACTGGGCATCATCGCGGGCGACCAGGTGCTGCTGTGGCTGGCGGTGGCCGGCGTGGCGGCGCTGCTGACGGCCTACCCGGCCGCCTTCCACGCGGCGCAATGGCTGGGCGCGCTGTACCTGGCCTGGATGGGCTGGCGCATGCTGGTGGCCCAGCCCGGCCAGGCGCCCGTGCTCGACATCCGGCCGCGCCACTACTTCCGCCAGGCGGCGCTGATCACCTTGCTGAATCCCAAGGCCATCGTGTTCTACATGGCCTTCTTCCCGCTGTTCGTCGACCCGACGCGCCACCAGGGCGCCCTCACCTTCGCCGCGATGGCCGCCACCATCGCCGTGCTGACCTTCCTCTACGGCCTCGCGGCCGTCCTCCTCACCCACTCGCTCGCCGCCCGGTTGCGCGCCAGGCCCTGGATCACGCGTGCGCTGAACCGGGTCGCTGGCGTCTGCCTGGTGGGCTTCGGCATCCGGCTGGCCTTGTCCAAGTAGAAGATGGCATCCAAGAATTTCTGCATCGCCAACCAGAAGGGCGGCGTCGGCAAGACCACCACCACCGTCAACCTGGCCGCCGGCCTGGCCCAGATCGGCCAGCGCGTGCTGGTGGTGGACCTGGACCCCCAGGGCAACGCCACCATGGGTTCGGGCATCGACAAGCGCAAGCTGGCGCTGACCGTCTACGACGTGCTGCTGGAGTCCGCGTCCATCGCCGAGGCGCGCACCCGCGCCGACAAGGCCGGCTACGACGTGCTGGGCGCCAACCGCGAGCTGGCCGGCGCCGAGGTCGAGCTGGTGGAGCTGGAGCGCCGCGAGAAGCGCATCAAGCAGGCCATCGCCGAGGTGGATGCCGACTACGACTTCGTGCTGATCGACTGCCCGCCGTCGCTGTCCATGCTGACGCTCAACGGCCTGTGCAGCGCGCATGGCGTCATCGTGCCGATGCAGTGCGAGTACTTCGCGCTGGAAGGCCTGACCGATCTTGTCAACACCATCA
>CAXDTK010000422.1:0-3547 GCA_963992225.1 uncultured Comamonadaceae bacterium | reverse complement strand
AGGCATTCCTTCATGAAGGCCTTGCGCTCGTCGCCCTTCTTGTCGCCGGCGTCCTTGTTGCACATGCCCATCTTGGACTGCTGCGCGGTGGGCGCCTTGTCGGCTGCCTGGGCGCCGAGGGCGGCCAGGCCCAGCGCCAGTGCGAGGGTGATGCGTTTCATCGAGGTCTCCTTCCCTGAGGGGTGAATGGACGCATCGATTCAAGCATGCCGGCCCGGCGCTGCCAAGCCGGGTTGCATCCGCGTCACAGGATGCGCCGCGGGTGGTGCAAGGCCTCGTGGGCCGCGTGCAGGCGGCGCACCAGCACGCGGATGAAGCCGCGATCGAAGCGGTGCTGGCTTTCCGGGCTCAGCTGGCTGATGGACTCGGGCGTGAAGCTGATGGTGGTGCACTCCTGGCTGACGCGGATGTCGGTGCTGTGGCGGCGCAGGTCGGGGTTGGGTGCCAGGTAGGCCATCTCGCCCACCGACGTGCCCTGCCCCAGCGTGGCCACCAGCCGGCCCTCGCGGAACACCTCCACCTCGCCCTGGGCCAGGATGTGGAAGTTGTTGCCCTCCTGGCCGCGCTTGAACAGCGCGTAGCCGACCGGGTAGCGCTTCCAGCGCGCCCGCCGCACCACCTCCCACAGCTGCACGTCGCCGAAGTCGGCAAAGAACTCCAGCGAGCGCAGCAGGTTGAAGCGCTCGGAGTCGCGCACCTCGCCCAGCCGGTTCAGCGGCACCTGCTGGCTGGCCACCAGCGTGGACAGCGCCTGCGCGAAGCTCTCCCAGTCCGGGTAGCGCTGGTGCGGCGACTTGGCCAGCGCGCGCAACACGACCGCGTCCAGCGCCTCGCTGACGCCCTGGCGCTGGCCCATCAGCGGCAGCGGCGGCTGGTGGTAGATCTGGTGCATCAGCGCCATCTGGTGTGGCGCGTCGAAGGGCGGGCGGCCGCTGATCAGGTGGTAGAGCACGGCGCCCAGCGCGTAGATGTCGGCGCGGCAGTCCACGTCGCCGCCCTCGATCTGCTCGGGCGGCATGTAGGCCAGCGAGCCGACGCGGTGGATCTGCGTCGCGTCGGCGTTGAGGTTGAGCGCCGAGCCGAAGTCGCTGACCTTCACGTCCACCACCTGGCCGCCGGCGTCCAGCACGGTCAACAGGTTGGCCGGCTTCACGTCGCGGTGGATGACGCCCTGGCGGTAGACATAGCCCAGCGCCATCGCGCACTTGAAGGCCAGCTCGACGATCTGGTCCAGCGGCAGCAGCCGGTCGCTGCGGCAGAAATGCTTGAGCGTGACGCCCGGCACGTACTCCATCACCAGGTAGGGCGAGGCGTCCTCGGCGACCGCGTCCAGGATGGCCACGACGTTGGGGTGGTGCAGCCGACCGGCCAGCGCGGCCTCGGCGCTGAAGAAGCGGTTGCTGAAGTCGCTGCCCGGCGCGTCCGGCGGCGGCGCCCAGGCGCGCATGCGCTTGATGGCCACCTCGTTGCCCTGGAAGGGGTCGCGGGCCAGGAACACGTCGCTGGTCGCGCCCTCGCCCAGGCGGCGCAGCACCTGGTAGCGGCCGATGTGGGCGGGCAGGTCGTCGGCGGAGGCGGTCACGCGCGGCATGATACGGGCCGCTCCCAGGAGGCTCGCCCCTTGTTCTCGCACATCTTCATCGGCACCCGCGATTTCGACCGCGCGCTGGCGTTCTACCGGCCGCTGCTGGCGCTGCTGGGCGTGGCCGAGCGCTTCTGCGACCCGGCGCGGCCCTGGGTCGGCTGGCAGAGCACGCCGGGGCCGCGGCCGCTGCTGCTGCTGGGCACGCCCTTCGAGGGCCAGCACGAGCCGGGCAACGGCCAGATGGTGGCGCTGCTGGCGGCCACGCGGGCGCAGGTGGACCAGGCGCACGCGCTGGCGCTGACGCATGGCGGCCGCTGCGAGGGCCCGCCGGGCCTGCGGCCCCAGTACCACCCGCATTACTACGGCGCCTACATGCGGGATACGGATGGCAACAAGCTCTGTGTCGCCTGTCACGAGCCGACGGCCGGCTGAGTCGGCGGGCCGAACGGCCCATGCGTTCCAGGCAACACCAGCCCTGCCTCCTAAAATCGCCCCATGATCCAAGCCAAGCAGGCGCTGCTCGCCGCACTCGCCGAATCCCTCCAGGACATCGCCCCTGGCAGCCAAGCCGTCGCGGCGTTCGAATCCCCCAAGCAGGCCGCCCATGGCGACTTCGCCTGCACCGCCGCCATGCAGCTGGCCAAGCCTTTGCGCGCCAACCCACGCGAGCTGGCCACCCGGCTGACCGAGGCGCTGCAGGCCAGGCCGGCCTTCCAGCAATGGGTGCAGTCGCTGGAGATCGCCGGCCCGGGCTTCATCAACATCCGCCTGAAGCCCGCCGCCAAGCAGGCGGTCGTGGCCGAGGTGCTGTCGGCCGCCGCGCGGTTCGGCCAGCGCCCGGCGACGGCCAAGCACGTGATGGTGGAGTTCGTCTCCGCCAATCCGACCGGCCCGCTGCACGTGGGCCACGCCCGCCAGGCGGCGCTGGGCGATGCGCTGTGCTCGCTGTTCAAGACCCAGGGCCACGACGTCACCCGCGAGTTCTATTACAACGACGCCGGCGTCCAGATCGCCACGCTGGCCAACTCCACGCAGATGCGGCTGAAGGGCTTCAAGCCCGGCGATGCCGAGTGGCCCGAGGCCGCCTACAACGGCGACTACATCCAGGACATCGCCGACGCCTTCCTGCGCAAGGAAACCGTCAAGGCCGACGACCGCGAGTTCACCGCCAGCGGCGACGTGGACGACCTCGACAGCATCCGCCAGTTCGCGGTCGCCTACCTGCGCCACGAGCAGGACCTGGACCTGCAGGCCTTCGGCCTCAAGTTCGACAGCTACTTCCTGGAGTCCAGCGTCTACGCCGGCGGCCAGCTGGAGCGCACGGTGGAGCGCCTGATCGCCAGCGGCAAGACCTACGAGGAAGGCGGCGCGCTGTGGCTGCGCACCACCGACTACGGCGACGACAAGGACCGCGTGATGCGCAAGCGCGAAGGCGGCTACACCTACTTCGTGCCCGATGTGGCGTACCACATCAACAAGTTCGAGCGCGGCTACACGCAGTGCATCAACATCCAGGGCACCGACCACCACGGCACCATCGCCCGCGTGCGCGGCGGCCTGCAGGCGGTCGGGCTGGGCATCCCCGAGGGCTTCCCCGACTACGTGCTGCACAAGATGGTCACCGTGATGAAGGGTGGCGAGGAGGTCAAGATCTCCAAGCGCGCCGGCAGCTACGTGACGCTGCGCGACCTGATCGACTGGACCAGCCGTGACGCGGTGCGCTTCTTCCTGATCAGCCGCAAGGCCGACACCGAATTCGTCTTCGACGTCGACCTGGCGCTGAAGCAGAACGACGAGAACCCGGTGTTCTACGTGCAGTACGCCCATGCGCGCATCTGCTCGGTGATCCGCAAGTGGGGCGGCGACCTGGCCAGCCCGGCCGACCTCAGCCTGCTGACCGCGCCCACCGAGGAGGCGCTGATGCTCAAGCTCGCCGCCTACCCCGACATGCTGGCCGGCGCC
>CAXDTK010000421.1:0-3566 GCA_963992225.1 uncultured Comamonadaceae bacterium | reverse complement strand
GCTGATGGCCGCGGTCATGGTCTCGCGGTCGCGGATCTCGCCGATCAGGATGCAGTCCGGCGCCTGGCGCAGCGCGTTCTTCAGCGCCACCTGCAGCGAGGCCGTGTCGCGGCCCACCTCGCGCTGGTTGACCACCGAACGCTTGTTGCTGAACAGGTACTCGATCGGGTCCTCGATGGTGAGGATGTGCCCGGTCATGGTCTGGTTGCGCATCTCCAGCATCGACGCGAGCGTGGTGCTCTTGCCCGTGCCGGTGGCGCCCACCATCAGGATCAGCCCGCGCTTCTCCTTGATCATGGTGCCCAGCACGGCCGGCAGCTTCAGGCTCTCCAGCGTCGGGATGTCATGCGGGATGTGGCGGAACACGCCGGCGATGGAGCCGCGCTGACGGAAGCCCGACAGCCGGAAGCTGCCCACGCCGGACACGCCCACGGCCATGTTCAGCTCGCCGGAGTTGTCCAGCTCGGCCAGGCTGGCCGGGTCCACGACCTCGGCGATCAGCTGGCGCGGCTGCGGCGGCGTCAGGAGCTGGTCCGACAACTGCACCGTCTGGCCGTTGATGCGGATGAGCACCGGCATGTTGGCCGACAGATAGCAGTCCGAAGCACCCTTGTCGGCCATCATCCGCAGGATGCGCTCCATGTTGCCGCCGGCCATGATCAGGCGCGCAGCAGTTCGTTGATGCTCGTCTTGGAGCGGGTCTGCGCGTCCACGCGCTTGACGATGATGGCCGCGTACAGGCTGTAGCGGCCGCCGTCCTTGGGCAGCGAGCCCGAGATGACGACCGAGCCGGCCGGGATGCGGCCGTAGCTGACGGTGTCGGTCGCGCGGTCGTAGATGGGCGTGCTCTGGCCGATGTAGACGCCCATGGAGATCACCGAGTTCTCCTCGACGATGACGCCTTCCACCACCTCGGAGCGGGCGCCGATGAAGCAGTTGTCCTCGATGATGGTGGGATTGGCCTGCAGCGGCTCCAGCACGCCGCCGATGCCCACGCCGCCGGACAGGTGCACGTTCTTGCCGATCTGCGCGCAGGAGCCCACGGTGGCCCAGGTGTCCACCATCGCGCCTTCGTCCACGTAGGCGCCGATGTTCACGTAAGACGGCATCAGCACCACGTTCCTGGCCTGGAAGCTGCCGCGGCGCGCCACGGCCGGCGGCACCACGCGCACGCCGGTGGCGCGCAGCTCGGCCTCGCTCATGCCGGCGAACTTGGTGGGCACCTTGTCGAAGAAGGTCAGGTCCTTGTCGCCCATCAGGCGGTTGTCGTTCAGGCGGAACGACAGCAGCACGGCCTTCTTGACCCACTGGTGCACGGTCCACTGGCCCACGCCCTCGCGGGTCGCCACGCGCAGGCGGCCGGCGTCCAGCTCGGCGATGACATGCTCGACGGCCTGGCGCAGCTCGGGGGCGTTGACGGGGTCCAGCGACGCGCGGTTGTCCCAGGCGAGGTCGATCGTGCTTTGGAGTTCGGCGATGTTCATGAGCGGGGTCAGCGAGAGTGCGTGAAGGAGACGATGCGGCGGGCGGCTTCGAGGCACTCGGCCTCGTCGGCCACCAGGGCCAGCCGGATGCGCCCGGCCCCGGGGTTGGCACCGTGGGCGGTGCGGGCGAGCAGGCTGCCCGGCAGCACCGCCAGATTGTATTGAGCGAGCAGCCCCTGGGCGAAGGCGATGTCGTCGCCCAAGGCGGCGCCGGGCCGCCCCAAGCCGCCTTGACCCCCTTGGGGGGCGACTCGGGCGAGGCCCGACTCTGGGGGCTGAAAAGATGCAGGCACGCCGGCCCACAGGTAGAAGCCGGCGTCCGGCAAGGCGACATCCAGCACTTGCGAAAGCAGCGGCGTCACTTCGGCGAATTTCCGGCGGTAACGCGCGCGGTTGTCGACCACATGGGCCTCGTCATTCCAGGCCGCAACGCTGGCGGCCTGCACCAGCGGGCTCATCGCACTGCCGTGGTAGGTGCGGTAGAGCAGGAACTTCTTCAGCAGCGCCGCGTCGCCGGCCACGAAGCCCGAGCGCAGCCCCGGTACGTTGGAGCGCTTGGACAGCGAGGTGAACGCAATCAGGTTCCTGAAGTCGCTGCGACCGAGCTTCGCGGCGGCTTCGAGGCCGCCGAGCGGTGCCTCGTCACGGAAGTAGATCTCCGAGTAGCACTCGTCCGACGCGATGACGAAGCCGTGGCGGTCGCTCAGCTCGAACAGCTTCTGCCATTCGTCCAGCGGCATCACGGCGCCGCTGGGGTTGCCCGGCGAGCAGACGTACAGCAGCTGCGTGCGGGCCCAGGTGGCGTCGTCGATCTGGCCCCAGTCGACCGCGAAGTTGCGCGCGGGGTCCGAGTTGGCGAAGGCCACCTCGGCGCCGGCCAGCAGCGCGGCGCCTTCGTAGATTTGATAGAAGGGGTTGGGGCAGACGACCGTGGCGCCGGCGCGGCTGCCGTCCACCACCGTCTGCGCGATGGCGAACAGCGCCTCGCGCGAGCCGTTGACCGGCAACACCTGCGTGGCCGGGTCCAGTGTCAGGCCGTAGCGGCGGGAGATCCAGCCGGTGATGGCCTCGCGCAGCGCCGGCGTGCCGGCCGTGGCCGGGTAGCCCGACAGGCCCTTCATGGCGCCCTTGATGGCTTCCTCGATCAGCGCCGGCGCCGCATGGCGCGGCTCGCCGATGCCCAGCGAAATGGGCGCGAAATCCGGGTTGGGCGTGATGCCAGCGGTCAGCTGCCGCAGCCGCTCGAAGGGATAGGGCTGCAGCCGGTCGAGCAGTGGATTCATCAGCCGAGCATTCCGGATTCGAAGCCATGCGCCGGCAGCTCCACGCGCGGCGCGGGCGTCCAGCCGGCCTTGCGGTGTTCGGCCACCACGTTGGTGTAGATGCCGCCGCGCACGTACCACTTGGCGGTGATGCGGATGAAGCGCGGGTCGGTCACCTTGACGATGTCGTCGAGGATGGTGTTGGTGACCTTCTCGTGGAAGGCGCCCTCGTTGCGGTAGCTCCAGAAGTACATCTTCAGGCTCTTGAGCTCCACACAAAGCTCGTCCGCGATCATGTCGATGGTGAAGTGCGCGAAGTCGGGCTGGCCGGTCAGCGGGCAGTGGCAGGTGAACTCAGGCACCTGGAACTGGATGACGTAGTCGCGCTCGGGGTTCGGGTTCGGGAAGACCAGGATGTCCTTGCTGGGCTTGCTGGGCGGGTTCTGGGGCACCTCGCGCATCTTGGGCTTGTTCTTCTTGGCAGGGGCTGCAGCGGCGGACTTCTTGGTGGCCATGGTGGATGAGGGCGGACAGGCGTTCTGAGAGGGGGCGAATGCTATCATCCGGCCCCGTCGAAGCGCCCCTTGAAGGCGCTTTTCTTTAGCCAAATCAAGGGCTTACAGGCCCCGTCCATGCGACCTTCATGCGGCTGAACTCCATCAAGCTCGCCGGCTTCAAGTCCTTCGCCGAACCCACCACCTTCCAGTTGCCGGGGCAGCTCGTCGGCGTCGTGGGCCCCAACGGCTGCGGCAAGTCCAACATCATGGATGCGGTGCGCTGGGTGCTGGGCGAGAGCAAGGCCAGCGAGCTGCGCGGCGAG
>CAXDTK010000420.1:0-3591 GCA_963992225.1 uncultured Comamonadaceae bacterium | reverse complement strand
GCCCGCACCCGACCCGGCCATGGCCGGCGGCACCGCCCGCCCCAACAAGCTGGGCCTGGTGCGCGTGCTGGGCGTGGCCGCCAGCTCGCTGCCCAGCAACATCCCCACCACCCGCGAGGGCGTCACGCGCGAGGACATCGAGCGCACCGTCAACGCCAGCGACGCCGAGGACGCACTGAAGTACCTGCCCAGCCTGCTGGTGCGCAAGCGCTACATCGGCGACTACAACCACGCCATCCTGTCCAGCCGCGCCTCGGGCACCGGCAACAGCGCGCGCTCGGCGGTCTATGCCGACGGCATCCTGCTGTCCAACTTCCTCGGCAACGGCGTGGGCGGCCTGTCCTTCCCGCCGCGCTGGGGGCTGGTGACGCCCGAGGAGATCGCGCGGGTGGACGTCATGTACGGCCCCTTCTCGGCCGCCTACCCCGGCAACTCGGTGGGCGCGGTGGTGGACTACCAGACCCGCATGCCGACCCGCTTCGAGGCGCACGCGCGGCTCAGCCATGTGGCCCAGCCGTTCGAGCTGTACGGCAGCCGGGCCACCTACCGCGCCTGGCAGGCCAGCGCCTCGGTGGGCGACCGCAGCGGCGACCTCAGCTGGTGGCTGAACCTGCACCGCACCGACAGCGAGGGCCAGCCGCTGACCTTCGCGACCCGGCTGCTCGCCAGCGGCGGGCCGGTCACCAACGGCCAGCCCGTCACCGGTGCCGTGGCGGGGCTCAACAGCGCCAACCAGCCCTGGGTGCTGATCGGCGCGGGCACGCAGATGCACACCGTGCAGGACCACTTCAAGCTCAAGCTGGCCTACGACCTCTCGCCCACGCTGCGCGCCAGCTACGTGTTCGGCGCCTGGCGCAACCAGGCCGAGGGCAACGCCGCGAGCTACCTGCGCAACGCGGCGGGCCAGCCGGTCACGTCCGGGCCCATCGTCATCGACGGCCGGCAGTTCGCCGCGCCCACCGGCGCCGACTTCGCGCTCACGCGCGAGTCGCTGGCCCATGCCATGCACGGCCTGTCGGTCAAGCGCCGCAGCGGCGGCACCTGGGACTGGGAGCTGGCCGCCAGCCTGTACGACTACGGCCGCGACGACAAGCGCCAGAACGCCGCCGCGAACCCGCTGCCCGCGGCGCTGGCGGGCGGCGCCGGCACGCTAGCCGACGGCCGCGGCACCGGCTGGCACACGCTGGCCGCCAAGGCCATCTGGCGCCCCGACGGCGCGCCGCATGTCGTCGAGCTGGGCCTGCAGCAGGATGGCCACCGGCTGCGCCACCTGACCTCGTCCATCACCGGCAACTACCTGGCCGACAGCCCCGGCGCGCTGGCCAGCCAGGTGCGCGGCCGCACCCGGCTGCGCGCCGCCTACGCGCAGGACGCCTGGCTGATCGACAGCGAATGGAAGGCCGTGCTGGGCCTGCGGGCCGAGCAATGGGACGCCTGGGACGGCCGCACCGACTTCTCGGCCAGCGCCGGCCAGGCCTACGCGGCGCGGCGCGAGACGGCGCTGTCGCCCAAGGCGGCGTTGTCCTGGCAGGCCACGGCCGACACGCTGCTGAAGGCCTCGGTCGGCCGTGCGGTGCGCATGCCCACGGTGGCCGAGCTGTACGGCGCCACGTCCAGCGCCAACTCGCAGTACATCAACGACCCGCTGCTGCGGCCCGAGGCCTCCTGGACGGCCGAGCTGAGCGCCGAGCAGGACTGGGGCGCGCTGCAGTCGCGCGTCACGCTGTTCGCCGAGACCACGCGCGATGCGCTGTACGCGCAGACCACCTTCGACGCCGCCGCCAACCGCAACGTCAGCCGCGTGCAGAACGTCGGGCGCATCGGCACCCGCGGCGTGGAGGCCACGCTGGCCACCACCGACTGGCTGCTGCGCGGCCTGGACCTGTCGGGCAGCCTGACCTGGGCCGACTCGCGCATCAAGGCCAATGCCGGCTTCGTCGCCACGCCGGGCGACACGCTGGGCAGGTGGCAGCCCAACATCCCGCGCTGGCGCGCCACGGCGCTCGCCACCTACCGCTTCGACCCGGCCTGGAGTGCCAGCCTCGCCGCCCGCCACAGCGGCCGCCAGTACCGCACGCTGAACAACGGCGACGTGAACGGCCATGCCTACATGGGCGTCAGCGCCTACACGACCGTGGACCTGCGCCTGCTCTGGAAGATCGACCGCCAGTGGCAGGCCGCCCTCGGCGTCGACAACCTGAACAACGACCGCCACTGGAACTTCCACCCCTACCCCCAGCGCAGCTATTCCGCCGAGCTGAAGTACGACCTGTGAGAACCGCCGCCATGAAACCCCTTCTCCTGCTGTCCCTGCTGCTCGCCGCCGCTCCGGCCGCACGGGCCCATATCGCGCTCGACCAACCCGAGGCGCCCGCCGGCAGCAGCTACCGCGCCGCCTTCAAGGTGGGCCATGGCTGCGACGGCGCCGCGACGACGCAGATCGCCATCACGCTGCCCGAGGGCCTGCTGCGCGGCGCCAAGCCCATGCCCAAACCCGGCTGGACGCTGACCACGCAGCGCCGCCCGCTGAAGACGCCCTACGACAGCCACGGCAAGCCCGTCACCGACGAGCTGGCCGTGGTGACCTGGACGGCCGACAGCGCCGCCGACCACCTGCCCGACGCCTGGTACGACGAGTTCGTGCTGCGCCTGTCGCTGCCGGCCGAGCCGGGCGAGCTGGCCTTCAAAGTGCGGCAGGTCTGCACGCAGGGCGAGTGGCACTGGGCCGAGCTGCCCAGCGCCGCCAACCCGCGCCCGCGCGCGCCGGCCGTGAAGCTGCTCGTCCAGCCGCGCAGCGCCGCCGCGCACCAGCACTGACGCTCAGGCGGCCCGGCGCCGCCTGAGCCAGCCGGCCAGCGTCAGCAGGCCGGCGCACAGCAGCGCCGCCTCGCCCGGTTCGGGCACCTGCGTCAGGATCAACTGCGCCGGGCGCCCGTATTCCATCGAGCCGAGGATGTCCAGCCCGAACTCGTCCGCCGCCTCCAGCCGGAAGCCCAGGTAGGGCGCCGCCGTGGCCCGGACGAACCCGGTGACGTCGAACCGCTCATCGCCCGTGCCGCCGTGCTCGGTGGACTGCATGTGCAGCGTGCCCAGCAGCGTGCCGCCGCCCTGCTCGCTCGCGGCCAGCTGGGCCATGCCCGCGCCGAAGCCATAGACCCGCACGTCGTGCGCGTACACCGGATGCGCGTAATGGCTCAGCGACAGCAGGGCCTGCGTGACGCCACCACCCGCCACGGCCGCAAACTTCACCAGGCCATGGGTGTCCCCGGCCACGACGAGGTAACCGTCATCGGCGACGCGGTCGCAGCCAATGCACACGGCGCCGTCGCTGACCGGGTTCAGCGCCGAGACGGTGATGGGCGCCGGCGTGGGAGCGGGAGCAGGCGCAGGCGGTGTGGGCGCGGGCGTCGGCACGGGTGCCGGCACCGGCGCGTACGCCGCCACCGGCGGTGCAGGCGGCAGCCGGTTCCCGGTGGTCGGGCCGTTGCCGGCCGAGGGCTGCATCGGTGGTGGCACCGGGGCAGGGGCAGGCGCTGGCGGAGCGGGTGCAGGCTGTCTCTTATACACATCTCCGAGCCCACGAGACGGACT
>CAXDTK010000419.1:0-3611 GCA_963992225.1 uncultured Comamonadaceae bacterium | reverse complement strand
TCCGTCTCGTGGGCTCGGAGATGTGTATAAGAGACAGGTCCACCAGCATGCCCATCTGCCGCGAGGGCCTGCCCCATGTGCTGCTGTTCGACGCCGCGCTGCGCGACGAGGCGCTGCAGACGCTGATCGCGGGCGTCAGCCGGGATGCGCCGGACTTCTGCTTCGTCGAGATGTTCGACGGCGAGCACCGCACCCAGCTGTCCACCGCCACCGCCGACGGCGTGGCGCGCATCTCCCGTCGCAACCTGGCCGAAGCGCTGCCGTCGCTGCTGATGTTCGAGCTGTCGAAGCGGAATTGAGGCTTTTCCTAGAATGCGGCGCATGCTGTCACGCCGCGCCTTCGCCCCCGCCCTCGCCCTGATCGGCGCCGCCGCCCTGGCCGGTTGCGCCAACGAGCGCGCCCCCGCGGTCGACTACGTGCTGCTGAACGGCCAGCCGGCCAGCTCGGCGCAATGGGCTGGCAAGGTCATGGTGGTGAACTTCTGGGCCACCAGCTGCGCGACCTGCGTGAAGGAGATGCCGCAGATCGTCGCCACGCACGACAAGTTCAAGGCGCGCGGGCTGGACACGCTGGCGGTGGCGATGAGCTACGACCCGCCGGCCTTCGTCGCCCGCTTCGCCGAGACGCGCAAGCTGCCGTTCGGCGTGGCCATCGACAACACCGGCGCGGTCGCCAAGGCCTTCGGCGACGTGCAGATGACGCCCACCACCTTCCTGATCAACAAGCGCGGCGAGATCGTCAAGCGCTACGTCGGCGAACCCGACTTCGCCGCGCTGCACGGCCTGATCGACAAGCTGCTGGCCGAGGCCTGAAGGGCCGCCGCCCGTTATGGGCGGTCGACGATGTGTCATGCCCCGGCCGGCCCGGCCCGGCCGACACTCGCGCGATGCAGAAGACGCTCACCTCCCTGGCCCTGTCGGCCCTGCTGCTGGCCGGCTGCGCCCACCCGCCACGGCCCCCGGTACCGCCACTGGTCGAGCCGACCGCCGCGCAGCTGGACGCCGCCGGCCGCGTCGGCCTGGACGCGCCCACGCTGCACCGCCTGCTCAACACCCCGCTGTACCGGCTGCAGCCGGCCGAGCTGGGGCGCTTGCTGGCCTGGCAGCAGCTGGACCAGCCCGACCTGCGCCGGCGCATCGCCACGCTGGCGCGCCGCAACCTCGGCCAGCCCTACGAGCTGTTCCTGCTGGGCGAGTTCCCCTACGAGACCTACGACACGCAGCCGCTGTTCAGCCTCGCGAAGAGCGACTGCGTGGTGTTCGCCGAACATGTCTACGCGATGGCGCTGAGCGCGTCGTGGGAGGAGTTCTTCTGGATGCTGCAGCGGCTGCGCTACCGCGACGGCGTCATCGGCGTGGCCACGCGCAACCACTACACCGAGGCGGACTGGAACGTCGCCAACCGCTGGCTGGTGCAGGACGTGACGGCGGCGCTGGGCGTGCCGACGCAGGCCTATCACCAGCGCATCGACCGCCAGGCCTTCCTGCTCAAGCAGTTCAAGCTCCAGCGCGACATCGCGGTCCAGCCCTTCGACGATGTCTACATCGCCAGCGCGGACGTGGCGGCCATCGAGGCCCAACTGCAGGACGGCGACTTCGTCAACGTGATCTCGCGCCGCGGCGACGAGGCCTGGGCGTCCCACGTGGGCCTGGTCGTGACCGGCGCGGACGGCTCGCGCCGGCTGCTGCATTCGGCCGAACCCCAGGTGCGCGAGGAGCCGCTGCAGGGTTTCATCGCCCGCATGGCCGAACGCGATGCCCGCCAGGCGGGGCAGAACAAGCCGGCGCTGGCGGGCTTCAAGTTCCTGCGGCTGAATGAGTCGCCGCAGGCGCCGCCGATGGCGCCGCAGCCGCGGCCCGGCCGGCCGGCGGCGCTGGCGGGCTGATCAGGCGGCGGCGCCGCCGTTCAGCGCCGCGTGGGCCTGCTGGTCGGCGTGGTAGCTGGAGCGCACCATCGCGCCCACCGCCGCATGCGTGAAGCCCATCTTGTAGGCCTCGGCCTCGAACATCTTGAAGGTGTCGGGGTGCACGTAGCGGCGCACCGGCAGGTGGTGGCCCGAGGGCGCGAGGTACTGGCCGATGGTGATCATGTCGATGTCGTGCGCACGCATGTCGCGCATGACCTGCAGGATCTCCTCGTCGGTCTCGCCCAGGCCCACCATGATGCCGCTCTTGGTCGGCACGCCCGGCACCTCCTGCTTGAAGCGCTTCAGCAGGGTCAGGCTGAACTGGTAGTCCGAACCCGGGCGCGCTTCCTTGTACAGGCGCGGCGCGGTTTCCAGGTTGTGGTTCATCACGTCCGGCGGCGCGGCCTTCAGGATGTCCAGCGCGCGGTCGGCACGGCCGCGGAAGTCGGGCACCAGCACCTCGATCTGGGTCGCGGGGCTCAGCTCGCGGACCTTGGTGATGCATTCGGCGAAATGACCGGCGCCGCCATCCTTCAGGTCGTCGCGGTCCACGCTGGTGATGACCACATACTTGAGCTTGAGCGCGGCGATGGTCTTGGCGAGGTTCTCCGGCTCGCTGGCGTCCAGCGGGTCGGGCCGGCCGTGGCCCACGTCACAGAACGGGCAGCGGCGGGTGCACTTGTCGCCCATGATCATGAAGGTGGCCGTGCCCTTGCCGAAGCATTCCCCGATGTTGGGGCAGCTGGCCTCCTCGCAGACGGTGTGCAGCTTGTGCTCGCGCAGAATCTGCTTGATCTCGTAGAAGCGGGTGCTGGGCGAGCCGGCCTTGACGCGGATCCAGTCGGGCTTCTTCAGCACCTCGGCCGGCACGACCTTGATCGGGATGCGGGAGGTCTTGGCCTCGGCCTTCTGCTTGATCGTCGGGTCGTAGGTGGTCGTCGTGTCGGACATGGTCGAGCCGCCTTCAGGGCGTCAATTGGGCCGAGAGTCGCTCGGCGAGCCGGCCGGCCGCGGTCGGCCAGTCGGTGAAAACCCCGAGTTTATCGAGGGACGTGGTCTCCAGCCCGGCATAGCCACACGGATTGATGCGCTGGAAGGGCTCCAGATCCATCGCCACGTTCAGCGCCAGGCCGTGATAGGTGCAGTGGCGGCTGACCTTGATGCCCAAAGCGGCCACCTTGGCCAACCCGCGGAAGCTGTCGGTCGGGTCCGCCGGGCCGGCCAGCCCCGCATGGGCGCCGGGATCGGCGGGCCGCACGTAGATGCCCGGCGCGCCGGCCACGCGCAGGCCCGTCACGCCGTAGCTGTCCAGTGTCTGGATCAGCGCCGTCTCCAGCCGGAACACGTATTCCTTGACGAAGATGCCCAGGCGCCGCAGGTCCACCAGCGGGTAGGCCGTCACCTGGCCGGGGCCGTGGTAGGTCACCTGCCCGCCGCGTTCGGTCTCGACGACCGGGATGTCGCCGGGCAGCAGCAGGTGCTCCGGCTTGCCGGCCAGCCCCTGCGTGAAGGTGGGCGGGTGCTCGCACAGCCACAGTTCGTCCGGCGTGTCGGCCCCGCGCGCGGCGGTGAAGGCCCGCATGGCCTCCAGCGTGGGCAGGTATTCCACCCGCCCGAGAGTCTTGACGATCATGCGGGCATCATAGGCAGGCGCCACTTCTGTCTCTTATACACATCTGACGCTGCCGACGAAGGCTTAGGTGT
>CAXDTK010000418.1:0-3629 GCA_963992225.1 uncultured Comamonadaceae bacterium | reverse complement strand
AGATAGGAGTCCGTCTCGTGGGCTCGGAGATGTGTATAAGAGACAGCGCAGGCGCTGGCGCAATGGCAGGCCCTGGGCGAGCGCGAGCGCATCGCGCTGGCCACCATCGGCGCGCTGGTGGGCCTGATGCTGGCCTGGAGCCTGCTGCTGGCGCCGGCGCTGCGCACGTTGAAGACCGCGCCGGCCGAGCTGGAGACGCTGGAGCTGCAGCTGCAGCAGATGCAGGCCCAGGCCCAGGAGGCCCGCCTGCTGCGCGCCGCGCCGACGGTGCCGCCGGCGCAGGCGCAGGCCGCGCTCAAGGCCTCGGTCGAGCACCTGGGCCCCGTGGCCCGGCTGAACCTGACCGGCGACCGCGCGGTCGTCACGCTCAACGGCATCACGCCCGCGGCGCTGCAGGCCTGGCTGGGCGAGGTGCGCGCCGCCGCCCGCGCCCGGCCCGTCGAAGCCCAGCTGACGCGCGGCCCCAAGGGCTATGCCGGCAGCGTCGTGCTCAGCCTGGGAGAGGTCTGATGGCCTGGTTCGGAAAGAAGAAGGCCCCGCCGCCGCTGACCACGGTGCAGGACTCGGTGTTCGGCGCCACCGGCATGCCGGGCGCGCGCCCGGTGCGCCATGGCACGCCGCGGCGCTGGAGCATCGCCGGCGCGGTGCTGGGCCTGCTGGGCGCGCTGGTGGTGTTCGCACCGGCCAGCTGGCTGGCGCGCGCGCTGGCCTCGGCGAGCAACGGCCACCTGCTGGTCGTCGACACCCGCGGCAGCATCTGGAACGGCTCCGGCGTGGTGGTGCTGACCGGCGGCACGGGCGCGCGCGACGCCGCCGCGCTGCCGGGCCGGCTGCACTGGCGCATGGCCGTCAAGGGCCTGGGGCTGCAGCTGGCAGCGCGCCAGGACTGCTGCCTGAACGGCGAGCTGCTGGTCGGCATCCAGCCCGGCCTGGGCCAGCTGGCGCTGAGCATCGACAACCGCGCCGACTGGCTGGCCCGGCTGCCCGCGGGCGTGCTGGCCGGCCTGGGCACGCCCTGGAACACGCTGCAGCTGGGCGGCTCGCTGCGCCTGTCGGCGCGCGAGCTGAAGCTGCAGTCGGTGCAGGGCCGCTGGCGCCAGTTCGGCGAGCTGAACCTGGACCTGCTCAACCTCAGCTCGCGCGTCTCCACCGTCGCGCCGCTGGGCAGCTACCGGCTCAGCCTGACCGCCGACGCGGCCACGCCCGGGGTCAGCACGCTGCGCCTGTCGACGCTGGAAGGCGCGCTGCAGCTGACCGGCGCCGGCAGCGTCAGCCCGGGCGGCAAGAGCCGCTTCGTCGGCGAGGCCACGGCCGCGCCGGGGCGCGAGGAAGCGCTGAACAACCTGCTGAACATCATCGGGCGCCGCCAGGGGGCGCGCTCCGTCTTGACGATCGGATGATCATGAATCTCCCACGCACCGCCGTCGCTTCGGCCATTGCGCTCACCATGCTGCTGCTGGCCGGCAGCGCGTTCGCACAGCCCGACAACGCCGCCGTCCAGCGCGGCCGGCCCGGTTCGGGCAAGGGCCCGGCCGTGCGGGCCAGCTCGCCGGTGACGCTGAACTTCGTCAACGCCGACATCGAGGCCGTGACCCGCGCGATCGGCGTCATGCTGGACCGCCAGATCATCATCGACCCGCGCGTCAAGGGCACGATCACGGTCTACAGCGAGCAGCCGGTCTCGGTGCGCGAGGCCTACCTCAACTACCTGGCGGCGCTGCGCGGCCTGGGCTTCACGGTGGTGGAGGCGTCCGGCTTCCTGAAGGTGCTGCCCGAGCCCGACGCCAAACTGCAGGCGGGCTCGGTGGCCGTCGAGACCAGCGGCGTGCGCGGCGACCAGATCCTGACGCAGATCTTCCGCATCCAGCACGAGAACGCCAACAACCTGGTGGCCGTGCTGCGCCCGCTGATCAGCCCCAACAACACCATCAACGCCAACCCGGGCAACAACAGCCTGGTGATCACCGACTACGCCGACAACCTGCAGCGCATCGCCAAGATCATCGCGGCGATGGACACGCCGGGCACCAGCGACGTCGAGATCGTGCCGCTCAAGCATGCGGTGGCGGCCGACCTGGCACCGCTGGTGCAGCGCCTGGCCGACGGTGGCCAGACCGTCGGCGCGGCCGTGCCCGGGCAGAGCAGCAGCGCCGTCAACGTGCTGGTGGACCCGCGCGCCAACGGCCTGATCCTGCGCGCCAGCAACCCGGCCCGCCTGGCGGCCGTGCGCGCGATGGTCGACAAGCTCGACCAGCCCAGCGCCGACGGCGGCAACAACATCCGCGTCGTCTACCTGAAGAACGCCGACGCCGTGAAGCTGGCCGCCGTGCTGCGCGCGGCCTTCGGAGCCAACGCCTCGGGCAGCGCCGGCGGCGGCAGCACCGCCTCCGGCAGCGGCGGCCTGACCGGCAGCGGCAGCTTCGGCGGCACCGGCAACACGCTGGGCAACACAGCCCAGACGGGCGCCACCGGCACGAACTCCGGCGGCATCTCCGCCGCGGCGACGACGCCGCTGGCGGCCTCGGCCGGCCCCTCCACCGGCGGCTTCGTGCAGGCCGACCCGGCCACCAATTCGCTGATCATCACGGCGCCCGAGCCGCTGTACCGGCAGGTGCGCACCGTCATCGAGCAGCTGGATTCACGCCGCGCACAGATCTATGTCGAGTCGCTGATCGTCAAGATCGACAACAGCAAGTCGGGCCAGTTCGGCGTGCAGTGGCAGAACCTGTTCGGCGACAAGGGCGACGTGCGCATCGTCGGTGCCGGCACCAACTTCGGCACCGGCCTGGCCAACATCATCAACGCCACCGGCGCGCTGGCCGGCGGCACCTCGGGCGTGCAGACCGCGCTGGCCAACAGCTCGGCCCCGACCGGCCTCAACGTGGGCCTGCTGAAGAAGTTCGGCAGCATCTACACGCTGGGCGCCGTGGCCAACTTCTTCGAGGGCCAGAGCGGCGCCAACGTGCTGTCCACGCCCAACCTGGTGTCGCTGGACAACGAGGAGGCGCGCATCGTCATCGGCCAGAACGTGCCCTTCGTGACCGGCTCCTACGCCAACACCGGCAGCAGCACCGGCGGCACGGTCAACCCCTTCCAGACCGTGGACCGCAAGGACGTGGGCCTGACGCTGAAGATCAAGAGCCAGATCGGCGAGAGCGGCACCGTGCGCATGCAGGTCTACCAGGAGAACTCCAACGTCACGGCCCAGGGCGTCAACGGCCCGACGCTGGACAAGAGCGCCATCGAGACCTCGGTCGTGGTCGAGGACGGCGACGTCATCGTGCTGGGCGGGCTGATGAAGGACGAATACAGCGACGGCGAGAACGGCGTGCCGGGCCTGTCGCGCATCCCGCTGCTGGGCAACCTGTTCGGCACCAAGAACCGCAGCCGCGTGAAGACCAACCTGATGGTGTTCCTGCGCCCGGTCGTCATGCGCGACGCCGCCAGCACCAACCAGCTGTCGCTGGACCGCTACGAGAGCATCCGCGCGGTGCAGCAGCGCACCCAGCCGCAGACCAACTTCATGCTGCCCGACACCGGCGCACCGGTGCTGCCGGAGCCCAAGGCACCGGCCAGCCAGACCCCGCCGCAGCAATAACGCCCCCGCCCATGGCCGCCAACCGCCACCC
>CAXDTK010000417.1:0-3635 GCA_963992225.1 uncultured Comamonadaceae bacterium | reverse complement strand
CACCTAAGCCTTCGTCGGCAGCGTCAGATGTGTATAAGAGACAGCCCTCGACCGCTCTCCCCCGCCGTTCTTCCGCCAGGGCCCGTCGGCGCTGACCAAGCTCGCGCTGTGTTCCGCGCTCGCGCTGCTGCTGATGGTGGCGGACGCGCGCTTCAAGCTGATGCAGCCGGCCCGCGCCGTGCTGGCGCTGGTGCTGCAGCCGGTGCAGCGCCTGCTGCTGACGCCGGTGGATGCCTGGGAGAGCGCCGGCGACTACCTGCGCGGCACCCAGCGCGCGATGGCCGCTGAGGACCTGGCCAAGCGCCAGCTCAGCGCCCAGGCCGAGCGCCTGTCGCGCGCCGAGGCGCTGCAGGCCGAGAACGAGCGGCTGCGCAAGCTGCTGGGCCTGCAGCCGGCGCTGACGGTACCGTCGCTGGCCGCCGAGGTGCTGTTCGAGGCGCCGGACCCGTTCTCGCGCCGTGTCGTCATCGACCGCGGCGCGACGCAGGGCGTGGCAGCGGGCTCGCCGGTCATCAACGAGGCCGGCGTGCTGGGCCAGGTGACGCGGGTCTACCCGCTGTCCGCCGAGGTCACGCTGCTGACCGACAAGGACGCCGCCATCCCGCTGTTGAACGCCCGCACGCAGATGCGCAATGCGGCGTCGGGCCGCGCCGACGGCGCCGGCATGGAGCTGCGCTTCCTGGCCGCCAACGCCGACGTGAAGGCGGGCGACCTGATGACCACCTCGGGCCTGGACGGCGTCTACCCGCCCGGGCTGCCCGTGGCCAGGGTGAGCGCCGTGGAGCGGCGCAGCGACTCCAGCTTCGCGCAGGTGCTGCTGGCGCCCATCGCGCAGCCCGACAGCGCCCGCCATGTGCTGGTGCTGCAGCCGATGGACCGCCTTGTGGCGGCGCGCTGGCACGCGGCGGCATCGGCCGTGGCCGCGGCGGCATCGGCCGCCGAGGCCAAGGCGAGTGCGCGCGCGGCCAAGAAGGCGGAGCGGGCCGAGAAGGCGGCCGAGCGCGCCGCGACCAAGGCCTCGGGGGTGACGCCATGATCATGCCGCGCGCCGCTGCGAAGCTGCTGCTGCCCGCCAACCCCTGGTTCATCGCGTTCACGCTGCTGGCCGCGCTGCTGATCGACATGGTGCCGCTGGGCCGGGTCGCGGCGATGCCGGACGTGCTGGCCATCGTGCTGGTGTTCTGGGGCGTGCACCAGCCGCGCCGCGTCGGCGTGCTGTGGGCCTTCGTGTTCGGGCTGCTGATCGACGTGCACGACGGGGCGCTGCTGGGTCAGCATGCGCTGGCCTACAGCGGCCTGAGCTTCGGCGCCATCTCGCTGCACCGCCGCCTGCCCTGGTTCTCGCTGGGTGCGCAGGCGGTGCAGGTGCTGCCGCTGTTCTTCGCAGCGCATGTGCTGGCGCTGGTGGTGCGCATGATGGTGGGCGGCATGTGGCCCGGCTGGGGCGTGCTGCTGGCGCCGGTGCTGGAGGCGGTGCTGTGGCCCATCGCCAGCGTGCTGCTGCTGGCGCCGCAAAAGCGCGCGCCGGACCGAGACGCGCACCGCCCGCTGTGATGTGTTCGCCCCTCGTTCAACCTCGCCGCGCTGAACGCGGGCGAGTCTGGCCGGTCCCCCGAGGGGACGAGGCGGTTCTCGGCATTGAACCGCGAACCACCTCAGCCGGGCCGGCTTGGGGCGGCCCGGCGCTCGGCCCGGGATACCGCCACTGACATGGTCGTCCTGAAGAATCTCCACCAGGAGCTGGCCCGCTTCCGGCTGCGCGTGCTGGCCGCGGGCGCCTTCGTGCTGTTCTGCTTCGGGCTGCTGGTGGCGCGGCTGGTGTGGCTGCAGGTCATGCAGCACGACAGCCTGGCCGAGCGCGCGGAGTCCAACCGCATCGCCATCGTGCCCATCGTGCCCAACCGCGGCCTCATCAAGGACCGCCACGGGGTGGTGCTGGCCAGCAACTACTCGGCCTACACGCTGGAGATCAACCCCGAGAAGGTCACCGACCTGGACGGCACCATCGAGGCGCTGGGCCAGCTGGTGGACATCCAGCCGCGCGACAAGCGCCGCTTCAAGCGCCTGCTGGAGGAAGCCAAGCACACCGACTCGCTGCCCATCCGCACCAAGCTGACCGACGAGGAGGTGGCGCGCTTCACGGCCCAGCGCTTCCGCTTCCCCGGCGTGGAGATCAAGGCGCGGCTGTTCCGCAGCTATCCGCTGGGCGACGTGGGCGCCCACCTGATCGGCTACATCGGCCGCATCAACCAGGCCGAGAAGAAGGCCATGGACGACTGGGAGGAAGAGGACCTCGCCAACTACCGCGGCACCGAGTACATCGGCAAGCTGGGGCTGGAGCAGGCCTACGAGAAGGAGCTGCACGGCCTGACCGGCTTCGAGCAGATCGAGACCAGCGCCGGCGGCCGCGCCGTGCGGCGGCTGGACCACAAGCCGCCCACGCCGGGCAACTCGCTGAACCTGTCCATCGACATCAAGCTGCAGGCGCTGGTGGAGCGCCTGTTCGGCGAGCGCCGCGGCGCACTGGTGGCCATCGACCCGCGCAACGGCGAGGTGCTGGCCTTCGTCTCCAAGCCCACCTTCGACCCCAACCTGTTCGTCGACGGCATCGACGCCGATTCCTGGCGCGAACTCAACGAGGACATCGACAAGCCGCTGCTCAACCGCGCCCTGCGCGGCACCTACCCGCCCGGCTCCACCTACAAGCCGCTGATGGCCATGGCGGCGCTGAACAGCGGCAAGCGCGCGCCCGGCACGGTCATCATGGACAACCTGACCTACAGCTTCGGCGGCCGCACCTTCGGCAGCCCGGAGACCGACCGGCCCGGACCGAAGGACATGCGCGCGGCCATCGTCTCCTCGTCCAACGTGTACTTCTACGACCTCGCCAACGCGATGGGCGTGGACCTGATCCACGACCAGCTCGAGCCCTTCGGCCTGGGCCGCAAGACCGAGATCGACGTGCAGGGCGAGGTCACCGGCGTGCTGCCGTCGCAGGACTGGAAGCGCCGCTACTTCGCCCGCAGCCCCGCCAACCAGAAGTGGTTCCCCGGCGAGACCATCTCGCTGGGCATCGGCCAGGGCTACAACAACTTCACGATGCTGCAGCTGGCCAACGCCTACGCCACCATCGCCTCGGGCGGCCAGCGCTACAAGCCGCGCCTGGTGCGCGAGATCGAGGACGTCGTGCGCCACGAGCAGCGCCGCATCGCCAGCGACGCGCTGCCCCCGCTGCCGCTCAAGCCCGCCGACGTGGCCGTCATCCACAACGCGATGAACGGCGTGACGCTGGAAGGCACGTCGCGCATGGCCTTCCTGAACGCGCCCTACCAGAGCGCCGGCAAGACCGGCACCGCGCAGGCGATCGGCCTGCGGGCCGGCGAGAAGTACAGCAGCATCAAGGCCGACGAGCGCAAGCGCGACCATTCGCTGTACGTCGCCTTCGCGCCGGTCGACCAGCCGACCGTGGCGCTGGCCGTCATCGTCGAGAACGCCGGCTACGGCTCGATGTCGGCCGCGCCCATCGCGCGCCGGGTGTTCGACTACCTGCTGGCCGGCACCTACCCCAGCGAGGAAGACATCGCCAAGACCTGTCTCTTATACACATCTCCGAGCCCACGAGACGGACTCCTATC
>CAXDTK010000416.1:0-3661 GCA_963992225.1 uncultured Comamonadaceae bacterium | reverse complement strand
GATAGGAGTCCGTCTCGTGGGCTCGGAGATGTGTATAAGAGACAGGGCCCGCGATGAGCTGGCGCGACGAGATGACGAACAGGACGATGAGCGGCAGCGTGGCGATGGCCGAGCCCGCCATCAGCGCGCCCCACTCGGTGCTGGTGGTGCTGAACAGGCTGCGCAGCGCCAGCGGCAGCGTGTAGTTGTCGGCGCTGCGCAGCACGATCAGCGGGTTCATGAAGTTGTTCCAGGAGCTGATGAAGGTGATCAGGCCCAGCGTGCCGAGCGCCGGCTTCATCAGCGGCAGCGCGATGCGCCAGTAGATCGCCAGCTCGCTGGCACCGTCGATGCGGGCGGCGTTCAGCAGCTCGCGCGGCACGGTGCTGGCCGCGAACTGGCGCATCAGGAAGATGCCGAAGGCGCTGGCCGCGCCGGGCAGGTACAGCGCCCGGTGCGTGTCTATCCAGCCCAGCGCGTCCATCACCATGAAGGTGGGGATCATGTTCATGAAGGCCGGCACCATCATGGTGGCCATCACCAGCGCGAACAGCGCGCGCTTGAAGCGGAACTCCAGCATCGCGAACGCGTAGCCGGCCATCGAGCAGAACAGCAGCGTCAGTGCGGTGGACATCAGCCCGACGTAAAGGCTCCAGCCGACGTTCTTCCAGAACGGCAGCCGGGTGGTGAGCACCTGCAGGTTGTTCAGCAACTCGTCGCTGAAGAACAGCGGCGGCGGCACGTTGAAGATGTCGGTGCGCGACTGGGTCGCGAACACGAACATGAAGTAGAACGGCGCCAGCATGATCAGCGCGCCGATGCCGACGAGGGCGTAGGCCATGAGCTTCGGGGTCCGCTTCATGCCTGCACCCGCCGTTCCGCAAAGGCCTTGTTGGTCAGCCAGGTGAGCGCGGCGATGACGCCGAACATGATCCAGGCCAGCGCGCTGGCGCCGCCGAAGTCGCTGAAGTCGAACGCCAGGCGGTAGAGGTACATGCCCACCGTCATGGCGGCCTGGTCGGCGCCGCCCTTGCCGTTGGTCAGGATGAAGGGCTCCTCGAAGATCTGCAGCCCGCCGATGACCGACAGCGTGACGCCGAACAGGATCATGGGCTTGAGCCCCGGCAGCGTGATGCGCAGGAACTGCTGCCACGGCCCGGCGCCGTCCAGCCGGGCGGCCTGGTAGAGGTCGTGCGGGATGGTCTGCAGCGCGGCCAGGTACAGCACCAGGTTGAAGCCCACGTAGCGCCAGAACACCACGATGGCCACGGCCGGCTTGATGGCCTCGGGCGAGCGCATCCAGTTGACGTGGTCCAGCCCGAACAGCGCGTGCAGCGCCTGGTTGACGATGCCGTAGTCGGTCGAGAACAGCGAGCCGAACAGCATCGCGATGGCGACCGTGGAGGTGATGTAGGGCAGGAAGTAGGCGCCCGACACCAGCCCGCGCCAGCGCCCGAAGGCCTGGTGCAGGAACACGGCCAGCGGCAGCGCCACCAGGTGCTGCGGCAGGCCGGACGCGACGGCCAGCCACAGCGTGTTGCGCAGCGACTTCCAGAACCAGCCGTCGGTCAGCGCGAACACGAAGTTGTCGAGGCCGACGAACTGCATCGCGTCCAGCCCGCTGGTGGGCTCCCAGGACTGGAAGGCCAGCCACAGCGAGAACAGCAGCGGGAACAGGCTGAAGACCGCGAACAGGATCAGGAAGGGGCTGACCAGCAGGTAGGGGGCCCAGTGGGCGGGGATGCGCAGGCGCATGTCAGGGGGTCCGCGTTGAGGGGGTAGTGGCCGGGGCAGCCATCAGCGGTTCGCCCTGTGCACCAGCAGCGCCTGCGCGTCCGCCAGCGCCTGCGGGATCGGCTTGCCGTACTCCAGCACGTTGTCCAGCTCCGCGTTGACGACCTCCTCGGCGAACTTGTGCTGCTTGTGCATGCGCATGACCGGGATACGCCGCGCCGCGTCGCGCCACAGCTGGCGGGCCTTCTGGCCGCCCAGGAACGGCACGGGCTCGTCGAAGAACGGCCCCTCCTGCGCTGCCAGCAGCGCCGGGAAGGCGTCCTGCGACTGGAAGGCCTCCAGCTGGCGCTGGCGGTCCAGCGTCAGCTCCTGGATCAGCTGCCAGGCGAGCGCCTTGCGCTCCGGCGCCGAGCGGCGCGGGATGGCGTAATAGGTGCCGCCGTAGGCACAGAAGGTGTTGTCGGGCAGCTGCGCCACCCGCCACTTGCCGGCGGTCTGCGGCGCTACCCAGTTGGCGAGCTGGCCGGCCATCCAGCCGCCGGACAGCTCGGTGGCCAGCCGCCCGCGCTTGAGCATCTCGGCCCAGTCGTTGAACCACACCTCCACGCGCGCATCCAGGCCCTGGCGGCGCACTTTCTGCGCCAGCTCGAAGGCGCGCACGAAGCTGTGGCCGGTGACGCGCGGGCGCTGCTGGCTGTCGAAGTACTGGCCCTCGCCAGGCGGCACGCCGGCCCGCACGACGATGTCCTTGAGCAGCCGCACGTCGCCGATCAGGTAGGCGCCCGTCCTGGCCTTGAGCTGGATGCCGGCGTCGACATAGGACTCCCAGGAGCGCGTCAGGTCGGCCTCCTTCAGGCCCGCCCGGGCCAGCAGGTCGGCGCGGTAGAACAGCGAGCCGGGGCCGATGTCGGTGGGCATGGCCACCACCTGGCCCTGGCGGTTGCGCGCGCCCTCGAACGCGAAGTGGACGAAGCTGTCCTTGAAGCGCTCCGCGCCGAAGGCCGGGGCCGACAGGTTCTCCAGCCCGCTACCGAGCGAGAAGCGGCCCAGGTAGCTGGACTCCAGCGCTATGACGTCGGGCAGGTAGCCCGAGGTGGACAGCGCCGTCGTCATGGCGGTGTGGTGGTCGTCGTACTGGCGGCTGATGACCTGGGTGCGCACCTCGGGGTGGCGCCGGGCCCAGCCCTTGAGCACATCCTTGGCGATGACGTCCACCAGCGGGAAGGCCGCCACGGTCAACGGCGCGGCCGTGGCCTCCGGCGCGGCGTGCGAGGCGCCCCCCAGCGCGCCGCCGAAAGCGGCGGCCAGCAGGTGGCGGCGGGGGAGCGAAGGAGCGGTGGCCATGGTTTGAAAGCGCTTTCAAGATTGTGCGCCGAGCGGCTTTGGCGCCGCAGCCGCACAAACCCTAGGGCGACCGCAGGCGAAGGCTGGGGGCACGGCCGCCCAAGCCGCTCGCAACGTTTTGTCACCCGAACCCTGGGTTTTCCCCCGTGACGCGGGGGGCGGCGGTTTGCAAAGTGGTATTTAAGAGGCGGTAGCAGTCGCGAACTGGATGCATACCAGTTGGAACCAGCTCCCGAGAGCCTGCACGGAGCGGCAGGCCAGCCGCCGGGTGGGCCGCCAGGCCCGCCCTTTCAACGAGCCTTCGTCAAGCACAGGACCCCTCCCATGAAGCAGCCCTCCACCGGCATCCCGTTGCATCAACTGCGCCGCCTCGCCGCCATCAGCGCCACCCCTTTCGCGCTGGGCGCGGCCGCCACCGGCGCCCTGGCCCAGACCTATCCGGCCTGGGCCCCCGACACCTACTACACGGCCGGCACGGTCGTGACCTACAACGGCCGCCTCTACCGCGCCACCGTCAACCAGACCGACTACGCATCGACCGGCTGGAACCCCACCAACACCTGTCTCTTATACACATCTCCGAGCCCACGAGACGGACTCCTAT
>CAXDTK010000415.1:0-3663 GCA_963992225.1 uncultured Comamonadaceae bacterium | reverse complement strand
TGCCCAAGGACCCCTGGGGCCAGGACTACCAGTACCGCTCGCCGGGCGAGCATGGCGAGTACGACCTGCTGAGCCTGGGCCGGGACGGCCGCCCCGGCGGCGAGGGCGAGGACGCCGACCTCACGTCCTGGTGACATGCAGCCCCCACGTTCCTTCCATTCGCGGCACCCCGAGGGGGCGCGTCAGCGCCCGCGGGCGGCCGGGCAGCGCTGACATGCCCGAGTTCGACGTCCGCTACCTCGACGCCGCACGCCAGCCAGCGCAGGCGCGGGTGCAGGCCGTGGACGCCGGCGGCGTGGCGGCGGTGCTGGGCCTGTCGCCCGCGGCCCTGCTGGCCGTGGAGCCGGTGCAGGCCGCGCCGCTGACGGCCCGCGGCGGCCGCTTCCCGCGCCGCCAGTTCGCGCAGCAGCTGGCCGTGCTGCTGCGCGCCGGCATCCCGCTGCTGGAGGCGTTGCAGACGCTGCAGTCGCAGGACAACCCGCCGGCCGTCACCGCGGCGCTGGCCGGGGTCGTGGCGCGCATCCAGCGCGGCGAGTCGTTCTCCACCGCGCTGGCCAGCCAGCCGCAGGCCTTCGATGCGCTGTTCGTCGCGGTGGTCGAGGCCAGCGAGCGCAGCGGCCAGGTCGAGCAGGCGCTGTTCGAGCAGGCCAGCTACCTGGCCTGGGTGGAGCAGCTGCGCGGCAAGCTGGTGGCAGCGGCCATCTACCCGGCGATGCTGATCACGGCCGGCACCGCGGTGGTGTTGTTCCTGCTCATGTTCGTGGTGCCGCGCTTCGCCGGGCTGCTGGACGGCGTGGGTGGCGAGCTGCCGCTGGCCTCGCGGCTGCTGGTGGCGGTGGGCGGCTTCAGCGGCGCCCACCCGCTGGCGCTGCTGCTGATCGCGGCCGGCCTGGTGGCGCTGCCGCTGCTGGCCTGGCAGCGCGGCCTGCGCGAGGCGGTGCAGGCGCGCTTGTGGAAGCTGCCGCTGGTGGGCCCCAAGCTGCACCTGCTGGCGCTGGCCCAGCTCTACCGGGTGCTGGCGATGCTGCTGCTGGCCGGCGTGCCCATCGTGCCGGCGCTGGTCAATGCGCGCGGCGTGGCGGCGGCCCACCTGCGCGCCGCACTGGACCGCGCGACCGAGAGCGTGCGCCTGGGCGAGCGGCTGTCGGCCTCGCTGCAGCGCGAGGGGCTGGCCACGCCGGTATCGCTGCGCATGTTGCGCGTGGGCGAGCACAGCGGCGAGCTGGGCGCGATGCTGGCGCAGGCGGCCGGCTTCTACGACGAGGAGCTGTCGCGGCTGTCGGACCTGGTGACGCGGCTGGTCAACCCGGCGCTGATGCTGATCATGGGGCTGGTCATCGGCACGGTGGTGGTGCTGATGTATCTGCCGATCTTCCAGTTGGTGGAGCAGGTGGGGTGATGCGGCCCATGCTTTCTCGCCGCTGGATCGCTCTGCCAAGGGCCAGCCACGCTCAGGCGTCAAACCAGCGTTGGAGCAACCGCCCATGAACGCAGTCCTCCAACCCGACCCCGACGTGCTGGCCAAGCTCCCCGCCTCCGACGCGCCCTGGGCCCTCACCTTCGACCCCTGGCCCCATGCCGATGCCCAGCGCTGGCGCGCCGTCATGGCGACCTCGGCGCGCGGCCGGCTGGCGCTGCTGGCGGACCGGCCGCTGGAGCCGCTGCTGCGCCTGCGCATCGAGTCGCGCCTGAGGAAGCCGGTGCTGTGGTGGCCCTGCGAGGCCGCCGAGATCGATGCGCTGCTGGAGGCCGGCGAGGCCGGCTACCGCGCGCTGGGCGACCTTGGCGAGTCCTTCGGCGACGGCGTGCATGCCGAGGCCGCGCAGGAGCTGTCGGCGCTGAACCTGGCCGAGCAGGCCAGCCCCGTCGTGCGGCTGCTGGATGCGACGCTGTACGACGCGCTGCAGGACGGCGCCAGCGACATCCACTTCGAATGCCAGCTGCGCGGCATGCGCATCCGCAGCCGGGTGGACGGCGTCATGCTGGACGTGAAGACCATCGACGGCGTGCAGGCGGCCGAGCAGCTGGTGTCGCGCCTGAAGGTGATGGCCGAACTGGACATCGGCGAGCGCCGGCTGCCGCAGGACGGCCGCTTCAAGCTGCGCGTGCAGGGCCGCGAGGTGGACTTTCGCCTCTCCATCATGCCGAGCGTGTTCGGCGAGGACGCCGTCATCCGCGTGCTGGACCGCGCGCAGGTGGAGGCGCAGGGCGCGCTGACGCTGGACGCGCTGGGCTTCGAGCCCGAGGCGCGCGCGCAGATCCGCGCGCTGGCCAAGCAGCCGCACGGCATGCTGCTCGTCACCGGGCCCACCGGCTCGGGCAAGACCACCACGCTGTACGCCGCGATCAGCGAGGTCAACACCGGCCGCGACAAGATCATCACCATCGAGGACCCGGTCGAGTACCAGCTGCCCGGCGTGGTGCAGATCCCGGTCAACGAGAAGAAGGGCCTGACCTTCGCACGCGGCCTGCGCTCGGTGCTGCGCCACGACCCCGACCGCGTGATGGTGGGCGAGATCCGCGACGCCGAGACCGCGCAGATCGCCGTTCAGGCCGCGCTGACCGGCCACCTCGTCTTCAGCACCGTGCACGCCAACAACGCCTTCGACGTGGTGGGCCGCTTCATGCACATGGGGCTGGACCTCTACAACGTGCTGTCGGCGCTGAACGGCGTGCTGGCGCAGCGGCTGATGCGCATCAACTGCGTGCACTGCCGCGAGCCGCTGCCGGCCACGCCGGCGCAGCTGCGCGAGCTGGGCCTGCCCGAGGACGCCCGGCTGCTGCACGGCCGCGGCTGCGCGCAATGCCGCGGCACCGGCTACCGCGGCCGGCGCGCGGTCAGCGAGCTGCTGTGGCTGGACGACGCGCTGCGCGACCTGATCGCCAGCCGCGCGCCGCTGGGCCGCATCAAGGAGGCCGCCCGCAGCCGCGGCATGCGCTCGCTGCGCGACGCCGCCGTGGCCCTGGTGCTGCGCGGCGACTCGACGCTGGAGGAGCTGGAGCGTGTCACGCTTGCTGATTGACGCTCACCCCCTGCGCGCGACGCCCGCCCGCATCAAAGGGGCGACAGCGGCCGCCCGGCCAAGCCGGATCGACGCTGTCCGCGCGAGAGTAGCCGGGCTGCGCCGACCTCAAGCTCCCACAAAACTGCTGCTCGGCGATGCCGGCGTGGTGGACGCGCAAGGCAAGACCTGGCCCGACTTCGCCGCCTGGTGCGCGGCCCATGCCGGGGCGCGGGTGGCGCTGCTGGCGGGGCCGCAGCGCATGCACAGTCTGCGCGTGCCGGACGACCTGCCGCTGCCCGACGACGCGGCGCTGCTGGCCTATGCGCGGCTGCAGTTCGGCCATTACTTCGGCCCGGCCGCGCAGCAATGGCCGCTGGCCGCGGCGGGCCGCGTGGCCTGCGCGCTGACCGAGGGCGATGTGGCCGCGCTGCAGGCCACGGCCGCCAAGCACCGCGTGCGGCTGCTGTCGCTGCGGCCCAGCTGGACGCTGGCGCCCGCAACCGACGGCGACTGGGCCGTGCTGGACGACGGCCTGCTGACCTGGCTGCGCCGCCGCGACGGCCGCCTGCTGGAGCTGCAGCAGCGCCCGGCCGATGCCGAGCTGCTGCAGGAACCTGTCTCTTATACACATCTGACGCTGCCGACGAAGGCTTAGGTG
>CAXDTK010000414.1:0-3665 GCA_963992225.1 uncultured Comamonadaceae bacterium | reverse complement strand
GATCTACACCTAAGCCTTCGTCGGCAGCGGCAGATGTGTATAAGAGACAGGAATTCTAGAAACGGCGCGGCGGGCGGCCCCGCCCGTCGGCGTGCCGCCCGCTCAGACCGGCTGGGTCGCGTCGGCGGGGCGGGGGGCGGTGGCGCTGCGGGCCACCTCCAGCCGCGCCTCGCGGCACCAGGCGTCCAGCCCGTCCGGGGTCTCGCGCGGCGACAGGCCGTTGGCGCGCACCGCGCCCAGGTAGCCGTCGCGGCCCTGGGCCTTGGCGGCGTACAGCGCCGAGTCGGCCAGGGCCAGGCAGGCGCGCCAGTCCCACAGCCGCGGGTGGCGCGGGTCCAGCGGGAAGGCGCAGAAGCCGATGGACACCGTCACATGCACCGTCTCGCCCGGGCCGATGTCGAAGGGCGTGTCGCGCACCGCCGCGCAGACGCGGGCGGCCAGCTCGGCGGCGTCGCGCCGGTCGGTCTCGCGGGCCAGCACCAGCACCTCCTCGCCGCCCCAGCGCACCAGCGAGTCGGTCTCGCGGAAGACCTGGCGCAGCCGCCCGGCCAGCTGCACCAGCACGGCATCGCCGGCGGCGTGGCCGTGCAGGTCGTTGACGCGCTTGAAGTGGTCCAGGTCCAGCAGCATCAGCAGCAGGTCGGACTCCGGGCCGGGGCCTGCGCCGCTGAGGGTCTCGAAGCGGCGCAGGCACAGGCGCAGGTCGTCGTCCAGGCGCAGCTCCAGGTAGCGGCGGTTGCGCAGGCCGGTCAGCGCGTCGGTCACGCTGAGCTCGCGCAGCTCGGCGGTGCGTTCGTCCACCAGCCGGCGCAGCTCGCCCTCGCGGCGGCGCAGCACACGGGTGCGCCAGCGCATCCAGGCCCAGACGGCGGCCATGACGGCCAGCACGCCGCCGATGCGCGCGGCCTCGGTCTCCCACCAGGCCGGCTGCACCTCGATGGGCAGCTTCAGCACCTCGCTGCCCCACAGCGCGTGATGGGCGGTGGCGCGCACCTGCAGCACATAGCGGCCCGGCTTGAGCGGGCCAAAGCTGGGGTTGCGGCCGCTGGCGTCCACGCGGGTCCAGTCGCCGTCCAGGCCCTCCAGCCGGTATTCGTAGTGCAGCCGGGCGGGGTCGGCATAGTCCAGCGCCGCGAACTCGACCGACAGCGTGCGCTTGCGCGGCGGCAGCCGCACGCCGTCCGGCGACGGCTGCTGGGGCTGGCCGCCGACGCGCAGGCCGCTGACGACCAGCGGCGGGCTGCCGCGCTGCGCGTGCCAGGCCTCGGGCAGCACGCGCAGCAGCCCGCGGCTGCCGCCGAACAGCAGCCCGCCGCCGGGCAGCTCGGTGCTGGCGAAGAACCAGAAGGTGCCGAAGTTGGCGCCCTCCGCGCTGCCGAACGGGTCGATGCGGTCGGCCGCCGGGTCGTAGACGAACAGCTGGCTCCAGATGCGGCCCTGGCCGTCCTCGTGCAGGTTGGCGCCGAACACGCCGTCCAGGCCGTGACGCTCGCTGATGCGCTCGAAGCGCGCGCGGCCCGCGCCGTCCCAGCCGATCAGCCGGTGCAGGCCGCTGACGGGCGTGTCCAGCCACAGCCGGCCGTCGCGCCCCCACAGCAGGCCCATGACGGCCGGGCTGCCCAGGCCCTCGCCGGGCGCCTGCGCCACCGCTTCCAGCAGGCCGGCGCCCGCCTCGCGCTCGCGGAACAGGCCTTGCTGGCCGCCCAGCCACAGCCGGCCGTCGGGGCCCTGGCGCAGCGCGTAGATGCCGCCGCGCAGCGGCTCGCCGGCCGGCTGCACCCGCTGCAGCGCCGCCGCCTGCGCGCCGGGCAGGCGGTACAGGCCCTCCTGCATGCCCAGCCAGACGCTGCCGTCGCCGCGCGGCAGCAGCTGCTGGGCACGGCCGCCGTCCAGCGGCCAGTCGCGCAGCAGCCGGCCGTTGGCGGCGCGGTGTTCCAGCCGGCCGGTGGCGGCCAGCCAGACACTGCCATCGGCGGCCTCGGCCATCATCTCGACGACGCCGCGGCGTTCGCGCGGCCATTCGCCCAGCGTGGTCAGCTCGCGCCCCGGGCGGCCGTCCAGCCGCACGACCGGGCCGGTCTGGGCCGAGGCCAGCACCTCGCCGTTCTTCAGCGTCAGCAGCGCGCGCACGTCGGCCTCGGCCAGCGGGCCGGCCGGGTCGGCGTCGGGCCCGCGCACGGCCAGCGCCGGGTGGTGCAGGTGGCGCTGCACGCCCAGGCCGTAGCCGCTGATCCACATCGCCCCGCTGTGGTCGCGCAGCAGGCCGCTGATGTCGTTGCCGGCCAGCCCCATGCCGCGCCGCGGGTCCTGCCGCAGCCGCGCCTCGATGCGGCCGCTGGCCGGGTCCACCCAGTACAGCCCGCCCTTGCTGCCCACCCACAGCCGGCCGTCGGCACCCTCGGCCAGCGCCTGGATGGCCAGGCCCAGCGCCTGCACCCAGCGCACGCGGCCCTGCTCGACCACGCCCAGCCGCCCGTCCTGGGTGCCCAGCCAGAGGCGCCCGCCGCGGTCCTCGGCCAGCGCCAGCACGGGTGCGCCGTCGGGCAGGTCGGGCAGCGCGACCTGCTCCCAGCCGCCGCCGCCGGGCGCGCGCCGGGCCAGGCCGCGCCAGTGGCCGGCCCACACCGCGCCGTCGCGCCCGACCCGCAAGGCCAGCACGCGGCTCTCCGGCTGGCCCTGCCAGGTCAGCGCCTGGGCCTCGAACTGCCGGCGGCGCGGGTCGTAGCGGAACAGGCCGCGGCCGATGGTGCCCACCCAGACGGCGCCGTCGCGGTCCTCGGCCACGGCGCGGATGGGCGAATGCGCGCCGCCGCCCGCCGCCGGCGCGCTGCCATGCGCGTCGACCGCGTCAGTTCGGGGGTCGTAGGCCACCAGGCCACGGAACTCGGTGCCTATCCACATCCGCCCGTCCGCCCCCGGTGCGAGCGCCCGCACCCAGCCCAGGCTGCGCGCCGTCACGGTGTCGCCGGGCAGCTCGATGGGCCGCAGGCGGTAGCCGTCGTAGCGTGTCAGGCCGTTGCTGGTGGCGATCCAGATGAAGCCCGTGCGGTCCTGCGCGATGGTCGGGACGGTGCTCTGCGGCACCGCCACGCTGCGGAACTGCACCTCCAGCGGGCCGGCACCGGTCGCGGCCCGGGCCAGGCCCAGCGCGAGCAGCAGGGCCAGCAGGCCTTGAACCAGGGGGTGCATGGGCGGCATCCTATCGGTCGCCCCCGGGGGCCGGACCGGTTCCCGGCACGCGCCGCCCGCAGCCGCCCAAATTTCGTGAATTTCTCAATTCAGGCCGGCGCCGCGGCGGCGGGCATGTCGGCGGTTTTCAACGCTTTCCGGGCGCCCGCCGCGCGGGAATGCCGGCATTCCTGCATGGCAGCGCCTGTGGCCGGGTGGTAGGCTGACCGGTCTGATATCCCTGGGATGGAGCGATGTTTCACGAGTTGCAGGAATTGCTGGGCGCCTACCTGATGCCGGTGCTGATCGCGATACCGCTGGCCATCATCGTGCTCATCGCCGCCTTCAAACGTGACGACTACCGCCCGTCGCGCGACTACACGCCGCCGCCGCGCGCGCCCGAGGGCCACCACCCGCGCGCCGCCCCGGGGCCGGTGGTGCTGCCGCCGCTGCCCGGCTCGCCCGACGCCGGCCCGACCATGGCCAGCGCCTTCGGC
>CAXDTK010000413.1:0-3708 GCA_963992225.1 uncultured Comamonadaceae bacterium | reverse complement strand
TTGGCGCGTCGACCTGTTCAGCGCGTCGGGCAGGTGTCGGACAAACCTAAACAGTTAAGGCCGCCGGCCCGCGCGTCGGGGGAGTCGGCAACGTGCCCGAAGCGGACGTCGGCAGGCGCATGGTGACTCCTTGGGGCATGGCGCGTGCGCTTCAACGGGACCTCGCGGCAAGGGCAGTCAAGCGCTTGGCCAGCTCAGCGTGCCCGCTGCCAGCAGCGAAGTCTGCCGGCGTTCGACCGTCTTCCGATGGCGCCGCCACATCGGCCCCGAACATCAGAAGCATGGCAACGATGGGCATCGAGCCGGCGGCTGCAGCCTCATGGATCGGACGCAGCAAGCGCTGCTGCGTCTGGTCGGGGTCGGCACCACTGAGCAAGAGGGTCTGAAGCATGGCCAGATCTCCGCGTGCGATGGCCGAGTGGATGGGTGCGACCCTCAGCGTGTTGTTCGAGCGAGCGCGAACGTTGGCCCCCGCATCGATCAGCACCTTGGCCACCTCTGGCCGTCGGAAGAAGACGGCCAATCCCAACGGCGAGAACCCATCCGGGGACAGCTGGTCGACGTTCTGGCCGAGTGCCAAGGCCTTTCGAACCTGGGCAACGTCGCCCACGATGCACGCTTCGAAGAAGGACAACGTGGGAGCGGCCTTGCGGAGTCGTTCCACCAGGGCCGGCCGCTCCAAGTAGGCGGCCTGAGTCAGCGCGGTGGTGCCGTCGGGCAGCGGTGCCGTCGCGCTTGCAGGGTTTACCTGCAGCAGCCGGTCGATCGTTGCGGTGTCGTTGGCTCGAACGGCCTTGAGCAACTCTTCGGCCTGGCTTGCAAGGGCACCCGTGCTGATCACGAGCGCCAACGCCATGGCCAGGGCTTTGAAGTGACGGGCCCTCACGATTGAGCTCCTGCGGCAGCGGGGGCCACACTCGACATCAAAGCCAAAGGCCTGTCTTCGTTGTCCTTGAGGAAGGCCATCCACTCTTCGGTCCCGTCCGCATGCTTGTGGATCATGTGCGGCGCGTTGATGAACTCGATGCCCCGCTCCTGGAGCGATGCGGTGGCGGCGTGGATGTCGGACACACGGAAGTAGACGATGGAGTTGGCGTCCCCATCTCCCTCTGACAAGAAGAGGCGAACGCCACCACAGTCGAAGAAGGCGAGGTTGCCAAAGGCATACAAGAACGGCAAGCCGAGTACCTCGCCGTACCAGCGCTTAGCGTCCTCGATGTTGGAGACGCTTCGCGAGATTTGCCCGATCGGGCCGAGTTGAACGTTCATGGGTGGCGACTTTCCGGGGCTGGGCAAGACGCTGGACCTGGCCACACCAGACCATTGCATCAGTGCCTTGCGGTTGCTGAGTCCCAGCTTCTGCAGCGCGTTGGCGACGTGGTACTTCACGGCATCCAAGCTGACCCCTTGTCGGCGCGCAATGTCAGGATTGCTGAGTCCATGACGCACAGCCTCGACCACCCGCCACTCCGCAGGGGTGAGCTGATCGGGAAACGGGGGGCGGCCTCTGGTGTGCGTCATGGGACTGACTCTAGGGACCGAAGCACCGAATTACCCTACCCGACGACTTGCAGGATGACAGCCAGTTTTACAGTCCTGGCACAGAGGGCGACACCCGTTCCCGCTTGGGCTGCCGGGCGCGCCGCGGTGCACTGCTTAGGTAGCGGTCGCTGTCCCAGTCGGCAGCGCCGACTGCACGGTCAACTGCACTCCCCCAGGCGCTTGAGCGAAGTAGATTCGCTCCCCGTGCGCGTCCGTGGGCCCAATGAGCTCCAGCCCTTCAGCTCGGGCTCTGGTCGCAAAGGCGTCCGCGTCGTCCACCACGATTTGCAACATGGTGCACGCCGGCATCTCGGGCGAGGCGGTCCAGGCCTCGATCCAACTGTCTCCCGCCGGGAAGATCGCGCCGGAGAAGGCGCCGTTGTTGGTCGCGTCGTCGCAATCGCTCATCTCGCGCCGATTGAGACCGAGTTTGTCTAGAAAGCCAGCCAGGGCCGCAGCCTCAGAGTGAACGATGCAATGCCGGATTGCCAAGGTCTTCATGCTTGCTCCTAGGGGTGAGTTGCAACGAGGGAAGAGACGTTCAGCGCGGGCCGATCCGACGTCCTGGATTGCGTTTGCGTCCCAGCCAAAGCCCAGCGGCCAGCGCGGCGATCCCGCCGAACGCATCCGGCAGGGCGTGATGACTGAAGGCGATCAGCACCAGAACAGCCAAAACCATGTTCTGACTGCCTGCAAGGTGGGGTTGTTTCGGCGCGAACGATCCAAGTACCAAACCAGCCGCCACTGCGGCGCAAAGCGAGAGCCCCATGTTCAACCAGGGACCGGGCAAGGACGAATCGGGCTGTACTGAAGCCCAGCCCAAGGCAACCGTCCTCAACGCCGGTGGCACCAGGAACATCAGGCTCGCACAACCCGCCAAAAGGGCGCTGAGCTGCAACCGCGAGGCATGCGTACGATGGCATTCGGCTTGGTAATGCCAAGCCACGCCCAGCACTTCGCGGGCCATGGCCCACACCTGTGTGGCATCGTTAGAGTCCGCGCGCTCGGGCATGGACTCCTTCAGATCGGCCTCGATGCACTCGCGCAAGTTCGCCGGCAAGGTCAACAGCGCCAATCGCAACATGGCCTGGGCCATCAGGTACGGCGCGGAACCAGCCATCGTCAGCCCTGTTCTAGCCCCAGGCCCGCTGCAAGCGACTGGGCCCGTTGGAGAGACGCCTGCGCGGCCGACCGCCCCTCAGGGGTGACTTCAAAGATTCGCTTGGCTTTGCCTCCGCGGGCCGCCGTTGGCTCGCCCATCCAAGATTGCACCAGGCCCTTGTGCTCCAACCGGTCCAGGGTCACGTACACGGCCCCCCGTGATACGGGGCGCGCCGTGCTGCGCTCCAACTCGTCGCGCACGGACACGGCGTAGGCCGACCGACCTTGCCGCATCACGCTCAACAACACCAAGAGTTCGAACTCGCCAAGGCTGGCGGGAGCAGTCACGACTTCGCTTTCACCGCGCGACTGGCGGCAAACCAGCCAACGATAGGCATCAACACCATCGATGCGACAACGGCCCACATCGGATGCGGCACTGTCCATAGCGTGAGGCCGGTTGCGCCCCACAGGAAAAGTGCGGCCACGAGGCCTGGTGTGGCACGGCCGCCACCGTTCCAGCGACCGGCAACCCACGCACTTACTGCAGCTCCAACGAGCCAGCCGACCACCACGATCAGGATCATGCTGCCCGAGGCCTTCGCCGGCTTCGGGGCTTCGGCACTTGCCGCGAGCGCGTGTCCTGCAAACTCGATCAGCGCGATGGCGATAGCCCCTGCGAACACGCCAATGATGGTCGACAGCACGGGATGTCGGGCCCAATGTTGAGAATCTGTCACCGTTGACCCCATGTAATGATTACGTTGTAGGCAATATAGAGTCATCTCCTGTGTGACACAAGAGCACTTGCATGGGTGGGAGGAAAAGAGCTGGCGAGCCGCGCCGATGTTCAAGTCTTTGACATCGCTTTGCCGTGCTCTACGACACGATGTTCAAGACATTGTCTGCAACTTCAATACTTTGTTATCAGCTCCCATTTCTCTGCTACCGCTGGACCAACCGAACGGCAGGTTTCCGGCGAGCAATTCGGCAAGGCGGATTACCGCAACGGGCACCTAGCTGTCGGTCGGTACAGCGTAGGCTGCGACGGCAACGGGCTCGACA
>CAXDTK010000412.1:0-3714 GCA_963992225.1 uncultured Comamonadaceae bacterium | reverse complement strand
TACGAGATCGGAGTCCGTCTCGTGGGCTCGGAGATGTGTATAAGAGACAGGCGTCGTGGCCGGCAGCGCCGCTGCTGGTCAAGCTGGCCGGTGAGCCCGCCGACGCGGCGGACGGCCAGGCGCAGCAGGCGCTGCTGCGCCGCGTGCTGGCCGATGCCCGGCTGCCGCTGCAGGCCGAGCGCCCGCTGGGCTCGGGCTGGTGGCGGCTGCAGTCGCGCGCCGGGGCCGACGCGGCCGAGCGCGCGGCCTGGCTGGCGCGGCTGCGCGCCGACGCGCGCCTGGCGCATGCGATGCCGGACCTGCGCGAACAGCGCGCGGCCGTGCCCACCGACACCTTGTTCCGCGCCGCCGACCCCGCCAACGCGCAGTGGTGGCTGGACGACCAGAGCGACACGGCCAACGCCGGCGCCGCCAACTTCAGCAAGGCCTGGGACACCACCAAGGGCTCGGCGCTGCCGGTCATCGCGGTGCTGGACTCGGGCATCACCTCGCATGCCGACCTGAACGCCAATGTGCTGGCGCCCGGCTACAACTTCGTCAGCAAGGCCGAGTACGCGAACAACGGCGTGGGCCGCAGCGCCACCGCCACCGACCCGGGCGACGCGCTGACGCAGGCCGAGCTGGACGGCAACCGCACGCTGTGGGACGGCTGCCTGGTCAACGCCAGGAGCAGCTGGCACGGCACGGTGGTGGCCGGCCAGCTGGGTGCGGTGACCAACAACGCCGCTGGCGTGGCGGGCATCAACTGGAACGCGCGCATCCTGCCGGTGCGGGTGTCGGGCAAGTGCGGCGCGTCGGTGGCCGACATGGTGGACGGCATGCGCTGGGCCGCCGGCCTGCCGGTGGCGGGCGTGCCGGCCAATGCCAATCCGGCCAAGGTGCTGGTGATCGGCTTCGCCAGCGTGAAGCCCAAGGGCAGCGACAAGCCGCTGTCGTGCAACGTGGCGGATGCCGACCCCGACGTGGCCGCCGCGGCGCGGCTGTACAGCGATGCCATCACCGAGCTGCGCAACCTGGGCGTGCTGGTGGTGGCCGCCGCCGGCAACGAGGGCGGCGGCGTGGGCCGGCCGGCCAACTGCGCCGGCGTGTTCGGCGTGACGGCCACCAACCGCCAGGGCTTCAAGGCCATCTACGCCAACTTCGGCCCCGAGGTGCAGCTGACCGCGCCGGGCGGCGACGCCAACAACGGCGCCACCTGCGACACCGAGCTGGCCGACACCGGCATCGTGTCCACCACCAACACCGGCGCCACCGCGGCGGCGGCGGCCGGCTATGGCGCCGTCAGCGGCACCAGCTTCGCGGCGCCGCAGGTGGCCGGCACGGCCGGGCTGATGTGGGCGGCCAACCCGGCGCTGACGCTGGCCCAGGTCGAGGCCGGCCTGAAGGCCAGCGCCCGGCCGCATGTGACGGCCTATGCGCTGGGCCATTGCACGACGCTGAACAAGAACCGTTGCAGCTTCACCGCCACGACCGGTGGCGCGGGCCTGCTGGATGCCGCCGAGGCGGTGCGTTATGCGCAGTCGCCGGCCGGCTATGTGGCGCCCACGCGCAGCTCGCTGGGCCTGCAGAGCGCGGCCCTGAGCCGCTGCGGCACGCTGCAGGGCAGCACGGCCATTCCGCTGCCGGCGCCCACGCCTGCCCCTGCGCCCGCACCGGCGGCTGGCGGCGGTGGTGGCGGTGCGACGGCGCCGGTGGCGCTGCTGGGCCTGCTGGGCGTGGCGGCACTGCTGCCGCGGCGCCGCGTGCGCCAGGCGTGAGGCCCGGCCGCGGCGGCACCCGCCGCGCGGCCCATGCCCGGAGGTGGAAGCGTCACATTGCAACGCTCACACTGCCGGCGTCATCGCTGGAGCTGTCATGCAAGTCCACCTGGCCGAACTGTTGCAGCGTCCGCTGCTCCGCCGCCTCCACCCGGTGAGCGCGGCGCCCCGCGCGGAGGAGCGCGCCGCCGCCCTCACGCCCAATGCCTGGCCGTGCGTCGAGGTGCCCAAGTCCGACGCCGCGGCCTGGGAAGACACCGAGATCGACGTGCGCCGCCTGGTGCTTTGAGCGCCCGGCCCGCCGCGGCCTGACCCGCGGCCGGGCGGCTGTTCCACCGCGCGCGCCACGCGCTCGCGGAACAGCTGGGCCCGCTCGGCGTCGGCCGCCGCCTCGATGCGGGCCGCCGCGTCGGCCAGCCAGTCCAGGAAGCGCGACTCGCTGTCCACCTCGCGCGCGCTGGCGCGCAGGTCGGCATCCCGGCCGGCCAGCATGCGGCCGGCGAGGTCCAGCGCGAACATCTTGGCGCGCACCAGCCGGCGCAGGTCGTCGTGGGCGGCCGGGGCCGGGGCTTGCGTGGCTGCCGCGGGCGCGGGCGCAGCCGCCAAGACTGCGGGCCGGGCCGCCGCAGCCGCCGGCGCGGCGGGGCTCGCGATCAGGCCCGCGGCCCGCAGCCGGTCGAGGGCGTCGCCGCCCAGGCCCAGCGAGCGCGCCATGTCCAGCAGCTGGGCCGCGCTGCGCCGCCCGTCCACGCTGATCAGCAGCATGCGCAACGGTGCCGTCAGCGCGGTGCGCGAGCTGGCCAGCAGATGCCGGGCGGCATCGGTCTTGAGGGGGTGCGGCGGATGCAGACATGGGGCCTCCTGTTCGGCGCGCATCATGTCCAGCCTGTTCGACAGCCCGATGACCGCCCGGTGAACCCGGGCGCGGGTGTGACATCTGCCTCAGACTGCGGCGTTAGGCCGCCGCCGTGTCACCAGTGGGCGGGGCGGGGCTCGTGGGTGCAGGCGATCAGGCCGCGGCGGTAGAGCGTGTAGGCGCAGGCATAGGCCTCTTCCAGCGGTTCGTCGGCGGCCACCAGGTAGCCCAGCGTCGTCTCGCCGGTGAAGCGGCGCAGCAGCGACACGCCCTGCTCGGGCAGGTCCGACGCGAACGCGATGGCCATGCGGGCGCCTTTCGGGGTGCGGCGCATCGGCTGGGTGGCGGCCAGCGTCCGGAATTCTTTCGGAACCATCTCTGTTTCCCCTTGAAAACCCCTTGCCGGCGGCGCGCCGGGCGTCGGGGGACTGCGGTGGAAGTCGTTCTACGCGCCTTGCGTGACAGTTCGGCGACCGCCGACGCAGCCGGCCGCACGGCACGGCGGCCCTAAAAAGACCCCCGCCGGCAGGCCGCCGGTCAGGGGTTCAATCCACCCAGGCGGTGGAGGAGACAAACGACGTCAGTGCGGATCAGCTTAGCGCTGCCAGGCTGCGGTTGCGTGACGCCCGCTGCCTGTTCGATGAGCAATCCGGCAAACGCCGCCCGGGACAAGGGCTTGGCGCGCTGGCGCCGCGCTTGTCAACAGAGTTGTCCACGCTCCGGGTGGACAACCTCGGCCTGGTACAGCAGCACGCGCAGGCGGGCCAGCGCGTCACGGGCCTCGCGTTGCAGGGCTTCGATGCGGGCCAGCGACTCGATGCGCGGGCCCAGCGGCTGCTGCAGCGCGGCCGTCAGCGCGTCTATCCAGTGGGCCAGGCACCGGTCCACCCAGCAGTAGGCGCTGGCGCGGTCGTGCGGGTCGGCGGCGAGCAGCAGGTCCAGCAACGGGCCGACCGGAAACCCTTCCAGCGCCGGCGCCAGCCGGGCCAGTTCCTGCCGGACGGGCTCGCCCGCGGCCTCACGCCAGGCGGCCCAGGCGGGCGTGCCGGCACTGTCTCTTATACACATCAGACGCTGCCGACGAAGGCATAGGGGTAGATC
>CAXDTK010000411.1:0-3718 GCA_963992225.1 uncultured Comamonadaceae bacterium | reverse complement strand
ATAGGAGTCCGTCTCGTGGGCTCGGAGATGTGTATAAGAGACAGGCCTTTGTGGCCTTCAGCCCCGTGGCACGCGGGTTTTTGTGTGGGGACTTGCGCGATGTGAGCGCCCTGGACGCCAAGGACATCCGCCGCGCCATGCCGCGTTTTGCCCCCGAGGCCTATGCCGCCAACCTGCAGTTGCTGGACGGCTATTTGCAAGTGGCCCGCGATGTGGGCTGCACGCCTGCGCAGCTCGCTCTGGCCTGGCTGCTGCACCAGGGCGAGCACATCATCCCCATCCCGGGCACGACCAGCGTGGAGCACTTGCACGATGACCTGGGAGCTGTGGATGTGACGTTGGACGCGGCGACGGTGCAGCGCCTGGACGGGCTCATCAACCGGCACACGGTGGTGGGCGAGCGCTACAACGCGCAGAACGCGAGCGAGGTGGATACCGAGGCTTTTGCGGGCTGAGTGAGTTCCGGGCAAAAAAAGCCGGTGGCCTTGGCAGGCGACCGGCTTGAACAGGGTAGTTGCTTCTAGCGCTTGTTCATCTCATCTCCAGCAGCAGGGGGCTGCACGGCGTGTGGGCGCGCGCAACCCCGTGGTGTGTTTACTTGGACACCACGCGCACCATTTCCAGGCACTTGTTCGAGTAGCCCCATTCGTTGTCGTACCAGGACACGATCTTGACGAAGGTGCCATCGAGCGCAATGCCGGCGTCGGCGTCGAAGATGGAGGTGCGGGTGTCGCCACGGAAGTCGGTGGCCACCACCTTGTCTTCCGTGTAGCCCAGCACGCCCTTGAGCGCGCCCTGGCTCTGCGCCTTCATCTCGGCGCAGATCTCTTCGTAGGTGGCGTCCTTGTTCAGCTCCACCGTCAGGTCCACCACCGACACGTCGGAGGTGGGCACGCGGAAGCTCATGCCCGTGAGCTTCTTGTTCAGCTCGGGGATGACCTTGCCGACGGCCTTGGCGGCGCCGGTGCTGCTGGGGATGATGTTCTCCAGGATGCCGCGGCCGCCGCGCCAGTCCTTGTTGCTGGGGCCGTCCACGGTCTTCTGCGTGGCGGTGGCGGCGTGCACGGTGGTCATCAGGCCGCGCTTGATGCCCCACTTGTCGTTCAGCACCTTGGCCAGCGGGGCCAGGCAGTTGGTGGTGCAGGAGGCGTTGGAGATGATGGCCTCGCCGGCGTACTTGCCGTGGTTGACGCCGAACACGAACATCGGCGTGTCGTCCTTGGACGGCGCGCTCATGATGACCTTCTTGGCGCCCGCGGCCAGGTGCTTCTCGCCACCGGCCTTGTCGAGGAACAGGCCCGTGGACTCGACCACGATGTCGGCGCCGACCTCGCCCCACTTCAGCTCGGCCGGGTCCTTGACGGCGGTCAGGCGGATCTTCCTGCCGTTGACGACCAGGGTGTTGCCCTCGACGGCGACGTCACCGTCGAACTGGCCGTGCACGCTGTCGTACTTGAGCATGTAGGCCAGGTAGTCGGGCTCCAGCAGGTCGTTGATCGCGACGACCTCGATGTCCTTGAAATTCGCGATGGCGGCACGGAACACCATGCGCCCGATGCGGCCGAAGCCGTTGATGCCGATCTTGATGGTCATGGGAGAGTCTCCAGAGAGTGAAAAATTCTCGGTCGGGCGGGATTCTCCGCGATCCGCGCGGGGGGCTGGTTCCGGCGCGATTTCAGCGGCCGGGTGCTCAGCCGGCCGGCGTGAGCTTGAGCGTGCCGCAGGGCACGTTGACGATCAGCGTCTGGCCCAGCAACTGCTCGAACTGGCGCTCCTTCGCATCCATCTCCAGGCCGGCCAGCCAGGCGAGGAATTCGGTGCGGTTGAGGTCCGGCGGTCCGACCTCGCCAACGCGGTTGTCCACGGCCGGCTTGCCCAGCGTCCAGGCCACCTGGAAAGGGCAGGCCATGGTGTTGAGGTCGAAGTCGGTGCGCATGGCCCGGATGCCCTTCATGTGGGACAGGAAGGACGTCAGCGGCACGGCGTCCTTGAAGACGCGCGCGCCCACGCCGTAGGGTCGGAACTGGAAATGCTGCTGCATGGTGACCGGCTTGGCGCCCGCCGGCAGGCAGGGCAGGCGGTACTGGCGCACGTAGTCGGTCACCACGCCGAGCTGCGCGGCGCTGGCGCTGCTGTAGGTCGGCTTGATCTCGGGCGGGGCGTCCGGCGCGGTGAAGCGCGCCTCGATGAAGACGTTGCTGACGTCCCGTTGCAGCAGGCCGGCGAACTCCGGCGGCTCCTTGGGCGTGCGCATGCAGGCCATCACGTCGGAGCGCCCGGACCTGGGCGTCTCGCCAGCAGGGGTCTCGCGCACGGCGCGCGGCGCGTTCCAGGTGATGGGATCGGTCACGCGCGGGGTGAAGGCGAACTCCTGCACCGCCACCACCGGCGCACCGCCCGCCGGCAGGCAGGGCAGCCGGTAGCCGCGAACAAACCACTGCACCTCGTCCAGCATCGCCTCGCTGGCGGCGCGAAACAGCACGGCCACCTCGGGTGCGCGGTCCGGCGCGGTGAACTTGACGCTCACCCGCACATGGCCGGGCAGACGCAGCTGTTCATCGTGCGAGGGGTAACGTGGCGCCGGCCCGGTCTTCTCCAGACAGGCCAGCGCCTGCGGATCGACGCGGTCGATCTCCACGATCTGCGCCTGCGCGGCACCGGCAAGCAAGCCGGCCGCGAGGGCCATTCCCGGCATGCGCATCTCAACCTCCCTGGTCATTGTTCTGATGCAGGCGGCTTTGTAGCGCAGAAGGGGGTCGAGTGGGTGCAGCCGGTCGACCGGTTAGGGGCGGGTCAGCGCCGAGGAAAAAGGCGTGCGTTAACGGGTGATCTGCGGGGAGGGCGCTGAATCGGCGCGATTGGGGTGGCGCTGGGTCGCACAGGCGAGGCCACCACCGTTGGGGTCGACGAAGGCCAAACCCGATCTCTGATGCGTCATCAGCCAACGAGCAAAGAGCCATGAAAAAGGGCCGCGAAAGCGGCCCGGGTCGTGAGGCGGCGCCGAGGCGCCGTGGCTCAGCCCTTCTTCTTCAGCACCGCCTTCACCGTCGCCGCCACGTTCTCCGGCGTGAAGCCGAAATGCTTGAACAGCACGCCGGCCGGGGCCGATTCGCCGAAGCTGTCGATGCCCACCACGGCGTCCACGCCGTACTTCCACCAGAAGTCGCTCACGCCCATTTCGACGGCCACGCGCGGCAGGCCCTTGGGCAGCACGCTCTTCTTGTAGTCCTTGTCCTGGCGGTCGAACACGTTGGTCGACGGCATGGACACGACACGCACCTTGATGCCCTCGTCGGCCAGCAGCGCCTTGGCGGCCATGGCCAGCTGCACCTCGGAGCCGGTGGCGATGATGACGGCCTCGGCCTTGCTGTTGCCCTTGGGGCTGACCGGGTCGAACAGCACGTAGGCGCCCTTGGCGATCTCGTCGACGTTGGTCTTGGGCGCGTAGGTCAGGTTCTGGCGCGACAGGGCCAGCAGGCTGGGGCGCTGGGCGTTGCCCAGGGCCATGGTCCAGGCGACCACGGTCTCGGTGGTGTCGGCCGGGCGCCAGACGTCCAGGCCGGGGATCAGGCGCAGGCTGGCGACATGCTCGACGGACTGGTGCGTCGGGCCGTCCTCGCCCAGGCCGATGGAGTCGTGCGTCATCACGTGGACGACGCGGGTCTTCATCAGCGCGGCCATGCGGATGGCGTTGCGGCTGTAGTCGCTGAAGGTCAGG
>CAXDTK010000410.1:0-3736 GCA_963992225.1 uncultured Comamonadaceae bacterium | reverse complement strand
GGGGCTCGGAGATGTGTATAAGAGACAGGTGCCGCTGAGCGCCGCCCTGCCCGCCGCGCGCCGCGACCCGGCCTGGCTGGGCCGGCTGGGCCTGGGGGCGGCCGCCGCCGTGCTGCTGTGGCCGCTGCTGGTGGCCACCGAGTTCAAGCCCTGGCTGCTGCTGGAGCCCGACGCGCTGCGCGTCACCGGCCGCTTCCTGGGCAGCTTCCTGCCCCCGGCGCTGGGCAGCGAGTTCCTGTGGATGCTGGCGCGCGAGACCTGGCGCACCGTCGCCATCGCCACGACCGGCATCACGCTGGGCCTGCTGCTGGCCGTGCCGCTGACGCTGGCGGCCACGCGCTCGCTGTCGCTGTCGGCGCTGACCGGGCGCATGGCGCCGCTGCCCCATGCCGTGCGCCAGGCGGTGCGCGGGCTGCTGATCGTGCTGCGCAGCATGCCGGAGCTGGTGTGGGCGCTGGTGTTCGTGCGCGTGGTGGGCCTGGGGCCGGCGGCCGGCGTGCTGGCCATCGCGCTGACCTACGGCGGCATGCTGGGCAAGGTCTACGCCGAGATCCTGGAGAGCGGCGACGCCCAGGTCACGCAGACGCTGCTGCGCAACGGCGCCACGCGGCTGCAGGCCTTCGCCTACGGGCTGCTGCCGCAGAACGCGGCCGAGCTGACCAGCTACACGGTCTACCGCTGGGAATGCGCCATCCGCAGCTCGGTGGTGTTGGGCTTCGTGGGCGCCGGCGGCCTGGGCCAGCAGATGGACAGCTCGATGAAGATGTTTGCCGGCGGCGAGGTGCTGACCATGCTGCTGGTGTTCGTGGCCCTGGTGGCCCTGGCCGACCGTCTGAGCACCGCGCTGCGGCGCGCGCTGGGCTGACATGAGACCTCTCGTCCAAGCTGTACCTTGGCCGGTCTCCCGAGGAGACGGCGATGCCTGCCAGCGCGACCGGCAGGCACATCACCCGACCGGGCCGGCTCGGGAGCGACCCGGCGCTCGGCCCGTGGAGCCCCGGGTATGAAGCCGCCGATCACGCCCAAGCCCGCGGCCAACCGGCCCTACCGCCTGCCGCCGCCGCTGTTCAGCGCACGCTGCCGCGCCTGCTGGCTGGTGGCGGGCGTGCTGGCGCTGGTGGTGGCCAGCTTCCTGTCGCTGGACCTGCAGCTCGCCGCGCTGGCCTCCGGGCCGGCGCTGGCCAGCATGGGTCGCTTCCTGCAGGAGTTCTTCCCGCCCGACCTGGAACCCGCCTTCGTGCGCCGGGTGGCGGCGGGCGCCTGGGAGACGCTGGCCATGTCGGCGCTGGGCACGCTGCTGGCCGCGCTGGCCGGGGTGGCGATGGCGTTGCCGGCCGGCCGCGCGGGCGGCGCGACGCGCGGCGTGGCGCGGCTGCTGCTGAACGCGCTGCGTGCAGTGCCGGAGCTGGTCTGGGCGGCGCTGCTGCTGATCAGCGCCGGCCTGGGCCCGTTCGCCGGCACGCTGGCGCTGGCCATCCACACCAGCGGCGTGCTGGGACGGCTGTTCGCGGAGGCGCTGGAGAACGCGCCCCCCGGGCCCGGTGCGGCGCTGCGGGCCCAGGGCGCCGGCACGCTGCGCGTGTTCCTGTACGCCACACTGCCGCAGGTGCTGCCGCAGCTGATGAGCTACACGCTGTACCGCTGGGAGAACAACATCCGCGCCGCTGCCGTGCTGGGCGTCGTCGGCGCGGGCGGCCTGGGCCAGCTGCTGATGTTCCACATGGGCCTGTTCCAGATGGACAAGACGGCCACGGTGCTACTGGCCATGCTGGTGCTGGTGGCCCTGGTGGACGGCGCCAGCTTCGCGCTGCGCCGCGGCCTGACGCGCTAGAAGCCTGCCCGGCCAGCGGTGGCGCCCAGCGCGCCGGGCAGGTGGCGGGCATCGGGCCAGCCCAGCAGCCGGCGCAGCTCCGCCGCCACCGGCAGGGGTTCGACGCCGTCCGGCACGCGGGCCAGCTCGAAGCGGCGCAGCTCGGGGCTGCGGAACACCGCGCCGGCCGCGGTCGTGCGCGCCACGCCGCGGGCCTCCACGCCCGGCACCGCGGCACGGAAGTCGGCCAGCGTCGCGAATTGGGTCTGGCAGGCCGCGCCTGCGCTCGCGCCCGCCACCGGCGCCCAGCTGACCAGCGGCTGGGCGGCACCGCCCGCGGCGCGCAGGTAGACGTTGCCGTCCACGCGGCTGGCCATGGGCGCGGTGACCTTGCCGCAGGTCAGCGGCCCCTGCTCGAAGCGCAGCAGCGGCCCCTTCACGCCGCCATAGTCCACCATCAGGTTGGCCTCCACCACATGGCCCACGCGCTCGTGCACGTCCGGCCCGGTCTGCGGGTGCCAGCCGAAGTGGTCGCCCTGGGCGCTGCGCTCGTTGCGGTCGATCAGCACCGGCGAGTTGACGAAGGTGTTGTGCAGGATCTTCGCGCCGGCGCTGTTGAGGATGCGCGCGCCCTGCTGGTTGTCGACGAACACGTTGCCGGCCACCGTCAGGCCCTTGGAGATCTCGAAGAACACCCCCGCCATCGTGCCCTCGACATGGTTGTTGACGAACACGCCGTCGCGGTTGCCCACGTCCCACCAGACGCCGTTGGAATGCGGCTGCTCGATGACCAGGTTGTCGCGCACCACCACGCGGTGCGACTGGTTGAAGATCTTCACGGCGGCCGGGTAGTAGCCGGTCAGCCGCTCGACGTTGTTGCGCCGGATCAGGTTGCGCTCCAGCAGCACGTCGGACGAGCCGATCACGTAAATGCCCTCGGTGCTGGTGTCGCTGATCAGCGAGTTGCGGATGACCAGCTTGTCACCGCGGAAGAAGCCGGCCACGCGCGAGCAGTGGCTGATGGTGACGTTCTCCAGCACCGTGCCCACCACCTCCTTGCCGTGCTGGTCTTCCGGCGACGGGCCGACCGGGTCGTCGGTGGGTTCCTCGGACACCGCCGTGGCGGGCTTCTTGCCCTCGATGTCGATGGCGCGGTAGGCGTACTGCGTCAGCGTGATGCCGCGCAGCTTGAAGCCCTTGCGGTCCGACGGCTTGCCGTGCACGGCGCGCGACGGCCGGTGCAGCGCCACGTCATGCGCCGTGATCTCCACCTGGCGCCCCGCCGGGTTCACGCCGATGTAGACATGGCCCTTGGCGTAGTCGATGTAGAAGCCCTTGCCGCCCGCCAGCTCGCCTTCCCAGCCGGCCGACTGCAGCGGCTCGCCGTCGACGAACACCATGTCGTTGTTGAAGCGGTGCAGCGGCGTCACCATGCCCTCGCGGTCGGCATGCCACCAGCCCAGCGGCCTGGCGGGGAACAGCGTGGCCCATTTCGTGCGCCAGACGTTGTTGGGCAGCGCCTGCCAGTCGGTCGCCAGCTTGGTGCCCTTGAGCACCGGCGTCTCGTCCAGGTAGGGCTGCAGGGTGATGCCCTGGTTGAGCTGCAGGCCGCCGGTGCGGTAGGTGCCGCCGCGCAGGACGATGGCGTCGCCGGTGACGACACTGGCCAGCGCGGCCTCCAGGGTGGTGGGCTCGCCGAGCGAAGCGCCCGAGGCGTCGGCGCGGCCATCCGGCGCCACGATGTAGACATGCGCCGCCTTCGGCAGCTCGTAGCGCTGCGGCACCGGGCCATAGGGGCCGCCGGACGGCTGCGCGCCGGCGCCGGACAGCAGGGCCGCCAGGCCCAGCACGGCGGCGCTGCGGGCCAGCCAGTGGCGGGGCTGTCTCTTATACACATCTGACGCTGCCGACGAAGGCTTAGGTGTA
>CAXDTK010000409.1:0-3737 GCA_963992225.1 uncultured Comamonadaceae bacterium | reverse complement strand
CCCCTGCCTTCCCCGCCGCGCGCCCCCGCCGGCTGCGCCGCGATGCCTTCACCCGCGCCCTGGTGCGCGAGCACAGCCTGCAGGCGAACGACCTGATCCTGCCCGTCTTCATCCACGAAGGCGAGAACCGACTGGACGCGGTGGCGTCCATGCCCGGCGTGTCGCGCCAGAGCCTGGACCACCTGTTGCGCACCGCCGAGCAATGCGTCGAGCTGGGCGTGCCGGTCATCGCGCTGTTCCCCGTCATCGACGCGGCGCTGAAGACGCCCGACGGCGCCGAGGCGCTGAACCCCGACGGCCTGGTGCCGCGTGCGGTGCGGGCGCTCAAGGCCAGCTTCCCGCAGCTGGGCGTGCTGACCGACGTGGCGCTGGACCCGTTCACCAGCCATGGCCAGGACGGCGTCATCGACGAGACGGGCTACATCCTCAACGACCCGACCGTCGAGATCCTCGCGAAGCAGGCGCGGGTGCAGGCCGACGCGGGCGTCGACATCGTGGCGCCCAGCGACATGATGGACGGCCGCATCGGCGCCATCCGCCAGGCGTTGGAGGCCGCCGGCCACATCCACACGCGCATCATGGCCTACAGCGCCAAGTACGCGAGCAGCTTCTACGGCCCCTTCCGCGACGCCGTCGGCTCGGCCGCCAATCTCGGCAAGGCCGACAAGAAGACCTACCAGATGGACCCCGGCAACAGCGACGAGGCGCTGCGCGAGGTGGCGCTAGACCTGGCCGAGGGCGCCGACATGGTGATGGTCAAGCCCGGCCTGCCCTACCTGGACATCGTGCGCCGGGTGAAGGACGAGTTCCGCGTGCCGACCTTTGCCTACCAGGTCAGCGGCGAATACGCGATGGTCAAGGCCGCGGCGGCCAACGGCTGGCTGGACCATGACGCCGTGATGATGGAGTCGCTGCTGGCCTTCAAGCGCGCCGGCGCCGACGGCGTGCTGACCTACTTCGCGCTGGATGCCGCCCGGCTGCTGAAGAAGGGCTGAGCCGGTGCGCGTCTTCCACATCGAGCCGGACCGCTTCACCGAGCTGGCGGCGCTGCCCGACACGCTGCCGGAGCGCGGCTTCCTGTGGATGGGCTATGGCCGGCGCGAGTTCGAGGTGGGCGAGGTGGCCGCGCAGCAGGCGCTGGCGCGCTGGGGCTGCGGCAACATCGTCGACCTGCATGTGTCGGACCTGATCAACAACCAGCTGCCCTCGCACTTCGACTACACGTCCTGGTACGACATGCTGGTGTTCCGCCGCCTGGCCGCGGCGCCGGGCAGCCAGGATCTGTTCGTCGACGACGAGCACGGCACGCTGGCCTCGGCGCAGCGCGCGCTGCGCGCCATCGACACCAGCCCGGTGGGGTTCGCCGTCTTCGACCGCGTGCTCGTCACGGTCCACCCGACCGACTGCCAGGTGCGCGAGTTCTTCGCCAACAAGCTGGACCGGCTGACCGAAGGGCGCGACAAGGCCTCGGCCCGCGGCAGCGCCCGGCTGCCGGCCAGCCCGGCCGACCTGATGCTGCGCATGGTCAACCACATGGTGGACAGCTACCTGGAGCTGCGCCGGCTGCTGACCCGCCAACTGGGCACGCTGCAGCGCGTGCTGCTGGACCAGAACAGCGAGTTCAACGACTGGCCGCTGCTGCTGGAAAGCCGCGACGCGCTGCACCGGCTGGAGGACACCTGCGAGGACCAGCGCAGCGCCATCCAGGAGTGGATCGATGCGCTGGACGAATGGCCTGCCGACGGCGACCCGCAGGTCACCCGCGAGCGGGAGCTGCTGCGGGTGCGCTCGCGCGACGTGCTGGAGCATGTGGAGCGGGTGCTGACGCATGTGCGGCGGCTGGAGTCCTCGGCGGAGTCGGCCGTGCAGATGCACTTCAGCGCACTGGGCCACCGCACCAACAGCATCATGCGCACGCTCACTGTGCTGACCGCCATCTTCCTGCCGCTGAACCTGATCACCGGCATCTTCGGCATGAACTTCGACGCCATGCCGCTGATCAAGAACCCGGCCGGCTTCTGGGAGGCGATCGCGCTGATCCTGGCGCTGGCCTTCGCGCTGTGGCTGCTGTTCCGGCGCAAGCGCTATCTGTCGAGCCGCTGACGCCGGGCCGTCGCCGGCCGGCGCGTCAGCCGCGGCCGTAGGGGTCGGCCAGGCCCAGCCCGAGCAGGATCTCGGTCTCGCGCGCCTCCATGCACTGGGCCTCGTCGTCGGCCTCGTGGTCATAGCCCTGGGCATGCAGGGTGCCGTGCACCAGCATGTGGGCGTAATGGTCCAGCAGCGGGATGCCCATCTCGGCGGCTTCCTTTTCGACGACCTCGGCGCAGATGACCAGGTCGGCGCCCACGACCGGCTCATGGGCGTAGTCGAAGGTCAGCACGTTGGTGGCGTAGTCCTTGCCGCGGTACTCGCGGTTCAGCGCGCGGCCTTCTTCGGCGTCGACGATGCGCACGGCGATCTCGCCCGGCAGCTCCAGCGCCGCGCGGATGAAGCGCTGCACCTTGTGGCGCGGCAGCAGCGAACGGTGGCGCGGGTCGGCGAACTGCAGGGACAGGCTCAACTCGGGTTTCATTGGTGCACCCTTCGCGCTTCGCGCTGTCCCGCCCAGCGGGAGCGAGCTTGCTTGGGACGGCCCGGCGCGGCGCTCATGCTTCGCGTGCCTCCCGTTTGGCGCGCGCCTCGTAGGCCTCGACGATGCGGGCCACCAGCGGATGGCGCACGACGTCGGCACTGGTGAAGCGCGTCATCGCGATGCCTTTGACCCTGGCCAGCACGCGCTCCGCGTCGATGAGGCCGGACATGACGCCGCGCGGCAGGTCGATCTGGCTGGTGTCGCCGGTGACGACGCAGCGGCTGCCGAAGCCGATGCGGGTGAGGAACATCTTCATCTGCTCGGGCGTGGTGTTCTGCGCCTCGTCCAGGATCACGAAGGCATGGTTGAGCGTGCGGCCGCGCATGAAGGCCAGCGGCGCGACCTCCAGCTGGCCCTTCTCGAAGGCCTTGGTGACGCGGTCGAAGCCCAGCAGGTCGTACAGCGCGTCGTAGAGCGGGCGCAGATAGGGGTCGACCTTCTGCGTCAGGTCGCCGGGCAGGAAGCCCAGGCGCTCGCCGGCCTCCACCGCGGGCCGCGTCAGGATGATGCGCTGCACGGCCGAACGCTCCAGCGCGTCCACGGCGCAGGCCACGGCCAGGAAGGTCTTGCCGGTGCCGGCCGGGCCGAGGCCGAAGGTGATGTCGTGCGACAGGATCTGCTGCAGGTACTGGTGCTGGCGTGGCGTACGCGCGGACAGGTCGGCGCGACGCGTGCGCAACACCAACGGCTCGTCCTCGCCGGGTGCCACGGCGGCCACGCGGGCCGCCGGTTCTGGCACCTTGGCCTCGACGAGCGCCAGCTGCAGGGTCTCGGCCGACAGCGGCCGGCGCGCACGTTCGTACAGCCCTTCCAGCAGCGTGCGGGCCCGCTCCGCGGCCGCCTTGGGGCCGTCGACGCGGAACTCGGCATCTCGGCGGCTCAGTTTCACGCCAAGGGCCGCCTCGATGTCGCGCAGGTTGGCATCCAGGCTGCCGCACACGCGCGCGAGGCGGGTGTTGTCGACCGGTTCAAGGGTGAAGCGCAGGATCACGGTGGGCGCGGGAAACGTCGAGGGATGCCGATTGTCGCTGGTGCATTCCCCGGCCTGGCCACCCCCTGAGCCTGTCTCTTATACACATCTCCGAGCCCACGAGACGGACTCCTA
>CAXDTK010000408.1:0-3744 GCA_963992225.1 uncultured Comamonadaceae bacterium | reverse complement strand
CTGCGCTTCGCCATCCGTGAAGGCGGCCGCACCGTCGGTTCGGGCGTCGTCGCCACGATCCTCGAGTAAGTTTTTTAGGGCCACAGGGGCATAGCTCAATTGGCAGAGCGTCGGTCTCCAAAACCGAAGGTTGGGGGTTCGAGACCCTCTGCCCCTGCCAGCAGTCGCTGATCACGACGGTTGGTAACCCGGCAACAAGCATCGGCCCGCGAGAGTGATCTCGGCGGGCCTTGCTGCTGATGGCAACGGGCCGCGGCGGCCTCTGAATAGCTGCCCACGGGCGGCGCGTGAAAGTGAAGTGATGGCGAATCCTCCCCAAGTCGAGACCGTGACCAGCGGCGCCGACAAGGCCAAGCTGGCCGTTGCGGCGCTGCTGCTGATCGGCGCGCTGGCGGCCTACTATGGTCTGTCCAAGCAAGGTGCGCTGGTGCAATGGGCCTCGCTGATCGTGCTGCTGGCTGCCGCCGTGGCCACCTTCTTCATGTCGGAGCATGGCAAGGCGCTGATCGGCTATGGCCGCGAGTCGGTGCGTGAGGTCAAGAAGGTGGTCTGGCCCACCCGCAAGGAGGCGACGCAGATGACCGGTTATGTGTTCGCCTTCGTCGTGGTCATGGCCCTGTTCCTGTGGCTGACCGATAAGACGCTGGAGTGGGTGCTGTACGACCTGATCCTGGGCTGGAAGCGCTGATCAGCGAACGCGAAGCGAAGGACGAGGAATCCAATGTCTGAAGAACAAGTCGTCACGCCCGAGGCTCCGGCTGGTCTGCCCAAGCGCTGGTACGTGGTCCATGCCTATTCGGGCATGGAGAAGGCCGTCGAGCGCAACCTGCGCGAGCGTATCGACCGCGCCGGTATGCAGGACAAGTTCGGCCGCATCCTGGTGCCGACCGAAGAGGTCGTCGAGCTGAAGAACGGCAAGAAAGCCGTCACCGAGCGCCGCTTCTTCCCTGGGTACGTGCTGGTCGAGATGGCGATGGACGACGAGTCCTGGCACCTGGTGAAGCACACGTCCAAGGTGACGGGTTTCGTCGGTGGCGCCAAGAACCGCCCGGCGCCGATCTCGGAAGCCGAGGTGATGAAGATCGTCAACCAGATGCAGGAAGGCGTCGAGAAGCCCCGCCCCAAGGTCGAGTGGACGGTCGGCGAGGTCGTGCGCGTCAAGGAAGGTCCCTTCACCGACTTCAACGGTTCGGTCGAAGAGGTCAACTACGACAAGTCCAAGGTGCGGGTGTCCGTCACGATCTTCGGCCGCGCGACGCCGGTCGAACTCGATTTCTCGCAGGTCGAGAAGGTGTAATTGCGGGTTTGGCCGGCATCCCTTGGCTTCGTTGCCAAGAAGTCGGCCCGTGACCAGTCTGCAACGAGAGGCGGACAAGAGGAGCAAAGGTAAGGACTGCGGTCCGAATCCGATGCGCTAGCACTCAGGTTCCCGGACGAGGCCGTCTGGGGGCTGGATTGGAGAAATCATGGCCAAGAAAATTGTCGGCTTCATCAAGCTGCAAATTCCGGCCGGCAAGGCAAATCCTTCGCCGCCGGTGGGTCCCGCGCTGGGTCAGCGTGGCCTGAACATCATGGAGTTCTGCAAGGCGTTCAACGCCCAGACCTCGACGGGTGGCTTCGAGCCCGGCATGAAGCTGCCGGTGGTCATCACCGCCTTCGCCGACAAGAGCTTCACCTTCATCATCAAGTCGCCCCCGGCGACCGTGCTGCTGAAGAAGGCCGCCAAGATCGAGAAGGGCTCGCAGCGCCCCCACCTGGACAAGGTCGGCAAGCTGGCCCGCGCCCAGCTGGAAGAGATCGCCAAGATCAAGACCAAGGACCTGACGGCTGCCGACATGGACGCCGCGGTCAAGACCATCGCCGGCTCTGCCCGCTCGATGGGCATCATCGTGGAAGGGGTCTGACATGGCCAAGCTCACCAAGAAGCAAAAGGCACTGGCTGGCAAGGTCGAGTCGACCAAGCTGTACGGTCTGACCGAAGCCCTGGACCTGGTCAAGAGCCTGGCCACCGCCAAGTTCGATGAGTCCATCGACGTGGCCGTGCAGCTCGGCATCGACGCCAAGAAGTCCGACCAGGTCGTGCGCGGCGCTGTCGTGATGCCCAACGGCACCGGCAAGACCAAGCGCGTCGCCGTGTTCGCCCAGGGCGCCAAGGCCGAGGAAGCCAAGGCTGCCGGCGCCGACGTGGTCGGCATGGAAGACCTGGCCGAGCGCGTCAAGGCCGGCGACATGCCCTTCGATGTGGTCATCGCCTCGCCCGACACCATGCGCATCGTCGGTACCCTGGGTCAGATCCTGGGCCCGCGCGGCCTGATGCCCAACCCCAAGGTCGGCACCGTGACCCCGGACGTGGCCACGGCCGTCAAGAACGCCAAGGCCGGTCAGGTCCAGTTCCGTGTCGACAAGGCCGGCATCATCCACGGCACCCTCGGCCGCCGCTCGTTCGACACCGACAAGCTGGAAGGCAACCTGCGCGCGCTGATCGAGGCCCTGAACAAGGCCAAACCGGCGTCCAGCAAGGGCATCTACCTGCGCAAGGTCGCCGTGTCTTCGACGATGGGCGTCGGTGCCCGCGTCGACATCACGTCGATCAACGCCCAAGCCGCGGCTTGATGCACTGAATCTGTCCGGGGCGAGTCTGGCCCCGGGCGCAAAGATTGGTGGGGCGCCCTGCCGGTTCGCCGGCAGGGCGCGTCATCCAAGACCGCTGGTGGAGACCCCTTAAATCGCGGCCCGAGTCATCGGATCCCGTGAACCAGCGCAGATGGCGGTCCCGCTGAAAGGCATGCCGCTCCGAGCCATCGGGGCGCTTTCCTGACAGATGGTCGCTGATTCCCTGGCGCTCTGGAGGCCGCAAGGCCGAGAGGGCAAATGTGAGGAGTAGACCTTGAGTCTCAATCGCAACGAGAAGGCAGCCGTTGTGTCGGACGTGGCAGCGCAAGCCGCCAAGTCGCAGACGCTGGCGCTGGCCGAGTACCGTGGCCTCACCGTGGAAGCCTTGAACAAGCTGCGCGTCGACGCGCGGTCCAAGGGTGTCTATCTTCACGTGCTGAAGAACACCCTGGCCCGCCGCGCCGTTGCCGGCACCCCGTTCGAAGCTGCTGCGGAGAGCATGGTCGGCCCGCTGATCTACGGCTTTTCGGAAGACGCGGTCGCGGCTGCCAAAGTCATCGCTGACTTTGCCAAGACCAACGACAAGCTCGTGATCAAGGGCGGTGCGTACGGTGGCAAGGCTCTGGACGTGGCCGGCGTGAAGGCGCTGGCATCGGTCCCGAGCAAGGAAGTGCTGCTGTCGCAAATCGCCGGCCTGCTGCTGTCGCCGGTGCAACGCACCGCCGCCGTGCTGGCAGCCCTGGCTCAGCAGCGTGGTGGTGGCGCCGAAGTGGCCGCCGAAGAAGCCCCGGCTGCGGCCTGATCGACGAATCACGCGTTTTCACGCAATCAATCTGTTTTTAGGAAATTAATCATGGCATTCGACAAAGACGCTTTCCTGACCGCTCTGGACAGCATGACCGTTCTGGAACTGAACGACCTGGTCAAGGCGATCGAAGAGAAGTTCGGCGTGTCCGCCGCCTCGATGGCTGCTCCGGCCGCCGGTGGTGCCGGCGGTGGCGCCGCTGCTGCTGCTGAAGAGAAGACCGAATTCAACGTCGTGCTGGTCGAAGCCGGCGCGCAGAAGGTCGGCGTCATCAAGGCCGTTCGCGAAATCACCGGCCTGGGCCTCAAGGAAGCCAAGGACCTGGT
>CAXDTK010000407.1:0-3752 GCA_963992225.1 uncultured Comamonadaceae bacterium | reverse complement strand
GATAGGAGTCCGTCTCGTGGGCTCGGAGATGTGTATAAGAGACAGGCTTCAGGTCGTGCATCGCGATGGTGGTCGTGACCACCGCGTCCATGATGCCCTCGGGGATCTCGCTGCCGTCGTCCAGCAGGATGGCCGGGTTGGTCATCAGGTGGCCGACATTGCGCACGAACATGAGGGACCGGCCGTGCAGCGTGACCGTGCCGCCGTTCGGCGCCGTGTAGACGCGGTCGGCATTCAGGCGGCGCGTGAAGGTCTTGCCGCCCTTGGCGACTTCCTCGGTCAGCGTGCCCTGCTGGATGCCCAGCCAGTTGCGGTAGGCCAGGGTCTTGTCCTCGGCGTCGACCGCGGCGACCGAGTCCTCCAGGTCGAGGATGGTGGACAGCGCCGCCTCCAGCACCACGTCGGCCACGCCGGCCGCGTCGCTCTTGCCGATGGCGGTCGAGCGGTCGATGCGGATGTCCAGGTGCAGGCCATGGTGCACCAGCAGCACGCTGCCGGGCGCGGCGGCATCGCCCTGGTAGCCGGCAAAGGCGGCCGGGTCCTTCAGGCCGGTGCTGGCGCCGGAGGCCAGCGTCACGACCAGCTGGCCGCCCTCCACGCGGTAGCCGGTCGACTCCGCATGCGAGCCCGAGGCCAGCGGCGCGGCCTGGTCCAGCACCTGGCGGGCGAAGGCGATGACCTTGGCGCCGCGCACCGGGTTGTAGGCGCCCCCATCGGCATTCCTTTGCGTCGCGCCGCCGGTCTCGGGGATGGCGTCGGTACCGTACAGCGCGTCGTACAGCGAGCCCCAGCGGGCGTTGGCCGCGTTCAGCGCGTAGCGGGCGTTCAGGATGGGCACCACCAGCTGCGGGCCGGCCTGCAGCGCCAGCTCGGCATCCACGTTGGCGGTCGTCGCCTGCACCTGGGCCGGCGACTCGACCAGGTAGCCGATGCGGGTCAGGAAGGCGCGGTAGGCCGGCATGTCGGCGATCGGGCCGGGGTGGGCCTCGTGCCAGGCATCCAGCTCGGCCTGCAGGCGGTCGCGCTCGGCCAGCAGCGCGCGGTTCTTCGGGGTCAGGTCATGCGCCAGCTGGCTGAAGCCGGCCCAGAACGCGTCGGGCGCGATGCCGGTGCCGGGCAGCACCTCGGTGTCGATGAAGCGGGCCAGGTCGGCATCGACCTGCAGGCGGTGCAAGGGGGTACGGGGCATGGCGGACTCCAGCGGGACGGTCAAAGGATTGCCGCCATCTTGCCGCGCCTGGGCGCCGGATTCGCTGCCGCGCAGGCGATTCATCTGTGACTCAAACGCACGAATCCCGGCCGAACGGTGGCAGTTTGGGGTTGCGGGCCAGCACAATCCCGGCATGGACAAGCTCAAGCAGATGGAGTCCTTCGTGCTGGTGGCGGCCAAGGGCAGCCTCACGGCGGCGGCCCAGGCCGAGGGCGTGGCGCCGGCCGTCATGGGCCGGCGGCTGGATGCGCTGGAGGCGCGGCTGGGCGTCAAGCTGATGCTGCGCACCACGCGGCGGCTGTCGCTGACGTCCGAGGGCCAGGCCTTTCTGGAGGACTGCCAGCGCCTGATCGCGTCGCTGGCCGATGCCGAGGCCGCCGTCAGCGCGGGCGGGCTCAAGGCCAGCGGCCACCTGCGCGTCACGGCCCCGGCCGGCTTCGGGCGCCGGCATGTGGCGCCGCTGGTGCCGGGCTTCCTGGCGGGCCATGCCGACCTGAGCCTGTCGCTCAACCTCAGCGACCGCGTGGTGGACATCGTGCACGAGGGTTTCGACTGCGCGGTGCGCGTGGGCGACCTGCCCGACTCCAGCCTCGTCAGCACCCGGCTGGCCGACAACCGCCGGCTGTGCGTCGCCGCGCCGGCCTACCTGAAGCGCGCGGGCGCGCCGCGGCACCCCGACGACCTCGGCCGCCATGCCTGCCTGACCCTCAGCTCCGAGGCCAGCCAGACGCGCGGCTGGGCCTTCCAGATCGACGGTGCGGTGCAGCACCTGCGCCCGACCGGGCGGCTGGACTGCAGCGACGGCCAGGTACTGCACGACTGGTGCGTGGCCGGCCTGGGCCTGGCCTGGCGCAGCACCTGGGAGGTCGAGGCCGACCTGGCGGCCGGTCGGCTGGTCAGCGTGCTGGACGACTTCGCCGCGCCGCCCAACGGCATCTATGCCGTCTTCGCTCAGTCGCGCCACCTGCCGCTGCGCACCCGGCTGTGGGTGGAGCACCTGCGCGCGCATTACGGGCGCGCCGACTACTGGCGCGGCTGACGCGGCGCGGCACCCCCGGTCCTCCGACGGGTTGAGGACGAAACCGCCGCGCGGCGGGTATGCCCCGATGCCGCGCCGCCGGCCGCGGCGCCTCATGCAGCACCGCCCGCGCGGGCGGTGCTGCGCCGGGGTGCGCGATGCCGACCCGTCGCGGCGGCGATGGGGCATCGCGCAACACGGAGATGGCTCATGAAGCACACGAAGAGATCCCGGGTTTGGGGCATGCCGCTGGCCGGCCTGCTGGCGCTGGCGGCCGCGGCGCTGCCAGGCACGGCCGGGGCGGCACAGGGCAGTGAATGGAGCAGCGCGGGCGGCGACCGGCAGAACACCCGCAGCCAGCTGTCGGAACACCGGCTGGGCGTGGCCAACGTCGGCCGGCTGGCGCTGAAATGGTCGCTGGCCACGGCGGGCGACGTGTCGGCCACGCCGGCCGTGGACGCCGACACCGTCTACGTGCCCGACTGGGCCGGCTACCTGTATGCCGTGAACCGCAGCAACGGCCAGGTGCGGTGGATGGTCCACCTGCCGTCGGTGACGGGCGTGCCCATGGACAAGGCGCGCGCGACGCCGGCGCTGGGCGGCGGCAAGGTCGTCGTCGGCACCCAGGGCTCCATCCTGGCCGGCGGCGGGCCCGGCGGCAAGGTGCTGGCCTTCGACAAGACCACCGGCGCGCTGGTCTGGAGCACCCAGGCCGACCCGCATGTGGCGGCCATCATCACGCAGTCGGCCACCATCGCCGGCGACAGCGTCTACGTCGGCGTGGCGTCGCAGGAAGAGGCGCTCGCCGCCTTCGTGCCGGGCTACCAGCTGTCCTTCCGCGGCAGCATGCTGGCGCTGGATCTGGCCACCGGCGCCATCCGCTGGAAGACCCTGCTCGCGCCCGCCGGCTACACCGGCAACGCGGTCTGGGGCAGCTCGCCGGCGGTCGACATGCAGCGCGGCGCGGTCTACATCGCCACCGGCAACAACTACTCCGTGCCGCCGGCCGTGCTGGCCTGCGTCGCGGCAGCGGGCGCCGACGCGGTGGCCAAGGCCGCCTGCCTGCCGGCGGACGACCACTTCGACAGCGTGCTGGCGCTGGACATGCACACCGGCGCGGTGCGCTGGGCCACGCGTGCCATTCCCTACGACGCCTGGACGGTGGACTGCATCCCGTTCTTCGGCGATGGCGACCTCTGCCCGTCGCCGGCCGGGCCGGACTATGACTTCGGCCAGGCGCCGGCGCTGTTCAAGGCGAAGGCCGGCACGGGCCGTCCGGTCGACCTGCTGGGCGTGGGCCAGAAGAGCGGCCAGTACTGGGCCTTGCACCCCGACACCGGCGCGGTGGCCTGGGTCACGCAGGTGGGCCCCGGCGGCACGGCCGGCGGGCTGCAATGGGGCTCCGCCACCGACGGCCGGCGCGTCTACACGGCCAACGCGAACAGCAACCAGGTGGCCTGGACGCCGCCGGGCGCGACGCTGCCGACCACGCGCGGCGCCTGGGCGGCGCTGGACGCCCTGAGC
>CAXDTK010000406.1:0-3763 GCA_963992225.1 uncultured Comamonadaceae bacterium | reverse complement strand
CTGGAAGGCGATGCCGTCGATGGTGCCGATGATGTCGGCGATCTTCTTGCTGGCGGTGTTGATCTCGTCCATGGTCGTGACGACCTGGCCCACCACCTCGCCGCCGCGCGTGGCCGCGGATGCGGCCGACTGCACCAGCTGGTTGGCCGTGCGGGCCGAATCGGCGGTCTGGCGCACCGTGCCGGTCAACTGGCTCATGGAGGAGGCGGCGTTCTGCAGGTTGCTGGCCGTCTGCTCGGTGCGCTGGCTCAGGTCGAGGTTGCCGTTGGCGATCTCGGTGCCGGCGGTGGCGATGCTGTCCACCGAATTGCGCACGGTGCCGATGGTGGCTGCCAGGCGCTGGCGCATGCCCTCGGTGTCCTGGATCAGCGCGCCGATCTCGTCGCGGCGGTTGCTGCTGACCGGCTGGCTCAGGTCGCCCTCGGCGATCGCGCCGATGGCGCGCTGCAGCGAGGCCAGCGGCTCGGCCACCCAGCGCCGCATCATCCACATCAGCCCGAAGCCCAGGCCGACCGCGGTCAGCGCCAGCGCGCCCCAGAAGAACCACAACGTCGTGCGACCGGCGGCCTGGGCCTCGCCGTGCGCGACCTGGGCCACCACCCAGTAGCCGGTCTTCTCGCTCTTGCGCGCCACCGCGAAGTTGTCGCTGCGGCCGTTGCCCAGCACGTCGGGCGCGTCGTCCAGCAGCACTTCGTTGGCCGATTGCTCGGCCAGCACCTTCTCGAACCCCGGCGCCACGCTCGCGAGCGGCTTGCCCTTGGCGGTCGGGTGGGCCGCCAGCTGGGCCTTGGCCGGGTCCTTGGCCATCGCGACGATGTAGGTGCCGCCATGCTGGAAGAACTTCGCGCTGGCCGCCATGCGGTCCATCGCCGCCTCGAACGCGTCCAGGTCGTAGCCGACGAACAGCAGGCCGACGATCTTGCCGGCGTCGTTCTTGATCGGCTCGTAATGCGTCATGTAGGCGCGCCCGAACAGCCGCGCGCGGCCCGTGTAGGGCTGGCCGGCCTTGGCGGCGGCGTAAGCCGGGCCCTGCCGGTCCAGCAGCGTGCCGAGGGCACGCTCGCCCTTCTCGTTCTTCAGCGAGGTGGTGATGCGCTCGAAGTCGTCACCCTTGGTCGCGAAGACCGTGGCCACGCCGCCGTTGACCGCCGCGAACTTGTCGACCTGGGTGAAGTTGCCGTTGAGCTTGGGGCCCCAGTCGCGCAGTTCGCCGGTGCTCTCGTCCAGCGTGAAGCTGGGCCCGAATTCCTGGCGAAATGACCCGAAGCTGCGCTGCGTCTGCTTGGCCGCGACCTCGTCCATGGCCTGCATGGCATCGACCAGGGAGGCGGCCTTGTCGCCGACCCAGGTGTTCACCTGGTCATTGGCGGAGCGTTTGAGCAGGGTGCCGACGACCAGGCTGACGCCCAGCAACACGGCCGCGACCGCGACGGCGCCGGTCATCGAGACCTGGCGGGCAATGGAGTGGACTGGCTGGCTCATGCGACTCTCCAACGACCTCAACAGACAGGGCTCCGCCAACCCCGCCACGTTGCGGGGCCGCGTTCGGGATCAGGACGGGTGCTTCAGGCGGCGATGGCGGCGTCCATCAGGCCCATGTCGGCGCTGCTCATCAGCCCCTCGATGTCCATCAGGATCAGCATGCGCTCGCCGACCGCGCCGATGCCGGTGATGAAGCTGGTATCCACCGACGCTGCGCTCAGCTCCGGCGCGGGGCGGATCACCTCGCGGCTGAGTTCCAGCACGTCGGAGACCGAGTCGACTACCGCACCGACCACGCGGTTCTTCACGTTCAGCACGATGACCACGGTGAAGCTGTTGTACTCGGCGCTCGGGCAGCCGAGCTTCAGGCGCAGGTCCACGATGGGGACGATCACGCCGCGCAGGTTGACGACGCCCTTGATGAAGTCGGGCGCGTTCGCGATGCGGGTGGGCTGCTCGTAGGACCGGATCTCCTGGACCTTCAGGATGTCGATGCCGTATTCCTCGGAGCCGAGGCGGAAGGTCAGGTACTCGCCGCTGGCGGGGCCATGGGACTTGGCAGTGACAGCGCCTTGCTGACGCAGGGCGGGGACGTTGCTGGCTTCCATGCGGGACCTCTCTTGGTTTGTTGGATCGGGGGTTCAGTGGCGTGAGCGGCGCACCAGGCTGCCGACGTCGAGGATCAGCGCCACGCGGCCGTCACCCATGATGGTGGCGCCCGACACGTCGTTGACCTTGCGGTAGTTGGCTTCCAGGTTCTTGACCACGACCTGCTGCTGGCCGAGCAGTTCGTCCACCAGCAGCGCGACGCGGCCGCCTTCGGCCTCGACGACCACCATGATGGAGCTGACGTGCTCGAAGTCGAAGCGCGGCACGTCGAACACCTTCTCCAGCTCGATGACGGGCATGTACTCGTCACGCACCTCCACCACGCGGCCGGAGCCGGCGACGGTCTTGATGGTGTCGGACTGCACCTGGAAGGACTCGACGACGGAGGACAGCGGCAGGATGTAGCACTCGTCGCCCACCCCCACGCTCATGCCGTCCATGATGGCCAGCGTCAGCGGCAGCCGGACCGACACTTTCATGCCGTAGCCCTCGGCGGAGTCGATCTCTACGGTGCCGCCCAGCGAGGTGATGTTCTTCTTGACGACGTCCATGCCCACGCCGCGGCCGGACACGTCCGTCACCTGCTCGGCGGTGGAGAAGCCGGGCGCGAAGATCAGGCCCCAGCATTCGGCATCGGTCATGGTGTCCGGTGCGTCGATGCCCTTCTCGCGGGCCTTCTTGATCAGCTTCTCGCGGTTCAGGCCGCGGCCGTCGTCGCGCACCTCGATGACGATGCTGCCGCCCTGGTGGGACGCGACCAGCGTGATCGTGCCCTGCTCGGGCTTGCCGCGGGCGATGCGCTCGTCGGGCATCTCGATGCCGTGGTCGCAGCTGTTGCGCACCAGGTGGGTCAGCGGGTCGGTGATCTTCTCGACCAGGCTCTTGTCCAGCTCGGTGGCCTCGCCCTGCGTGACCAGCTCGACCTTCTTGCCCAGCTTGGCGGCCAGGTCGCGCAGCATGCGCGGGAAGCGGTTGAACACCGTCGACATCGGAATCATCCGGATCGACATGACCGACTCCTGCAGGTCGCGCGTGTTGCGCTCCAGGTCGGCCAGGCCCGAGGTCAGCTGCTGGTACAGCGCCGGGTCCAGCTCGCGGCTGTTCTGGGCCAGCATGGCCTGCGTGATGACGAGCTCGCCGACCAGGTTGATGAGCTGGTCGACCTTCTCGATGGAGACGCGCAGCGTGGTCTGGTCCAGGCCGCCGCCGGCGGGCTTGGCCTCGGTCTTGGCCGGCGTGGCGGGGCGGGTCGCCACGATGGCGGCGGCGGGCTTGGCCTCGGCCGCCGGTGCCGCCGCAACCGTGCTGGCGGCCGGCATGCCGGGGGCATCGTCGAAGAAGCCGTAGCCGGGGTCGGTGGACGGCGGCTCGGCCGGCGGCGCGCCGGGCGCGCCCTCGTGGAAGCCGAAGCCGGGGCCCAGCGGCATCAGCTTGACCTGCTCGCGGGCGACGTGGAAGGTGAAGAGATCCAGCAGGTCGTTGTCGGTGCTGCTCGTCAGGACCTTGAAGCGGCGCATGCCGTCCGACGACTGGCCGGCGTCCAGCGGCTCGATGGTGCCCAGGTCGGTGATTTCCTTGAACAGCTCGACGAGGTTGTCGGCCAGGCTCAGGTCGGTCAGCGGGCCCACCTGCAGCTCCAGCAGGCGGGTGCCGGGATTGGCCGGGGTGGGGG
>CAXDTK010000405.1:0-3763 GCA_963992225.1 uncultured Comamonadaceae bacterium | reverse complement strand
GCGCCCCGGCCGGGGCGCTCAGCGGCAGCAGCATCGGCAGCAACAGCCAGGCCTTCATGGGCACCACCTTTCAGAGCTTGTGGGAGCGGTCTCCGCGCTCGAACCCCAGCGCATCGAAGGCGCCGTCCAGCGGCGCGAAGCCGATCACCTTGAACAGCTCGCCCATCTCGTGCTCGGCCAGCAGCCGGTGCGCCATCGCGCGCTCGCCCAGCGAGGCGCCGTGCAGCAGCTCGGCGATGCCGCAGTTCAGCAGGAAGTTGGCCTGGCTGGTGTAGCCCAGCACCACCAGGCCGGCGTCCTGCCCGGCCAGCGCGACGCCGGTGAAGTTGACATGCGCGGTGATGTCCTTGTCGCCCACCGCCACCAGCGGGTCGGCGTCGGCCTGGTGGGCCTGGTGGCACATCAGCGTGCCGCCGCGGCGCTGCGGGTGGTAGTACTCGTGCTCGGGGAAGCCGTAGTCGATGAAAAAGGCCGCACCGCGCCGCAGCGTGCGGGCCAGCGTGGCGACGAAGGCCTCGGCCTGCGGATGCACCTCGGTGACGGTGCCAGGCACGAAGCCGCCATGGCCGGGGTCGGCCAGCGGCGGGCGCAGCATGGTGCCGCGGTCGTCGAACGCAAAGCCCTCGCCGGCGCTGACGACGCCGCGCTCGCGCCAGGTGTGGCCGTCGAACGCGATCAGCTGCACGGGCATCGCGTCCAGCACCTCGTTGCCGATCACCACGGCCTCCAGCGCATCGGGCAGGCGGTCCAGCCACTCCACGCGATCGCCCCAATGCGCCAGGCGCTCGCGCTGGCGTTCGCGCAGCTCGGCCGACAGCTCGACGATGCGGTAGCGCGCCAGGCCGGCGTCCAGCGCGTCCAGCTCGGCGATCAGCTGCGCCGCCAGTGCGCCCGAGCCGGCCCCGAACTCGACCACCTCGCGGCAGCCGCTGACGGCCATGGCCTGCGCCAGCTGGCGCGCCAGCGTGCGGCCGAACAGCGGCGACATCTCCGGCGCCGTGACGAAGTCCGAGCCCTCGCTGGGCATCTGGCCGAACTTGCGCCGGCCGCCGGCGTAGTAGCCCAGGCCGGGCTCGTACAGGGCCATCGCCATGAAGCGATCGAACGGCAGCCAGCCGCCGGCCGCGGCGATCTCGGCATGGATCTTCTGCGCCAGCGTCATCGCGCGCTCCACCTTGCTCTCACCTGGACCTGACCCAGGCCTCGAACTCCGCCGCGGCCATCGGCGCGCCCACCAGCTCGCCCTGCAGCTGCTGGCAGCCCCAGCGGGCCAGCAGCTGCCACTGGGCCGCCGTGCGCACGCCCTCGGCCGTGACGCTCAGGCCCAGGTCCACGGCCATCTGCACGATGGCGCGGGTGATGGCCTGGGCGCCCACGTCGTCGGGCAGCCGCGCAACGAAGCTCTGGTCGATCTTGAGCTTGTCCAGCGGCAGCTCGGTCAGGTGGGCCAGCGAGGTGTAGCCGGTGCCGAAATCGTCCACCGACACCGTCAGGCCCATCGCGCGCAGCTGCGCCAGCGTGGCCGGCGCGTGGGCGATGTCCTCGATCAGCATGCGTTCGGTCAGCTCCAGCTCCAGCCACTGGCCGCGCGCGCCGGAGTCGGCCAGCACGCGCTGCACGGTGTCGGCGAAGCCGTCCAGGTTGAACTGCATGCGCGACAGGTTGACGGCGATGCGCATCGGGCCGTGGCCCTGCGTCAGCCCCTGCTCGCGCCAGCGCCGCGCGGTCAGGGCCGCCTCGCGCATCACCCACTCGCCCAGCGCCAGCATCAGCCGGTGGCGCTCGGCGACGAAGATGAAGGCGTCGGGGCTCAGCAGGCCGCGCTGCGGGTGGCGCCAGCGCAGCAGCGCCTCGGCGCCCGAGAGCTGGCCGGTCGCGGCCTCGACCTGGGGCTGGAAGAACAGCTCGAACTCGTTGCGCGTCAGGCCCTGGGCCAGCTCGGCCTCCAGCACCAGGTCGGCATAGGCCGTCTCGGCCAGCGCCGGCTCGAAGAACTGGTAGGTGGCGCGGCCGCGGCTCTTGGCGCGGTACATGGCCGTGTCGGCATGCTGCACCAGCTCCGCGGCCTCGCGGCCATCGTCGGGGTAGACGGCCACGCCGATGGACGGCGTGACCGACAACGCCCGGCCGTCGGCCTTGACGGGCACCTCGACGACCGACAGCAGCGCCTCCAGCACGACCACGATGTCGGCCCGGCTGGTCAGCTCGGTCAGCAGCACGACGAACTCGTCGCCGCCGAAGCGGCCCACCATGTCGCTGTCGCGCAGCGCACCCACCAGGCGTTCGGACACCGTGGTCAGCACCTGGTCGCCCTCCAGATGACCCAGCGAGTCGTTGACGCGCTTGAAGTTGTCCAGGTCGATGAACAGCAGCGCCAGCATCTCGCCCTTGCGCTCGGCGCGCTTCATCAGCAGCGCCATGCGCTCCATGAAGGCGCCGCGGTTGAGCAGGCCGGTCAGGCCGTCGTGGTGGGCCAGGTGCTGGATGCGCGCCTCGCTGGCGAGGCGGTCGCGGATGTCGCGCACGATGGTCATGCGCAGCTTCTCGCCGTCGCGCTCCAGCGTGCGCACGATGAACTCCACCGGGATGCGGCTGCCGTCCTTGTGCAGCACGGCGGTCTCGTAGCTCAGCTCGCGGCCCAGGCGCATCACCTCGCGCACCTTGGGCAGCTCGTCCTCGGCGATGAAGGACAGCACATGCCGGCCGATCATCTCGTCCAGCGTGTAGCCCACCAGCGCGCAGCCGGGCGGGTTCACGTCGGTGGTGATGCCGTCCTTGTGGAACAGGATGCCCTCCACCGTCGCGCGCATGAACTTGTCCAGCCGCGCCTCGGACTCGCGCACCTGGCGCTCGGCCAGGCGGTGCTTGGTGATGTCGTTGATCATCACGCAGCTGGCCACCGGCTCGCCGTCCTCGCCCAGCTGCGGGATCAGGTGCACCTCGATCCAGCGCGGCGAGCCGTCGGCCTGCGGCAGCTCGCGCTCGTAGCTGACGGCCACGCGCTCGCGCAGCACGCGCTCGACGGCCGGCTGGATCCGCGCCTCGGCCTCGGGGCCGATGACCTCGCCGAAGGTCTTGCCCAGGATGCCCTGCTCGGTCTGGCCGAAGGCCTCGGCATAGCCGCGGTTGGCGAACAGGCAGACGTTTGTGCGGGCGTCGTATAGCGCGATCCAGGCCGGCACGTAGTCCGCCAGCAGCTTGAACCGCGCCGCCTCGACCGCCCGCACCGCCAGCTCGTCGGGCGTCATGACAGGCCGCTCGCGCGGGCGAGGCACAGGTCGTCCCATGCACCGGCCTTGTCGGCCGGCGAGCGCAGCAGGTAGGCCGGGTGGAAGCTGGCCACCACCGGCAGGCCGCGCCAGCGGTGCACCTGGCCGCGCAGCCGGCCCAGCGGCTCGGCCTGGCCGGTCAGCCGGCGGGCGGCCTGCAGGCCCAGCGCCAGCACCAGGCGGGGCTGCAGCAGCTCGGCCTGGCGCGCCAGCACGGCCTCGCAGGCGGCCAGTTCGGCCGGCAGCGGCGCGCGGCCGCGTGGCGGCCGGCACTTGACGATGGGGGTGACGAAGGCGGTCGGCGCCTCGCCGCGGCGCGTCTGGCCGGCAGCCTGCAGCATGCGGTCCAGCAGCCGGCCGGCCTCGCCGACGAAGGCGTCGCCGGCGCCGTCGTCCGCCTCGTCCGGCGGGTCGGTGACCACCAGCCACTGCGCCGTCTGCAGCGCGCCGCTGCCGAACACGGCGCTGCGCCTGTCTCTTATACACATCTGACG
>CAXDTK010000404.1:0-3785 GCA_963992225.1 uncultured Comamonadaceae bacterium | reverse complement strand
ATCTACACCTCAGCCTTCGTCGGCAGCGTCAGATGTGTATAAGAGACAGGATGGGCTCAGGGTTCGCGCACCGCCAGCATCACCGCATAGGCCTTGAACACGGCCGTGGCCGCCTGTCCTGCTGCCAGCGCCAGCGCGTCGACGGCGTCGTTGGTGACGCTGGCCGTCACGCTGCCCCCGCCGGGCAGCGTCAGCGCCACCAGGCTGGACACGGCGCCGCGCTGCACGCGCGACACGGTGCCGGCCAGCTGGTTGCGCGCCGACAGGCGGTAGCCGCCGAAGTCGGTCACCAGCACCACCTCGCTGGACTTCACCAGCGCCAGCGCCTCCTGGCCGGGCGCCGCGCCCAGCTCCTGCGCCGCCTCGGTGGTCAGCGAGGCGGTGACGGCCTGGCCGCCCTCCAGCGCGAGGCGCACCGTCGTGGTGGACGGACCGGCCTGCACGCTGGCGATGCGGCCGAGGAACTGGTTGCGGGCGGTGGTCTTCATGGACATCCTCTTCAGCAGTTGTTGCAGCGCGGGCTGGCCGGCCAGCCAGGCGTGCTGCTCGCGCAGGAAGCGGTCATGGCGGGCCTGCAGCTCGCGCCAGGCCGCCAGCAGCGCCGTGCCGTCGGCCGTGAGCCGCGTGCCGCCGCCGCCGCGGCCGCCGGTGGCGCTCTCCACCAGCGGCTGGCGGGCCAGCGCGGCGGCTGCCTCCAGCACCAGCCAGGCGCCCTTGTAGCTGTAGCCGGCGGTGCGCGCCGCCTTCTGCAGCGAGCCGGTCAGCGCCAGCGCGGCCAGCAGGTCGAAGAAGCGCCCGTCCAGCCGGCCGGCCAGGCGCAGCTCGCCCTGCAGCAGCGGGTGGTCCTGGCGGCTCAACCGACCTGCTCCAGCGCGGCGTCCAGGCCGGGGTCGTCCACGCGCAGCCGGCGCTGCACGCGGCCGCCGTCCAGCACGAACACCTCGTCGGCCAGCGCGCGCACGTCCTCGGGGTCGTGGCTGACGATGACGGCCGGGATGCCCAGGCGCTGGCGCAGCGCGCGCAGCTCGGCGCGCAGCTGCCGTCGCAGCGTGGTGTGCAGCGCCGCGAAGGGTTCGTCCAGCAGCAGCACCTGCGGCTTGCAGGCCAGCGCCCGCGCCAGCGCCACGCGCTGCTGCTGGCCGCCGGACAGCGTGGCCGGCCGGCTGCGCGCCAGCGCGGCCAGGCCGAAGGCGTCGATCAGCTCGTCCACCCGCGCCGCATCGGCCGCGGCGAGGCGTCGGCGCCAGCTGGTCAGCCCGAAGGCGATGTTGTCGCGCACGCTCAGGTGCGGGAACAGCGCGTAATGCTGGAACAGGTAGCCCACGCCGCGCGCCTCGGGCGGCAGATCGATGCCGGCCGCCCGGTCCAGCAGTCGCCGGCCGTTGAGCGTCACATGGCCGGCCTGCACCGGCAGCAGGCCGGCCATGGCCTGCAGCGTCAGTGACTTGCCGGCGCCGGACGGGCCGTACAGCGCGACGAAGGGGGCGTCGGTGGCGAACGCGATATCCAGGTCGAAGCGGCGCGGCTGGCGGGCCGCGCTGTCGCGCACGGCGAGCTGCAGGTGCACGTCGATCATGGCGCGCCGAAGCCATGCCGGGCCAGGATGGCCCGGGCCTCGGCGCTGCCGAGGAAGTCGACGAACGCGCGCGCCAGTGCCGGTTGCCGGCTGTCGGCCACGGCCGCGGCGGGGTAGCGGATGGGCGCATGGCCGGCCACGGTGGCCACCACGGTCACGCGGTCGCGGGCCGGCTCGGCATCGCTGCGGTAGACGAAACCGGCCTCCACCTCGCCGCGCGCCACGTAGTCCAGCACCTGGCGCACGTTGTCGGCCCACACCAGCTTGGGCTGCAGCGGGACCCAGAGGCCGGCGGCCTCCAGCGCCTGGCGGGTGTAGCGGCCCACCGGTACCGAGGCCGGCTTGCCGGCGGCGATGCGCTTCACGCCGGGCCGCGCCAGCTCGCCCAGGCCGGCGAGCGGGCTGCCGGTGGGGGCCACCAGCACCAGCGCGTTGCTGGCGAAGTCGCGCCGCGTGCCGGGCAGCAGCAGCCGCCGGGCCTCGGCCCGGTCCAGCGTGTCCGCGTCGGCGCTGGCGAACACGTCGACCGGCGCGCCCTGGGCGATCTGCTGCAGCAGCACGCCCGACGCCGCGAAGTTGAAGCGCAGCGTGACGCCCGGCCGGGTGGCCTCGAAGCGCGGGGCGAGGGCCTTGAAGGCGTCGGTCAGGCTGGCGGCGGCCGACACGGTGAGCGGCTGGGCCGAGGCCAGCCAGGGCAGGGCGAGCAGCAGGGGCAGCAGCAGTCGGCTCAGGGTCATGGCGCGCGTTGCAGGAAGCGGTTGGACAGCAGCAGGATGGCCACCGACACGGCCGACACCACCAGCGCCAGCAGCAGCGCCAGGTCGTCGCGGCCGGCCTGCACGGCGTCGTAGATGGCCATCGACGCGGTCTGCGTCTGCCCCGGGATGGAGCCGGCCACCATCAGCGAGGCGCCGAACTCGCCCATCGCGCGGGCGAACGCCAGCAGCGTGCCGGCCAGGATGCCGGGCCAGGCCAGCGGCAGCGTCACGCGCAGGAAGGTGCTCCAGCGCGACTGGCGCAGCGTGCGCGCGGCGGCCTCCAGGTGGCGGTCGACCTGGCCGAAGGCGCTGCCGGCGCCCTTGATGACCAGCGGCAGCGCCACCAGCGTGGACGCGATGACCGCGCCATGCCAATGGAAGATGACCGTGTAGTCGAAATGCTCGCGCAGCCAGCCGCCCAGCGTGCTGCGCCGGCCCATCAGCACCAGCAGGCCGTAGCCCAGCACGGTGGGCGGCAGCACCAGGGGCAGCATGCAGACGGCCTCCAGCAGCGCGCGGCCCGGCAGGCGGGTGCGGGTGAACAGCCAGCCCAAGGCGACGCCGAGCAGCAGCGCCAGCAGCGTGGCCACGCCGGCCACGCGCAGCGTCAGCGCCAGCGGCGCGGCGTCGAACTGGCTCCAGAGGTCGGCGGGCATGGGCGCAATGTATCGCACTACATTGCGTAGCGGTACGTCGCCTGCGGTACGGCGGGTTGTGGGTGAATTTGTCACAATCCAGTCATTTATGAGATCAATGCAGTCACAATTGACTTCGATTGACGCGGGTCAAACCGGCGCCATTGATCTATTGGAGTGGGCGCTGCTAGCTTGCCGGTCCTTGTTTTCTCAGCAGCGAAATGCAGATCAATTTGCCGGTCACCCAGCGCGAGTACGACTATCCGGACGACCTGATGCTGGTGTCCACGACGGACGTGAAGGGCCTCATCACGCATTGCAACCAGGCCTTCGTGGAGGCCAGCGGCTACAGCTACGAGGAATTGCTGGGCCAGCCCCACCACATCGTGCGCCACCCGGACATGCCCCCGGAGGCGTTCAAGGACATGTGGTCCACCATCGGGCGCGGCCGGCCCTGGAACGGCCTGGTCAAGAACCGCCGCAAGAACGGCGACCACTACTGGGTGGTGGCCAACGCCACGCCGGTGCTGGAGGGCGGCAAGCCGGTGGGCTACATGTCGGTGCGCATCAAGCCCACGCGCCAGCAGATCCAGCAGGCCGAGGCGCTGTATGCCCGCGTCCGGCAGGAACGCGAGCGCGGCCGCGTCACCGTCAGGATCCACGCCGGCGGGGTGCGCCGGGTCGGCTGGCGCGACTGGCCGGCGCGCGTGCACCGGCTGACGCTCAGCCAGCGCATGGCCATCGTGCTGACCGTGCTGGCGGGGCTGGCGGTGCTGCCGGGCCTCATGTTCCCGGCCTGGCCGGCCTGGGCGGGTG
>CAXDTK010000403.1:0-3830 GCA_963992225.1 uncultured Comamonadaceae bacterium | reverse complement strand
GGGCTGGGGGCGTCGGAGGCGGCGGGAGCCACGGAAACCGCCGGCGCACTGGCACCGGCCGGCGCGGGTTCGGCGAACTTGCCGACGTATTCGATCTTGGAGCCGTCGCGCAGCGCCTTGATGTCCTTCTGCACCAGCTCGGCCTTGCGCTGGTTCAGCAGGAAGGCCTCAATGGCCGGGCGGGCGCGGTTCTCGTCGACGGGCTGGCTGCGCGAGCCGGCCAGCGTCAGCACGGTCAGGCCGTTCGGGCCGCTGCTCAGCACCGACTGGCCGTCCTTCATCTTGGCGATGGCGTCCAGGCTGGCCAGCGGCAGTTGCTCGGCCGTGCGCACCGCCTGGCTGCCGTTGTAGCGGATGTCGTTGGCCTTCAGGTATTCGACGAACTCGTTCAGGTCCTTGGACGACGCCAGCTTGGCGCGGAGGCCGTCGAACTGCTCGGGCTTGGCCTCGATCTGCAGCTCCTGCAGGCTGTAGATGCGGCGGTCCTTGAACAGGGCCGGCTTCTCGGCGTAGTACTTCGCGATCTCTTCGGCGCTGGGCTTGGTGACCGTCTCGCCGACGCGCTCGACGTAGGCGCGGGCGATGATCTCGCGGCGGGCCGCCTCGATCTGCTGCACGACGCGCGGGTCGCGGTCGAGCTTCTGTTCCTGGGCCTTCTGGACGGCCAGCTCCTGGTCGATCAGGCGTTCCAGCACCTGGCGGCTGGCGGCTTCCGCCTGCTCGGGCTTGAGGCCGGGCTGGCGCTGCAGCACGAAGTTGATCTGGTGGACGGTGATCTCTTCCTTGTTGACCTTGGCGGCGGTCTGGGACGCTTTTTCCCCGCCCTTGTCACCCCCGCAGGCCGCCAGCAGCGCGGCGGCGGCCACGGCCGCCAGCAGCGAAGCGCGGGGGTTGAACAGTCGCGTTGCCATCGTTTGAACGTGCTTGTTGTGCATGGAGTAGGGCTTCCGGCCTAGATCAGCAAATGAGTGTAGGGGCGGGATATGTCGCTTCTGTGGGCGCCTTGTCCCGGTAAAAAGTCGCGAACGACCTGGCGTTAGAGCCGTTTCAAGGGACAAGTTCCCGCACCCCCGCATTCAGGGGGGATGTGCGAGTGAAGGCGAGTGGAGACGCGCGCAGGCGTGGAGTTAGCCCGCGGCGGGGCACCGACGGCCCCGAAGGATGCCGCCGGGGGTCAGGCGCTTGACGATGAAGGTGGACCGGACGGCCCGGTGCCGGGCAGCCCGCGAATCGGCGGCAGGCCGGAACAGCCGACCGCGCAGCGCCCGCTCAGACCCGGCTCAGGCCCGGCTCAGCACTTGATGCCGGCGTGCAGCGCCACGATGCCTGCACTGAGGTTGTGCACGTCGACATGGCCGAAGCCGGCCGTCTTCATCATGGCCTTGAGCGTCGCCTGGTCGGGGTGCATGCGGATGGACTCAGCCAGGTAGCGGTAGCTGTCCGCATCGCCCGCGAACAGCGAGCCCAGCTTGGGCAGGATGTTGAACGAGTACCAGTCGTAGGGCTTGCGCAGCGGCTCGGCGATGCGCGAGAACTCGAGCACCAGCAGCCGGCCGCCGGGCTTGAGCACGCGGCACATCTCGGCCAGGGCCTGGTCCTTGTGCGTCATGTTGCGCAGGCCGAAGGCGACGCTGACGAGGTCGAAGCTCTCGCTCTTGAACGGCAGCTTCTCCGCGTCGGCCAGGCTGGTGGGCAGGATCAGGCCTTCGTCCAGCAGCCGGTCGCGGCCCTGGCGCAGCATGGCCTCGTTGATGTCGGTGTGCACCACCACGCCGGTCTCGCCGACCTTGCGGGCGAAGGCGCGCGCCAGGTCGCCGGTGCCGCCGGCGATGTCCAGCACGCGCTCGCCGGCCTTCAGGTTGGCGACCTGCACGGTGTAGGCCTTCCAGGCCCGGTGCAGGCCGGCCGACATGACGTCGTTCATCAGGTCGTACTTGGACGCGACCGAGTCGAACACGCCGCGCACCTTGCGGGCTTTTTCCGACTCGTCGACCGTGCTGAAACCGAAGTGAGTTTGCGTCATGGCATTCAATGGGAATGGCAGCTGCTACCGGCCTTGGCGGGCATGGGGTCGTCACGGCCCTTGCCGGCGGCGGCCAGCCGGGCTTCGTAGTCGGCCCACAGCGCGTCCTGCTGGCTGCCCAGCTTGTAGAGGTAGTCCCAGCCGAACAGGCCGCTGGCATGGCCATCGGAGAACTCCGGCCGCACGGCGTAATGGCCCACCGCTTCCAGCCCGGTGATCAGCACGTCGCGCTTGCCGGTCTGCAGCACCTCCTGGCCCGGGCCATGGCCCATGACCTCGGCGGAGGGGCTGTAGACGCGCATCAGCTCGAACGGGATGCGAAAGCGCGCGCCGTCGTCGAAGGCGATCTCGAGCACGCGGGACTGCTGGTGGACGGTGATGTCGGTGGGCGCAGGCATGCCGGAAGTGTCCCTCAGTTATCCGTGGGCGGCGAAACGCGCGGGCCGAGCGCCGGGCCGCTCCCCAGCCGGCCCGCCCTGGCGATGTGCTTGCGGCTCGATGCCGCAAGCGTCGCCGTCCCCAGGGGGGACCGACACGCCTTGCCCGCGTCCAGCGCGGCAAGGCGGGGCGAGGGGCTGCATGCGCTCACAACGCCTGGTAGGCCGGCAGCTGCCCGTCCTTCGGCCGCACCTGCGTGAAACGCGCGGCCAGCCGGGACTGCACGCTGACCGGCAGCGGCGCAAAGCCGGTGCCGCGCGTCAGGTCGTCGCCATGCATGAAGCACCAGTACAGGAACTTGAGCGTGGCCTGCGCCTTGGCGCCGCTGGGCGGCTCGGCATCCACCAGCACGAAGCTGGTCAGCGTGATGGGCCAGGTGTCGGTGCCGGGGCGGTCCAGCAGCGTCGCGAGGTCGTCGCCGCGGCGGTGCATGTCGCTGTCCAGCGCCGCGGAACTGAAGCCGCGCTCGGACGGGGCGACGAAGCGGCCAGCCGCGTTGCGCAGCTTCACCGCCGTGAGCTTGTCGCGCAGCACGCGGTCGTAGGAGACGTAGGCGATGGCGCCCGGCGTGGCGCGCAGCGTCTGCACCATGCCGTCGTTGCCCTCGGCCTTCAGCGGCTCGCCCGGCCAGGCCGGGGCCTGGCCGGCGCCCACCTCGGCCTTGAACGGCGCGGACGCGCCGGCCAGGTAGCGGCTGAAGCCGTCGCTGGTGCCCGACTTGTCGGCGCGCACGACGCGCTTGATGGGCGTCGCCGGCAGTGCGGCCGCCGGGTTCAGGGCGGCGATGCGCGCATCGCTCCAGGTCTTGATGCGCCCGAGGTAGATGTCGGCCAGCAGTTCGCCGCTGAGCTGCAGCGGCGCCCCCAGGCCGGGCAGGTTGACGACCGGCACCACGCCGCCGACCAGCATCGGGATCTGCACCAGCTTGTGCTTGGCCAGCTCGGCAGCGGCCAGCGGGGCATCGGTGCCGCCGAAATCGACCGTCCGCGCGCTGATCTGCTTGATGCCGTCGCCCGAGCCGGTGCCCTTGTAGGCCACGGCGCCGCCGCCGGCCTTCTGGAACTCGGCCGCCCAGGTGGCGTAGACCTTGGACGGGAAGGTGGCGCCCTGCCCTTGCACGGCGGGCAGGGTTGGCGCGGGCTGGGCCGGGATGGCCGTGGCAAGGCCCAGGGAAGCGACAAGGGCGAGGGTCAGGCGCTGGAGCAAGGACATGCGCGGGGGCGGAAACTTGGTGGAAACCCGCAATCATGCCCTGTGTCTTCCGGCCCGCGGCCGGGGCGAGGGCTCTAATGTGAGGCTTTCCACGGCCCGCCCACCCCCTGTCTCTTATACACATCTGACGCTGCCGACGAAGGCGTAGGTGTAGATC
>CAXDTK010000402.1:0-3848 GCA_963992225.1 uncultured Comamonadaceae bacterium | reverse complement strand
GATAGGAGTCCGTCTCGTGGGCTCGGAGATGTGTATAAGAGACAGGCCGGTGTTCATGCATGCCGACGACCTGGCGCAGATCCGCTTTGCGCTGGACTTCGCGGCGCGGCATGGCCTCAAGCTCGTCCTCGTCGGCGGCGCCGACAGCTGGCGCGTCGCCGACACGCTGCGCGAGCGCCGCGTGCCGGTGGTCATCGGCGGGCTGCTGCGCCTGCCGCTGCGCCGCGACGACCCGCCGGACGCGCTGTTCGCGCTGCCGGCCCACCTGGCCGCCGCGGGCGTGCAGTTCTGCATCGCCGAGGGCGGGCGCGATTCCAGCAACGCGCGCAACCTGCCGTTCGAGGCCGCCCATGCGCGCGCCTTCGGCCTCAGCGACGACGAGGCGCTGAAGGCCGTGACGCTTTACCCGGCGCAGATCCTGGGCGTGGCCGACCAGCTGGGCTCGCTGGAGGTGGGCAAGCTGGCCAACCTGTTCGTCGCCGACGGCGACCCGCTGGAGCCGGCCACGCGCATCGAACGCGTGTTCATCCAGGGGCGCGAGGTGGAGGTCAGCGACCGGCAGACCCGGCTGCGGGACAAGTACCTGCAGCGGCCTTAAGCAGGGGTGCAGACCGGGCCGCAGGCCGCGGCGTCACGGCGCGATCTGCTCGGCGTAGTCATACAGCGCCGACAGGATCGCCTCGCCGCGCTCGTCGGCCTTGGCCTCCACGTCCTGGCCGAGCTGGTCGATGCGCTCCATGAAGGCCGCCAACGTCTGCGCGCCGCCCTCGCCGTCGTGCAGGCGCGCCGCCAAGTGCGCCTGCCAGCGTTCCTGCTCCTGGCCCGACAGGCTGGCCGGGAAGTTGCGCGCGCGCCAGCGGAACACCAGCTCCTCCAGCCGGCCGTCCTGGAAGGCCAGCTTGCCCTGCGCGGCGCGCTCGGCCAGCTGCTCGGGCGCCATCGTCCGCACGCGGTTCAGCGCGCGGCGGTCGTCGTTGCCGATGAAGCCGCCGTAGAGGTCTTCGTCCACGTCCGCCGCCTCGAAGGGCTCGCGCTGGAACACGTCCAGCCACAGGCCGTCCAGCAGCCGGCCCTTCTCGGCCAGCAGACGCGCGTGCGCGAGCTGGGCGTCGAGGTCATGCCCCCAGCGCTGGGCCATCGCCGGCTGCAGCGTCTTCAGGTTGCCGATGACGATGGGCGACTTGTTGACGTGGATGGTCTTGATCGGCAGCCGCGTGACGCCCTCGGGCAGCGCGTCCTGCTTGGTGAACATGCGCTCGCGGATGGCCGCGGCGTTGAGCGTCAGCAGCTCGGCCGGGTCGGCGGCGCAGTCCCACACGATCAGCTCGTTCTTGTTGGTCGGGTGCGGCGCCAGCGGCCACACCAGCGCGATGCAGCCGCGCTCGGGGCCGTACATGCCGCTGATGTGCAGGAAGGGCTTGCCCACGCCGATCTCGTCCCACACCGCCTGCTTGCTGCGCAGCTTGAGGCAGAACTCCCACAGCTTGGGCTGGGCGTGGCGCAGCTTGCGCGCCAGCGCCACGGTGGCGCGCACGTCGGACAGCGCGTCGTGCGCGGCCTCGTGGACTATGCCGTTGGCGGCGGTCAGGTGCTCCAGCTTGAAGCTGGGGCGGCCGTCCTCGTGCCGGGGCCACTCGATGCCGTCGGGCCGCAGCGCATAGGCGCAGCGCACCACGTCCAGCAGGTCCCAGCGGCCGCAGCCGTTCTGCCACTCACGGCCATAGGGGTCGATGAGGTTGCGCCAGAACAGGTGGCGGGTCACCTCATCGTCGAAGCGGATGCTGTTGTAGCCCACGCCGATGGTGCCGGGCAGCGCCAGCACCGTCTCGATGGCCGCCGCGAACTCATGCTCCGGCACGCCGCGCTCCAGGCAATGCTGGGGCAGGATGCCGGTGAGCAGGCAGGCCTCGGGGTCGGGCAGGAAGTCGGGCGCCGGCTGGCAGTACAGCATCAGCGGCTCGCCGACCTCGTTGAGCTCGGCATCCGTGCGCAGGCCCGCGAACTGCGCCGGCCGGTCGCGGCGCGGCACGCGGCCGAAGGTCTCGTAGTCGTGCCAGAAGAAGGTCAGGTCGCTCATCAGCGCTTCTTCACCACCACGCTGCCGATGGAGTAGCCCGCGCCGAAGGAGCAGATCACGCCGGTGTCGCCCGCCGCGAGGTCGGCGCGGTGGTGGTGGAAGGCGATGATGGAGCCGGCCGACGCGGTGTTGGCGTACTCGCCCAGGATCAGCGGCGCGACCTCGCTGCCGGCCTCGCCACCCACCAGCTTCTTGATGACCAGCTGGTTCATGCCCTGGTTGGCCTGGTGCAGCCAGTAACGGCGCATCTGCGTGGGCTCCAGGCCCAGCTTGGCGAGATGAGCCTCGATGTGGGCGGCGGCCATGGGCACCACTTCCTTGAACACCTTGCGGCCCTCCTGGTAGAAGGTCAGGTCGCGGGCGTCGGGGTCGCGGTCCTCGGCGCGGTTCATGAAGCCGAAGTTGTTGCGGATGTTGCTGCTGAACTGCGTGGCCAGCTGGGTGCCCAGGATCTCCCACTGGTCGGGCCCCGTGGCCGTGTCGGCCCGCTCGACGATCAGCGCCGTGCAGACGTCGCCGAAGATGAAGTGGCAGTCGCGGTCGCGCCATTCCAGGTGGGCCGAGGTGATCTCGGGGTTGACCACCAGCACGCACTTGCTGGCGCCCGAACGCACCGCGTTGAAGGCCTGCTCCAGCGCGAAGGTGGCCGACGAGCAGGCCACGTTCATGTCGAAGCCGTAGCCGCCAGCGCCCAGAGCCTGCTGGATCTCGACCGCCATGGCCGGGTAGGCGCGCTGCATGTTGGCACTCGAACACAGCACCGCGTCGATGTCCGCGCCGGTCTTCCCGGCCTGGGCCAGCGCCTGCCGGGCCGCATCGACGGCGATCTCGGCCATCAGCGACAGCTCGTCGTCGCCGCGCGGCGTGAAGCGGGGGTACATGCGGGTGGGGTCCAGCACGCCCTCCTTCTCGATGACGTAGCGCTGCTTGATGCCCGACGCCTTCTCGATGAACTCGACGCTGGAGTGTGTCAGGGCGGGACGCTCGCCGGCGGCGATGGCCGCGGCGTGCTGCTCGTTCTGCAGGTCGGCGTAGCGGTTGAAGGCCTCCACCAGCTCGGCATTGGTGATGACGTGCGGCGGCCGGTACAGGCCGGTGCCGCTGATGACCACGGCTGGGAATGAAGCTTGCATAAGTGAGGACGGAAGCCGCCGCTGCTGATGTACGAAGGCTGAAATTTTATCGACCCGGCCGCCGGCCCCCGCCAGGCACTAGCCTGGGGCCATGCACCAAGCCATGCAAGAAGACCCCCCGCTGCCACCCGACGACCCGCTGCGCCTGACCCTGCACAACGAGGTGCACGCCCGCCCGCCGGCGCGCATCCGGCTGCCGGCGGTGATCGTCTACGTGGCCGTGCTCAACGAGGGCGTCAGCCGCGCCGACGAGCATGCCCACCTGCAGCGCCTGCCGGGCCAGCAGGCGCTGCCGGCCAGCGCGCTGAACGCCAACTTCCTGCGCCTGCGCTGCGGCGAGTTCACGCTGAAATGGGAGCGCCACGCCGAGTTCACGCGTTACTCGGTGGTGCAGCCGCTGCCGGCCGATGCCGTGGCGGGTGCGCCGACGCTGGACGGCCTGCCGCTGCGCGTCGCGCCCGACTGGCTGGCCGGCATCCCCGGGCGCACCTTCGCGGCCATCAAGCTGGTCATCGCCGAGCGCTCGCTGGCCGACGCGCCCGACGCGCTGGCGGACGCCCAGGCCTGGTTCGGCGCGCACCCGGTGGTCGCGTCGACCATGGGCGGGGCCGCCCAGGTGGGTGTCGGCAAGGGGCGGG
>CAXDTK010000401.1:0-3853 GCA_963992225.1 uncultured Comamonadaceae bacterium | reverse complement strand
ACCCAAGGAGACCCCCATGTCCAACTCCCTTCTCAGCACCCTCGCCGCAGCGCCTGCAAACGCTTCCACGGGCAGCAAGTCCAGCGGCGGCTCCTGGTTCGAAGCCATGGCCGACGCCTGGGGCCAGGCGCTGGACAAGCAGGCCGGCGACATCGAGACCAAGTCGGCCGCGATGAATGCCGGCGGCGACAAGCCCGCCGACGTCACCGAGCTGACCGCCATGTCGCTGAAGATGAGCTTCCTGGCCAGCAGCTCGCACACCGCGGTGTCGACGGTCGGCTCCGCCCTCGAAACGATGGCGCGCAAGCAGTGAACACCGCCGTCGCCATCGCCACCACGGTGCCTGACGTCCAGCTGGGCGCCGGCGCCTCGCTGTCGGCGCTGCACCAGCTCGCCCCCGGCGCCGACGCGGCCGGCTTCGAGCGTGCGTTGGCGGGCGCCGTGCAGCGGCTGGACGGCCCCGCCGCCGGCTCGCAGGCGCTGGGCATGCAACGCTTCGTGCAGCCGCTGGACCACATCAACGCCGAGGCCGCCTCGCTGGGCCGCGACGCCCGCGCCGCGGCTGCGTCCGGCCAGGCGCTGACGCCGGGCGAGCTGGTCAACCTGACGGTGCGCTGCCAGGAGTTCATGTTCCATTGCCAGCTGACCTCGAACATCGCGAACCGCACGTCCGAAGGTCTTCAACAGCTCTTCCGCCAGCAGTCATGAAGCCCCTCGTCCAGCGCGTACGTTGGCCGGTACCCCGAGGGGACGGCGATGCTCACGGCGTGGAGCCGTTCGCCCATCGCCGGCGCGGCCCGGCTCCGCAGCGGCCCGGCACCCGGCCCGCCAGCGTCCTCTGCATGCTGGCCACGGCGCTGCTGCTCGCCGCCTGCGGCGAGCAGACCCTCTACGCCAAGCTTGACGAGCGCCAGGCCAACGACATGGTGTCGGCGCTGCGGCTGGCCGGCGTGCCGGCGCAGAAGGCGGCGCGCGAGGACGGCTTCGAGGTGCGCACCGGCGAGGCCGACTTCGCCCGTGCGGTGCAGATCCTCAAGTCCCAGGGCCTGCCGCGCGAGGACTTCGACAGCCTGGGCAAGGTGTTCAAGCGCGAGGGCTTCGTGTCCACGCCGGTCGAGGAGCGCGCCCGGCTGATGCATGCGCTGTCGCAGGAGCTGTCGCACACGCTGACCAGCATCGACGGCGTGCTGCAGGCGCGCGTGACGCTGGTGGTGCCCGAGCGCCACCCGCTGTCCGACAAGGTGCAGCCTTCGTCGGCCTCGGTGATGATCAAGCACCGCCCGGGCCTCGACGTGGAGGGCCTGCTGCCCAAGGTGCGGGCGCTGGTGGTCAACAGCATCGAGGGCCTGCCGTACGAGAGCGTCTCGGTGGTGGCCTTCGCGGCCGAGCCCACGCCCACCGCGGCGCCCACCGCCGAGGGCCAGCCGGCGGCCGTGCTGGTGCTGGCCCTGACGCTGGGCGCGGCCAGCCTGGGTGCCGCCGGCTACCTGACCTGGCGCCGCCGCCGCGCCACGCCGCCGCTCGCGCTGGAGGGCCGCCATGACTGACCGCCAGCACCGCGCCCGCATCGCCCGGCAGCTGCTGGACGAGGCGCCCGCCGAGGCCCGCAGCCTGAGCTGGGCGCAGCTGGATGCCGCACCCGCCTGGCTGGCGCTGGAGCGCGCCGAGCTGCAGGCGCTGGCGCTGCGCTGCGGCTCGGTGCTGGCCGCGCCGGCGCTGCGGCTGTGGATCTCGGGCCCGCTTCGCGAGCTGGCCCGCGCGACGCTGGGCGCGCCCTGGTGGCGCGCGCTGCGCCATGCGCCCGACTGGCCGCCGCTGCCCGAGGGCCTGGCCCGGGGCCTGCCCGCCGGGCTGGGCGACTGGCCCGCGGTCTCCACCCCTGCGGCCCTGGGCCAGCAGTTCACCGAGGCCGGCGCCGCCGTGCTGCTGGCCGGCCTGCCGCACGGCTCGCTGCGCCATGCGGCCAGCCGCCGCCTGGGGCCCGTGGCCGCCTGGGTGATGCCGCAGGCGACCGCCCTGGCCGTGCTGCGCGAGACGCTGGCGCTGCAATCCCGCGTGGTGCCGGCATGAACGGCTTCATGCTCTGGCACCGCGACCCGCAGGCGCGGCTGGGCATCACCTCGGACCGCCGCGTGCTGCGCGCCGCCGAGGTGCCGGCGCTGCAGGACGCCCAGCAGCTGCTGGAGGACCTGCGCGCGCTGCATGCGCAGGAGCAGGAGCGCGTCGCCGCCGCCTGCGCCCAGGGCCATGCCCAAGGCCTGCAACAAGGCCTGGCCGACGCCGCAGGCCAAGCCCGCGCCGAGCTGGCCGACGCGCTGGCCCGGCTGACCCAGGCGCATGAGCAGGCGCGCCTGCAGCTGCAGCAGGACGTGGCCACGCTGGCGCTGGACGTGTTCCAGAAGCTGCTGGGCGAGCTGCCGGCCGGGGAACGCCTGGCCCGGCTGGCCACCCAGGCCGCGCGCGAGCTGCTGCCGGCGCGCACCTGGCGGCTGCAGGTGCACCCGGCCCAGCTGGGCGGGCTGCGCGCGGCGCTGACGACGCTGGACCCGGCCGACGAGGCGGGCCTGGCCCGGGCCGAGATCGTGGCCGACGCCGACCTGGCCGAGACCGACTGCCGCCTGACCACCGAGTTCGGCAGCGCCGATGCGGGCCTGGCGGTGCAGGTGCAGCGGCTCGCGCAGGCCTGGGGGCTGAGATGAACATCGCCCCCTCGTCCCACGTGGAGCTTGGCCGGCCCGCGCCAACCGAGGGCCTGCGGCGCAGCCTGCAGCGCCTGCGCACCGTGGCGACGCTGGGCCGCGTGGTGCAGGCCGGCGGCACGCTGATGCGGGCCACCGGCGTGCAAGCCCGCGTCGGGCAGAGCTGCCGCGTCTTCGACCCGCTGCAGCCGCAGGAGCCGGGCCTGCTGGCCGAGGTCATCGGCTTCCAGGGCCACGAGGCCGTGCTCGCGCCGCTGGGCTCGCTGCTGGGCGTGCCGGTGGGCGCGGCCGTCGAGGTGCTGCACGACGTGGCCCGGCTGCCCAGCGGGCGCGGGCTGCTGGGGCGGGTCATCGACGCCTTCGGCCAGCCGCTGGACGGCGGCCCGCCGCTGGACGCCCTGCCCCGCGTGCCGCTGTACCGCGACGCGCCATCGCCGCTGCAGCGACGCCCGGTGCACGAGCCGCTCGTGTGCGGCGTGCGTGCCATCGACGCGCTGCTGACCGTGGGCGAGGGCCAGCGCGTGGGCATCTTCGCGATGGCTGGCGGCGGCAAGTCCACGCTGCTGGGCATGCTGGCGCGCAGCACGCGGGCCGAGGTCAACGTCATCGGCCTGATCGGCGAACGCGGCCGCGAGGTGCGCGAGTTCCTGGAAGACAGCCTGGGCCCCGAGGGCCTGGCGCGCTCGGTGGTCGTCGTGTCCACGTCCGACCGGCCGGCGCTGGAGCGGGTGCGCGCTGCCCACGCCGCCACGGCCATCGCCGAGGGCTTCCGCGCCGAGGGCGCCCGCGTGGTGCTGATGATGGGCGCGAGACGCTGGATGAGGCCCAGGCCGCCGTGCGCCAGCGCCGGGCCGACCTGGCCCGCGCCCAGGCCCGCGAGGAAGCCGTGGACGCCACGCTGGCCGACCACCGCCGCCAGCGCGGGCTGGGCCGCGAGCAGCGCGCCGAACTGGACGCCGAGGACGCCGCCCGGCGCGAACCTCACTGAACCCACCGAGATCACCGAGCCCCCCGTGACCCTGCCGCCCCTGAGCCCGTCGCCGCTGTCGTTGCCGCCCGATCGCCCGTCCGCCGTCGGCGCCCTGTCGCGCCCGTGGCCGGACGCAGCTGTCTCTTATACACATCTGACGCTGCCGACGAAGGCTTAGGTGTAG
>CAXDTK010000400.1:0-3905 GCA_963992225.1 uncultured Comamonadaceae bacterium | reverse complement strand
GGCGTGGGGGGGGGCGGGAGTTGTTTTTATTTTAGCGGGCCAGGGGCGCCCCGGCGGGGGGGGGGGGGCGGGTGGCCGCGGCAGGCAGCGTGGCGGCGGCAAGCAGGGCGTGGCGGCGGGTCGTCATGAACGGTCTCCAGTGCAGAAGACCGCGAGCATGCCGCGCCCGCCCTGCCCTGTCTCAAGTCATCAGAACGCGGCGATGCCCGTCTGCGCCCGGCCCAGGATCAGCGCATGGATGTCGTGCGTGCCCTCGTAGGTGTTCACCACCTCCAGGTTGACCAGGTGGCGGGCGATGCCGAACTCGTCGGAGATGCCGTTGCCACCGAGCATGTCGCGCGCCATGCGGGCGATGTCCAGGCTCTTGCCGCAGCTGTTGCGCTTCATGATGGAGGTGATCTCGACCGCGGCCGTGCCTTCGTCCTTCATGCGGCCCAGGCGCAGGCAGCCTTGCAGGCCCAGCGTGATCTCGGTCTGCATGTCGGCCAGCTTCTTCTGGACGAGCTGGTTGGCGGCCAGCGGCTTGCCGAACTGCTGACGGTCCAGCACGTACTGGCGCGCCGTGTGCCAGCAGTCCTCGGCGGCGCCCAAAGCACCCCAGGCGATGCCGTAGCGCGCCGAGTTCAGGCAGGTGAACGGGCCCTTCAGGCCACGCACCTCGGGGAAGGCGTTCTCCTCGGGGCAGAACACGCGGTCCATGACGATCTCGCCGGTGATGGAGGCGCGCAGGCCCACCTTGCCGTGGATGGCCGGCGCGCCCAGACCGGGCGTGCCCTTGTCCAGCACGAAGCCGCGGATGGCGCCCTCGTCGTCCTTGGCCCAGACGACGAACACGTCGGCGATGGGGCTGTTGGTGATCCACATCTTGGCGCCGGTCAGCTCGTAGCCGCCGGCCACCTTGCGGGCACGGGTGACCATGGAGCCGGGGTCGGAGCCATGGTTGGGCTCGGTCAGGCCGAAGCAGCCTATCCATTCGCCGCTGGCCAGCTTGGGCAGGTACTTCTGCCTCGTCGCCTCGCTGCCGAACTCGTGGATGGGCACCATCACCAGCGACGACTGCACGCTCATCATCGAGCGGTAGCCCGAGTCCACCCGCTCCACCTCGCGGGCGATCAGGCCGTAGCTGACGTAGTTCAGCCCGGCGCCGCCGTACTCGGTCGGGATGGTGGGGCCCAGCAGGCCCAGCTCGCCCATCTCGCGGAAGATGCCGGCATCGGTCTGCTCCTTGCGGAAGGCGTCCAGCACGCGCGGGCGCAGGCGGTCGGTGCAGTAGGCGGCAGCGGCGTCGCGCACCATGCGCTCCTCGTCGCTCAGCTGTTCGTTCAGCAGCAGCGGGTCGTCCCAGTGAAAGCTTGCCTTGGTGGCCATGGTGCGTCTCCTCAGTGATCGGTGCGGCCGCCTGATACGCGGCCAAGTACCCATGATGGCCCAGCGTGTGGGGCTGAAGCCAAATGTTGAAACGCCCAGCAGTGGCCGGGCGCAGAGCCTCGCAGTATTCCGCGCCGCGCGATTCGTGTCCAATTCAAGAAACGACTTCGACGATTCGGCATGCCTATCGAAACCTCCGCCGCCGGCCTGCGCGGCATGGAGTTCCGCCACCTGCGCTGCTTCCTCGCGCTGGCCGAGGAACTGCACTACGGCCGCGCGGCCCAGCGGCTGGCCATCTCGCAGCCGCCGCTGTCGGTGGCCATCCAGCAGCTGGAGGCCAGCGTCGGCGCCCGGCTGTTCGACCGCGACAGCAAGGGCGTGCGGCTGACGCCCGCTGGCGAGGCCTTCCGCGGCCATGCCGCCGCGCTGCTGGCGCGCGCCGAGGACGCCTGCGCGCTGGCCCGCGAGGTGCAGGCCGGCGAGGTGGGGCGGCTGCGGCTGGGCTTCGTCGGCTCCACGCTGTTCAACGGCCTGTCGGGCTGGCTGCAGGCCTTCCAGGCCAGCCACCCGCGGGTGGAGGTGGTCGTCGTGGAGCTGAACTCGCAGGACCAGATCGACGCGCTGCTGGCCGCGGAGCTGGACCTGGGCCTGGTCCACACCGACCGCCTGCCGCCGACGCTGCGCTGCCATCCGCTGTACAGCGAGCCCTTCCTGGCCTGCCTGCCGGCCGCCCACCCGCTGGCGGCGCTGCCGCAGATCCCGCTGGCGGCGCTCAGCGAGCAGCCCTTCATCCTGTTCTCGCGCAAAGGCTCGCCGGACTACCACGCCCGCATCGTCGACATCTGCCGCCAGCACGGCTTCTACCCGCGCCTGCAGCACGAGGGCCGGCACTGGCTGTCGGTGGTGTCGCTGGTGGCGCAGGGGCTGGGCATCAGCATCGTGCCGGCGGCGTTCCAGCGCGCCGGCATCCAGGGCGCGGTGTTCCGGCCGCTGGCGCAGGCCATCGAGGGCTCGGCCGTGTTCGCGGCCTGGCGCGGCGATGCGGCCGGGGTGCTGCGCGAGCAGTTCCTGGCGGCGCGCGCCGGCTGAGGGCCCGGCCGGGCGCCGCTCAGTCGCGGTCCTCGTCGAACTGCGCCGCCCCCGGCACCGGCTGCAGCCAAGGCTCGCGGCGCCTGACCCACAGCTCATAGCCGGGCACCAGCGACGTGGGCGCGGGCGACAGCACGCCCAGCTTGATCTCGGCCTCCTGCGCATCCAGCGAGAACAGCCGCGCGCCGCAGCGCGGGCAGAAATGCTGGCCGCGGAACTGGGCCGTCGCGCCGCGGTGCTCGAACCTGTCCGCGGGCCAGACGCCGTAGAACGTGAAGGCCGAGCCGCTTTCCCGCCGGCAGTCGGTGCAGTGGCACAGCCCCACGCGCAGCGGCTCACCGCTCGCGCCGAGCTGCACCTGGCCGCACAGGCAGGCGCCGGAATAGCGGGGCATCGTCGTCACGTGGAGGTCCGGTTGCAGGGCCATCATCGCCCAGCTGTCGGCGAGCTGACGCCGCCCCGCTTGTCCCCCATCGATGGGGCGCCGCGACCGCGGTGTGGCGCGGTGTCGGCAAACGCCGCACGGGCGCATGCTTGAATGGCAGCGCCGCGGCCTGGCGCGCGGCCCTTTCCATCCATAACGACCCCGTCGCCGGCCCGCGCCGCGGGCGGACAGGGGCAGCTCGGAGACGCCCATGACCCCATTTCGCCCCCTCACCCGCCGCCTGCTGATCACCGCCCTGGCGACGGCGGGCCTGGCCGGCGCCGCGCAGGCGGAGATCACCGTCGGCCAGACGGCCGGCATCACCGGCGCCGTGTCGGCCAGCGTCAAGGAGGTGACGCAGGGCGCCCGCATGGTGCTGGACAAGGTCAACGAGAGCGGCGGCGTCGGCGGGCAGAAGATCACCCTGGTGTCGCTGGACGACAAGTTCGATCCCAAGCTGGCGGCCGCCAATGCCAAGACGCTGATCGACCAGGGCGTGATCGCGCTGTTCCTGAACCGCGGCACGCCGCACACGCAGGCCATCATGCCGCTGCTGGCCGAGCACAAGATTGCGCTGGTGGCGCCGTCGACCGGCGCGATGGTGATCCACAAGCCCGTCAACCCGTGGATCTTCAACGTGCGCGCCACCTACCAGCGCGAGGCCGAGCGGGCCATCGAGCACCTCAGCCTCATCGGCATGGAGCGCATCGCCATCGTGCAGGTGGACGACTCCTTCGGCGACGACGCCGTGGCAGGTGCGCTGGCCGGCCTGTCCAAGGTCAACAAGACCGCGGTGGCGCACGAGAAGTACGACCGCAGCAAGCCCGACCTGGCGCCGGTGGTTGCCAAGCTGCTGCCCAAGCAGCCGCAGGCCATCCTGTTCATCGGCTCGGGCACGGCGGTGGTGCAGGGCATGAAGGCGGTGCGCGCCGCCGGCTCGTCGGCGCAGCTGGTCACGCTGTCCAACAACGCCTCTGCCTGTCTCTTATACACATCTGACGCTGCCGACGAAGGCTTAGGTGTA
>CAXDTK010000399.1:0-3905 GCA_963992225.1 uncultured Comamonadaceae bacterium | reverse complement strand
GGTCAGGCGGGTCATGGGGCTCTCCAGTCGGGCTGCGGCAGGCGAGCATCGCCGACCTGTCATTCAGGTGGGGATGTTGGCGGCGGAACAAGGCCCGCGGCGGCGGCGGCGGTGTTTTGTTGCGCCAGATCAAGAAGCCGTGCAGCACGCGCGGCGGCCGGGTCAAGCCTTGCGGCGGCAACCCACGTTGGACAGCCCGTAGGCCGCCAGCGCGGCCAGCCAGCGGTCGCTGCAGGCGATGCGTGCCAGCGCGTCGAGCGCCAGCCGGGTGTCGTCGTCGCTGGGCAGCCGCACCAGCACCCGGCGGATGATGACCTGCGGATCGGGGAAGGCCTGCGGCCGCAGCGGCTTCGCACAGGCGGCCAGCGGCGCGGTGCCGGCCAGCTCGGACCGGCTGATGACGACGAAGTCCACCCGGCCCAGGCACAGCTTCTTGAGGTTGGCGATGTGGTCCACCGCGTCGTCCCGCTCGATGCGCCCGGCCTCCACCAGCGGGGCCAGCGTGCGGTAGACATGGCCGGCGATGCCGCCGAAGCGCAGGCCGGCCAGGCCGTCCAGCGTCGCCAGGGGCAGCGGCCGCAGGCTGACGAGGAGGTTCTCGTCGACCATCACCGGCGCCGACCATTCGCCGCGCTGGGCGATGGACCGGGGCAGGAACTCCGGCGCCAGGAACAGCACCGCGCCGGCATAGCCGGGCCGGTCCAGCGTCATCTCCAGGCGCCGCCGCGGCAGGGTCTCGACATACAGCTGCAGGCCCGGCCGGGCGTCCGCGTTGAACTGCTCGACCAGCGTGGCGGCCAGGCCGGTGCTGCCGTCCGGGCCGGCGATGGAGAACGGTGGCTGCCCGTAGCTGTTCATGGCCGGCAGCGGCGCGCCGTCCTGCGCAGGGGCGGCCGCGCCGGCCCCGGCCAGCGCCGCGGCCAGCGTCACGCGGGCCAGCAAGCGGCCGGTGGAGGGGGCGAGGTGAGGGGTCATGCGGCGGTGCATCCAAGGCCCGGAACGGCGGTCGGCGCCTGCCCGGCCTGGCGTGGTCGGCAATCGGCATGCCGCCCCGGCGCCATGGCCCTCACGGTGCCTAGACGAACGTCTGAGCGCAAGCCCCGCGGGCGCGCCGGCGGGCCGCAGCCAGGCGGCGCCGTCGCGCTTTGTATGACGCGGCGCCGCCGCGGCGCTCACTTGCGCATCAGGGTGCTCTTGCCGAACAGGCTCTCGATCAGGTCCACCGCGACCAGCGCCGTCCGGTTCTTCTCGTCCAGCGCCGGGTTCAGCTCGACCAGGTCCAGCGACGCCATGCGGCCGGTGTCGGCGATCATCTCCATGCACAGGTGGGCCTCGCGGAAGGTCGGCCCGCCGCCCACCGTGGTGCCCACGCCGGGGGCCATCACCGGGTCCAGGAAGTCCACGTCGAAGCTGACGTGCAGGTGGGTGTTGTCGTCCAGCGTCGCCAGTGCCAGCTCCATCGTGTGGCGCATGCCCATCTCGTCGATGAAACGCATGTCGAACACCTCCAGGTCGTGCTGGTGCACGAAGGCGCGCTCGCCCTCGTCGACGCTGCGGATGCCGATCTGGCGTATCCACTTCGGGCTGATGGCCGGCACGTGGCCGCCGATCTCGATCAGCGCCTGCGGGCCGAAGCCGCACAGGCAGGCCACCGGCATGCCGTGGATGTTGCCGCTGGGGGTCAGCGCCGAGGTGTTGAAGTCGGCATGCGCGTCCAGCCACAGGATGCGCAGTTTCTTGCCGGTGTCGCGGCAGTGGCGGGCCACGGCGCTGATGGAGCCCAGGCCCAGGCAGTGGTCGCCGCCCAGCAGGATGGGCATGCGGCCGGTCTTGAGCTCGGTGTAGACGGCCTCGTGCACGGTGCGGTTCCAGGCCACCACCTCGTCGAGGTGGCGGTAGCCCGACACCGGCGGCTGCCAGGGGTTGGACGGGCCGGTCAGGTTGCCGCGGTCGACGACGTCCACGCCGCGGGCGCGCAGCGCCTCGGCGAGGCCGGCCACGCGCATGGCCTCGGGGCCCATGCTGGCGCCGCGGGCGCCGGCGCCGATGTCGGTGGGCGCGCCGATCAGGGAGACGTTGCGGAGTTGGGTCATGGCATCAGGCGCCGGTGGGCGCGGCAAGTTCGGGTTGCTGGGACAGTACGTCCCACGCCTCTTCGGCGGTCTCGACGTAGTGGAAGAGCTGCTCGTCGCCGGGGCTGATCATGCCGGTCTCCAGCAGCAGATCGAGGTTGATCAGGCGGCTCCAGAAGTCGCGCCCGAACAGCAGGATGGGGCGGCGGCGGCTCTTGCCGGTCTGGATCAGCGTGAGCGTCTCGAACAGCTCGTCCAGCGTGCCGAAGCCGCCGGGGAAGCACACCAGGCCGATCGCGCGCATCAGGAAGTGCATCTTGCGCAGGCCGAAGTAGTGGAAGCGAAAGCACAGCGCCGGCGTGATGTAGGGGTTGGGCCGCTGCTCGTGCGGCAGCACGATGTTCAGCCCCACGCTCTTGCCGCCGGCCTCGTAGGCGCCGCGGTTGCCGGCTTCCATGATGCCGGGGCCGCCGCCGGTGGCGATGACGACCGGCCGGCCGCGCTCGGCGCAGGCGGTGGTGACGATCTGCGCGAAGCGGCGCGCCTCCTCGTAGTAGCGGCTCATGCCGAGCTGGCTGCGCGCGCGCCGGATGGCGGCCTCGTCGCCCGCCGCCTCGGCCGCGGCCAGCAACCCCTGCGCGACATCGGCCGGCGGGATGCGCGCGCTGCCGAACAGCACGATGGTGGACTTGACGCCATGCTCGTTCTGCACCACCTCGGGCTTGAGCAGCTCCAGCTGCATGCGCACCGGGCGCATGTCCTGGCGCAGCAGGAAGGTCTCGTCCTTGAAGGCCAGCTCGTAGGCGCTGCCCGGCCCGTCGTAGTCGGGGTGGGGCTGCAGCGTGCGCACTTCCTCCTTGGCGGTCGGAAAGTTGCGCGTCGGGACTTCGGTAGGCTTCATGGGCGGGGGGATTGTGGGCAGGTCAACGCCGAATTTTCTGCCGCATTGGCTGCGGCCCGCGGGATTTCATCCGCCGCGGCGGGCCGCGCAGACGCTGCACTGCGGGTCGCGCTGCACGGCGATCTCGCTCCATTGCATGCGGCGGCCGTCCAGCATCAGCAGCCGGCCGGCCAGCGGCTCGCCCACGCCGGCCAGCAGCTTCAGCGCCTCGGCCGCCTGCAGGCTGCCGATGATGCCCACCAGCGGCGCGAACACGCCCATGGTGGCGCAGGCCATGTCCTCGAAGCCCGACTCGGGCGGGAACAGGCAGGCGTAGCAGGGGTGGTCGGGGCCGCGGCTGTCGTAGACGCTGACCTGGCCGTCGAAGGTGATGGCCGCGCCCGACACCAGCGGCCGGCCGTGCCGCACGCAGGCCGCGTTGACGAGGTGGCGGGTGGCGAAGTTGTCGGTGCAGTCGATCACCACGTCGGCGCCGGGCAGTTCGGCGTCCAGCACGGTGGCGTCGGCCTTCACGGCCAGCGCCCGCACCTGCACGCCGGGGTTGAGCGCGGCCATGCGGGTGGCGGCGGACGCGACCTTGGGCTGGTCCAGGCCGGCCATGTCGTGGGCGATCTGGCGCTGCAGGTTGGTCAGCGACACGGTGTCGTGGTCCACCAGCGTGATGCGGCCGACGCCGGCCGAGGCCAGGTACAGCGCCACCGGCGAGCCCAGCCCGCCCGCGCCGATGACCAGCGCGCTGGCATCGAGCAGGCGCTGCTGGCCCTCGATGCCGATCTCGTCGAGCAGCAGGTGGCGGGAGTAGCGCAGCAGGTCGTCGTCGGTCATGCCGGCAGGATAGCGGCGCGGCCGGTGCCCCCACGCCGTGGCGCCACCCGCGGCTCGGGACACACTGCGGCCCATGACGTCAGCGCCCGCTCCCGCCTGTCTCTTAT
>CAXDTK010000398.1:0-3908 GCA_963992225.1 uncultured Comamonadaceae bacterium | reverse complement strand
TAAACAAACACCGGGGCAGGCGGAGATGAGCGCCTGGACCTCCGGCGGGGTCAACAGGAGGTCGGCGATCAGCTCGCCAGAAGTGATGTGGGCGCTGCCCAGGAAGGCGCGCGGCTCGGGGCCGTAGACGCGCACGCGCGGCGCGTCGGGTGCATCGACGCGGCGGCGCAGGCCCGACAGGAAACGGGTGGCGTCGAGCATGTTCAGGCGCAGCTCGGGCGCTTCGGCGAGCAGCCGGTCCGGCGAGGTCAGCAGCGCGGCGCGCTGCTCGTCGGGCAGCGCCTCCAGCGCGCTCAGCGTGATGCTGCCGTCCAGCGTCAGGCTGCCGGAGCCGGTGCGGCGCAGCGCGGCCAGCGACGCGCCGCAGCCCAGCGCCGCGCCGATGTCCTCGGCCAACGTGCGGATGTAGGTGCCTTTGGTGCAGCGGATGTCGAGCGTCACGGTGCCAGCCTGCATGGCGACGATGTCGATGGCATGAATCGTCACGCGGCGGCTCTTGCGCTCGATCTCGACGCCTTCGCGGGCGTATTCGTACAGCGCCTTGCCCTCGTGCTTGAGCGCCGAATACATCGGCGGCGTCTGGTCGATTTCGCCGGTGAAGGCGGCGCAGGCGGCCGCGACCTGCTCGGGCGTGATGCCGTCGGCATCGCGGCGCTCCAGCACCTCGCCTTCGGCGTCGCCCGTGGTCGTGCGAATGCCCAGCGCCAGGGTGGCCAGGTAGCGCTTGTCGGCGTCCAGGCTGAGTTGGCTGAACTTGGTGGCCGCACCGAAGCACAGCGGCAGCAGGCCGGTGGCGAGCGGGTCCAGCGTGCCGGTGTGGCCGGCCTTCTCCGCGCGCAACAGCCACTTGGCCTTCTGCAGCGCGTCGTTGCTCGACAGGCCCAGCGGCTTGTCGAGCAACAACACGCCATGCAGCGCGCGCCGCTGCACCCGCACGCGCGGCGGGCGGGCGGCGTCGGGGGCGCGCGGCGCCGCGACCGGGGCCTCAGTCATTGGGTTCCTCGCCGTCGAGCGCACGCGTGGCGTTGGCCCTGTTGATCAGCGCGCTCATCTCGGCCGCCCGCTCGGTGGTGCGGTCGAACTGGAAATGCAGCGTCGGCACCGTGTGGATCTGCAGCCGCTTGAACAGGCCGTTGCGCAGGAAGCCCGCCGCCTCGTTCAACGCCACCTGCGTCTCCGCGGGGTCGCCGATCAGCACCGAGAAGAACACCTTGGCGTGCGCATAGTCCGGCGTGACCTCGATCGCATTGATCGTCGCCATGCCGATGCGCGGATCCTTGAGCTCGCGGATCAGCTCCGCCAGATCACGCTGGATCTGGTCGGCGACGCGGAAGGCTCGGTTGGGGATGGCGCGTTTGTGTCTCATGGCGGTTTCCTGAAAGGACAAACCCCGCCCCTTTCGGGCGGGGTCTGCGGGGTAAACCCGAGGTGCTGACGGTCAGAGCGTGCGGGCCACTTCCTTGATCTCGAAGAATTCGAGCTGATCACCTTCCTTGATGTCGCTGTAGTTCTTGAGCTTGATACCGCACTCGAAGCCTTCCTTGACTTCCTTGACGTCGTCCTTCTCGCGGCGCACCGACTCGACCTCGCCCGTGTAGACGACGGTGTTGTCGCGCAGCAGGCGGAAGCGCGCGCCACGGCGCACCAGGCCGGAGGTGACCATGGAGCCGGCCACCGTGCCGATCTTGGAGGCCACGAACACGACGCGGATCTCGGCCGTGCCCAGCGCTTCCTCGCGCTGCTCGGGCGCCAGCATGCCGGACATCGCCTTGGTCACGTCGTCCACGGCGTCGTAGATGATGCTGTAGTAGCGCAGGTCCACCGCGTTGCCCTCGGCCAGCTTGCGCGCGCCGGCATCGGCCCGCACGTTGAAGCCGATGATGACCGCCTTGGAGGCGATGGCCAGGTTGACGTCGCTCTCGCTGATGCCACCGACCGCCGCGTGGACGATCTGCACCTTGACCTCGGCGTTGCTGAGCTTGAGCAGCGAGGCGGCCAGCGCTTCCTGCGAGCCCTGCACGTCGCTCTTGATGATCAGCGGCAGCGTCTGCACGTCGCCGGCGCCCATCTCGCTGAACATGTTCTCCAGCTTGGCGGCCTGCTGCTTGGCCAGCTTGACGTCGCGGTACTTGCCCTGGCGGAAGGTCGCGACCTCGCGGGCGCGGCGCTCGTCGGACAGCACCATGAACTCGTCGCCGGCCTGCGGCACTTCGGTCAGGCCCTGGATCTCGACCGGGATGGACGGGCCGGCCTCGTTAGTCGGCTTGCCGTCCTCGTCCAGCATGGCGCGCACGCGGCCATAGGTGGAGCCGGCCAGCACGACGTCGCCGCGCTTGAGCGTGCCGCTCTGCACCAGCACCGTCGCCACCGGGCCGCGGCCCTTGTCCAGCTTGGCTTCGATGACCAGGCCCTTGGCCATGGACTCGACCGGGGCGGTCAGCTCCAGCACCTCGGCCTGCAGCAGCACCTGCTCCAGCAGGTCGTCGATGCCCTGGCCGGTCTTGGAGGACACACCCACGAACGGCGACTCGCCGCCGAACTCCTCGGGCACGACTTCCTCGCCGACCAGCTCGCTCTTCACGCGCTCGACGTTGGCGTCGGGCTTGTCGATCTTGGTCATCGCGACCACGATGGGCACACCGGCCGCCTTGGCGTGGTGGATGGCTTCCTTGGTCTGCGGCATGACGCCGTCATCGGCCGCACAGACCAGGATGACGATGTCGGTCGCCTTGGCACCGCGGGCCCGCATGGCCGTGAAGGCCGCGTGACCCGGGGTGTCCAGGAAGGTGATCATGCCGCGCGGGGTATTGACGTGGTAAGCGCCGATGTGCTGCGTGATGCCGCCGGCCTCGCCCGCGGCCACACGGGCACGGCGGATGTAGTCCAGCAGCGAGGTCTTGCCGTGGTCGACGTGACCCATGACGGTGACGACCGGGGCACGCGGCAGCGCCTCGTGCTGTTGCTCGCCGGCCGTACCCTCTTCTTCCAGGAAGGCGTCCGGGTCGTCCAGCTTGGCGGCAAAGGCCTTGTGGCCCATCTCCTCGACCACGATCATGGCCGTTTCCTGGTCCAGTTGCTGGTTGATGGTGACCATCTGGCCCAGCTTCATCAGGTGCTTGATGACCTCGGCGGCCTTGACCGACATCTTGTGCGCCAGATCGGCCACGGAGATGGTCTCGGGCACGTGCACTTCCTGCACCTGCATCTCGACCGGCGCCTGGAAGCTCGACTGACCACGGTCGCCACCGCGGTCGCCACGGCGGCCGCCGGCACCGCGCGCCGGAGCGCGCCAGTTGCCGCCGCCACCCGGGCGGTTGGCACCGGCCGGGCCGGCACCGATGGTCTTGAGGCCGCGCTTCTTGGCGGCGTCATCGGCCCAGCTGGACGACAGCTTCTCGGACTTGACCGACTTCTTGTCGCCCGGCTTGCCGGCACCGGCCGCCGGAGCGGCAGGCGCCGCGCCCGGGGCACCGACCTTCTTGTGGATGGTGCCCTTGATGCCGGCACCTTCGGCCGGCTTGGGCTCCTCGGGCTTCTTCGCGACGAGCACCTTCTTGGGCGCGTTCATCATCGCGCGAATCTTGGCGGCCTCGTCCTCGGCAGCCTTGCGGCGGCGGGCCAGGTCGTCCTGCTTCTGCTTCTCCTCGGCGGCGGCATCGACGGCTTTGACCACGCGCAGCGCGGGCTTGGCGGCCTCGACGGGCGCAGGCGGCGGCGGCGCGACAACGTCGGGCGCGGGTGCGGGCGGCGGCGGGGCCACCACGGCGGGTGCCTCGGGCACCGGCGCAGCCTTGGGCGCACGCTTGGCCGCAGCGGCCTTGTTGATGGCGGCGGCTTCGGCGGCCGCGGCCGCGGCATCTGTCTCTTATACACATCTGACGCTGCCGGCGAAGGCGTAGGTGTAGATC
>CAXDTK010000397.1:0-3957 GCA_963992225.1 uncultured Comamonadaceae bacterium | reverse complement strand
ATAGGAGTCCGTCTCGTGGGCTCGGAGATGTGTATAAGAGACAGCTCCTGGAACTCGAAATGGGAAAACGGCCGGCACTTTAGCGCGGCGGCCGCAGCGAGCGGGTTGCGGGCTTAATTGAATCTCTTCACCAGCACCTGGGAACGGCGGTCCCAGTTGTATTTGCGCTTGCGTTCCTCGGGCAGCCATTCGGGGTCGACCTGCTGGAAACCGCGCTTGATGAACCAGTGCATGGTGCGCGTCGTCAGCACGAAGATGCTGTCCAGGCCCATCGCCTTGGCGCGCTGCTCGATGCGCTTGAGCAGCCGGTCGCCGTCGCCCTGGCCCTGCACCTCGGCGGAGACGGTCAGCGCCGCCATTTCGGCGGTGCGCGCCTCGACATAGGGATAGAGCGCCGCGCAACCGAAGATGACGCCGTCATGCTCGATGACGGTGTAGAGCTCGGCGTCGCGCTCGATCTCGGTGCGGCTGCGCTTGACCAGCGTGCCGTCGCGCTCGAAGGGCTCGATGAGCTGGATGATGCCGGCGACGTCGTCCGAGCTGGCCTCGCGCAGGCTTTCCAGCTTCTCGTCCACCACCATGGTGCCGATGCCGTCGTGGGTGTAGACCTCCTGCAGCAGCGCGCCGTCCACCGCGAACGGGATGATGTGCGAGCGCTCCACGCCGGCCCGGCAGGCCTCGGCGCAGTGGCGCAGGTAGAAGGCGGCGTCGGTGGGCTCGGGGTAGGGCGTGGCCTTGGCCAGCATGCGCTCGGCGTCGGCCAGGGCCAGCTCGGTGTCGATGGCGCTGTCCGGGTCGGCCGGGTTCTCCGGCACGCCGGCGGACTCGCAGACGAACAGCAGCTTGTCGGCCTGCAGCGCGATGGCGGCGGACGTGGCTACGTCCTCCATGCTCAGGTTGAAGGCCTCGCCGGTGGGCGAGAAGCCGAACGGCGACAGCAGCACGATGGCGCCGATGTCGATGGCACGCTGGATGGCCGCGCCGTCGACCTTGCGCACCAGGCCGGAATGCTGGAAATCCATGCCGTCGACGATGCCCACCGGGCGGGCGGTCAGGAAATTGCCGGAGACGACCCGCACGGTGGCATTGGCCATCGGCGTGTTGGGCAGGCCCTGGCTAAAGGCGGCCTCGATCTCGAAGCGCAGCTGGCCGGCGGCTTCCTGGGCGCAGTCCAGGGCGACCGCGTCGGTGATGCGGCGGCCGTGGCTGTAGCGCGGCGTCTGGCCCTTGGCGGCCAGTTGCTCGTTGACCTGCGGCCGGAAGCCGTGCACCAGCACGATCTTGATGCCCATGGCGTGCAGGATGGCCAGGTCCTGCACGAAGGCGTTCAGCTTGCCGGCGGCGACCAGCTCGCCCGGCATGCCGACCACGAAGGTTTCTCCCCGGTAGGCATGGATGTAGGGCGCCACGGCGCGGAACCAGGGCACGAAGGTGTGAGGGAAGACGGGGCTGAGCGCGGTCATGGGCCGGATTCTCCATGGCTGCGGGACAATCCGCGCCCAATGAGTTCCGATTCCAAAGAGAGCCGGCCGGTGCCGCGCCGCGCCCCACGGGCCGCAGCCCCCGGCGCGCCGGCACCCCGGCCGCCAGACGTCCGCCCCCAGGCCCCGCTGGCCATCACCTTCCCCGAGAGCCTGCCGGTCTCCGCGCGCCGCGACGAGATCACGCAGGCCATCGCAGAGCACCAGGTCGTCATCGTCTGCGGCGAAACCGGTTCCGGCAAGACCACCCAGCTGCCCAAGATTGCGCTGGCGATGGGCCGGGGGCGGCTGAACGGCGGCGGCCTGATCGGCCACACCCAGCCGCGGCGCATTGCCGCCAGCAGCGTGGCCAAGCGCATTGCCGAGGAGCTGAACACGCCGCTGGGCGATGTGGTGGGCTACAAGGTGCGCTTCCAGGACCGGCTGTCGCGCGACGCTTCGGTCAAGCTGATGACCGACGGCATCCTGCTGGCCGAGACCCAGAGCGACCCGCTGCTGCGCGCCTACGACACGCTGATCATCGACGAGGCCCACGAGCGCAGCCTCAACATCGACTTCCTGCTGGGCTATCTGCGCGAGCTGCTGCCGCGCCGGCCCGACCTGAAGATCGTCGTCACGTCGGCCACCATCGATGCGGACCGCTTCGCGCAGCATTTCGCGTCCGCCAAGGGCCCGGCGCCGGTGCTGATGGTGTCGGGGCGGCTGTTCCCGGTCGAGCAGCGCTACCGGCCGTTTGAGGAAAGCCGCGAGTACGACCTGAACAACGCGATTTGCGACGCGGTCGACGAGCTGTGGCGCGAGGGTGGCGGCGACGTGCTGGTCTTCCTGCCCGGCGAGCGCGAGATCCGCGAGGCGGCCGAGGCGCTGCGCAAGCACCACCCGCCCGGCGTGGAGATCCTGCCGCTGTTCTCGCGCCTGTCCGAGGCCGACCAGAACAAGGTCTTCGAGCCGCACGGCCAGCGCCGCATCGTGCTGGCCACCAACGTGGCCGAGACGTCGCTCACGGTGCCGGGCATCCGCTATGTCATCGACCCCGGCCTGGCGCGCGTCAAGCGCTACAGCTACCGCAACAAGGTCGAGCAGCTGCTGATCGAGAACATCAGCCAGGCGGCCAGCAATCAGCGCGCCGGCCGCTGCGGCCGGGTCAGCAACGGCATCTGCGTGCGGCTGTACAGCGAGAAGGAGTTCAACGAGCGGCCGCGCTTCACCGACCCCGAGATCCTGCGCTCGTCCCTCGCCGGGGTCATCCTGCGCATGAAGTCGCTGCACCTGGGCGATGTGGAGCGCTTTCCCTTCCTGGAAGCGCCGCGCGCCAAGGCGATTGCCGACGGCTACCAGCTGCTGGCCGAGCTGGGCGCGGTGGACGATGCCAACGAGCTGACCCCGCTCGGCAAGGAGCTGGCGCGCCTGCCCCTGGACCCGCGCGTGGGCCGCATGATCCTGGAGGCCAAGGGGCGCGAGGCGCTGACCGAGGTGCTGGTGATCGCCTCGGCCCTGAGCGGCCAGGACGTGCGCGACCGGCCGCAGGAGCAGGCCCAGGCCGCCGACGAGAAGCACAAGAAGTTCGACGACGAGAAGTCGGAGTTCATGGGCTACCTCAAGCTGTGGAAATGGCTGGAGGAATCGCGCGGCGGCCACGGCACCGAGCACAAGCTGAGCCACCGCAAGCACGAGCAGCTGCTGCGCGAGCACTTCGTCAGCCCGCGCCGGGTGCGCGAGTGGCGCGATGTGCATTCGCAGCTGCAGACCGTGGTGGCCGAGCATGGCTGGCGGCTCAACCAGAGCCCGGCCACCTACGAGCAGGTGCACCTGTCCATGCTGGCCGGCCTGCTGGGCAACATCGGCCAGAAGAGCGACGACGAGGACTGGTACCTCGGCGCGCGCGGCATCAAGTTCTGGCGCCACCCGGGCGCCCATCTGAGCAAGAAGCCGGGCCGCTGGATCGTGGCCGCCGAACTGGTGGACACCTCGCGGCTGTACGGCCGCGGCATTGCCAACATCGAGCCGCAGTGGCTGCCGCCCATCGCCGGCCACCTCATCAAGACCCAGCTGCTGGAGCCGCACTGGGAGAAGAAGGCCGCCGAGGTGGTGGCGCTGGAGCGGGCCACGCTCTACGGCATCGTGCTGTACAGCAACAGAAAAGTGAACTTCGGCCGCGTGGACCCCAAGGCGGCGCGGGAGATCTTCATCCGCGAGGGCCTGGTCAACGACGACCTGCCGGAGGACCTGGCCCGCCAGCTGCCCTTCATCGGCCACAACCGCCGCCAGATCGCCAAGGTGCAGGCGCTGGAGCACAAGTCGCGCCGCCAGGACGTGCTGGTGGACGACGAGCTGATCTACGCCTTCTACGACGACAAGCTGCCGGCCGGCGTGTTCTCCGGCGCCACGCTGCTGAAATGGTGGCGCGAGGCCAGCAAGGCCGATGACAAGCTGCTGCAGCTCAGCCAGGACGAGCTGATGCGCCACGAGGCCGCCG
>CAXDTK010000396.1:0-3965 GCA_963992225.1 uncultured Comamonadaceae bacterium | reverse complement strand
GCGCGGCAGGCCGGCCAGCCAGCGCGCCAGCGCGGTGGGGGCCTGCTCGCTGCGCGCGAGGTCGCAGTCGGCCAGCAGCTGCGCCTCGGTCATGTCGCTGGATGCCGGCGGCGCGCCGCCCGCGGCGGGCGGGCGCGACGGGCCGTTCTTCAGGCGGAACAGCGCGTGCAAGGGCAGGTTCAGCCCGGCCAGCCGGCCTTGTGCGCTGCCGCGTTCCAGCAGGTCCACCCAGGCCTTGAGCTGCTGCCGGGCGCCGGCCGGCCGCAGCGGCTGCGCCGGCAGCGGCCGGGCCGAGGCCAGCAGGCCGCCTTCGGCCAGCGGGAAGAACTTGGACAGGCTGGCCGTGGCCAGGTCGCCCCAGTGGCCCACCGGCCGCTCGCCGGCCTGGCCGAAGAAGCTGTGCGCGCAGTCCTCCACCAGCGCGATGCCGCGGGCGTCGCACCAGGCGCGCTCGGCGGCCAGCGAGCGCGGCAGGCCGAACAGCTGCATCACCACGATGGCGCGCGTGCGCGGCGCGGGCGTGATGGCGTCCAGCCGCGGCAGGCCGTCGGCCCCCAGCGGGTAGAACTGCACTGCCGCGCCGGCCGCGCGCAGCGGCGCCACCAGCGTGGGGCAGTGGTAGCTGGGCGCCAGCACGCTGTCGCCCGGCTGCACGCCCAGCGCCTTCATGGCCGCGAACAGCGCCGCGCGGCCGCTGGTCAGCGCGCGGCGGTGGGGCAGGTCGTCGACGGCCGGCAGGCCGGCGCGGTGCGGGCCGCCGAGGTTGTCCCAGCCGAAGGTGGGCCGGGTGGGTTGGCGTGCGGCGTGGTGTGGGGACATGGGCGCGGCATTACAGCATCGGCAGCTTGCCGGCATAACCGGTCAGCTCCAGATACCCCCAGCCGATCTCGCGGCCCGCCGCGTCGCGCAGCCGGGCCGCGCCCTCCCAGTAGACGATGCCGCTGCCCGGGCTGGCGCCGACGCGGGTGTCCACCTCCTGGGCGTCGAACGCGGCCTCCAGCGTCATCTCGCCGGCCGGGCTCTTCAGCCGCCAGGCCACCGGCCAGCGGGTGCCGGTGGCGGGGCTGGTCCAGTGGCGGGTGGGCGCCATGTCCACCTCGTCGGGCCGGTAGCTGCGGTCGCCCAGGCCCGGCATGCGCAGGCTGCCGCCGGCCCAGTCGCGCCGGCCGTCGGGGCGGCGCAGCTGGAACAGCGTCAGCGCGCGGCCGTCGTGCAGGTTGATGCCCAGCCAGTCCCAGCCCACCGCCTCGCCCAGTACGCGGTCGCTCCATTCATGGTCCAGCCAGCCGCGGCCGGCCAGGCTGTGGCGCTGGCCGTCCAGCACCAGCGCCGCCTGCGTCATCAGCTGCGGGCGCGAGTAGTAATGGCTGAACTGATCGGGGTCGGGCCCCTTGCGCGAGCGGCCGGCGTCGCCCTGCAGCAGCGGCGCGTCGGGTGTGGCCAGCTCCAGCTCCAGCGTGAAGCCGGGGCCGTTGAAGGCCGCGCGGTGGCCGTCGCCCTCGCGGCGCAGCGTCCAGTCGCGCAGCCGCAGGTCGCAGTCGCCCACCCTGGCATGCACGGCGCCGGGCAGGGCGCGCAGCAGCCGCTGGCCATGGCGCTGCTGGCGCGCGCCCAGGTCCGACAGCGCCACATGGCCCAGCAGCAGCTGGCGGGCGGCCAGCGCGCTGGGGTGGTCGGCCGCGGCCGGGCCGGGCAGGCGGAAGAAGGTGAGCTGGTAGCCGAAGCGCGGCGGCGCGCCGTCGCGGTCGCCCAGCAGGCCGGTCAGGTACCACCACTCGATGGCCTGCGCCGGGTGGGCGCCGAAGTCGGCCGGGAAGCGAAGCGCCGCGCGGGCCGGGCCGGGCAGGGCGGCCAGCAGCGGCAGTGCGTGCAGCAGGGTGCGGCGTGGAATCATCAGGCGTCCTCTCTGACGGCGCGCACGGCGTCGCCGCCCAGCGCGCGCCGGCCGGCCAGCAGCGAGGCGCCCACGGCGGCCGCGAAGGCCAGGCCCACCAGCGCCGCCAGCCGCCCGACGGGCAGGCTCAGCTCCATGCTCCAGTGAAAGCTCTGCGGGTTGACCACGTGCACCAGCACCACGCTGAGCCCCAGCCCCAGCGCCAGCCCGGCCAGCGCGCCGGCGCCGCCCACCAGGCCGGCCTCGATCAGCAGCAGCCGCGTCAGCGCGCGGCGCGACAGGCCCAGGTGGCGCAGCAGCCCGAACTCGCGCCGCCGCGCCAGCGCCTGGGCCGACTGGCTGGCGATCACGCCGAACAGGCCCACCGCTAGCGCCACCGCCTGCAGCCACACGGTGATGGCGAAGCTGCGGTCGAAGATCTGCAGCGACAGCGTGCGCAGCTCGCCGGCCGCGGCGGTCTCGACGTCCTCGCCCGCCACGCCGCGGATGGCCTGGCGCGCCGCGTCCAGCGAGCGGCCCGGCGCCAGCCACAGCGCCAGCTCGGTGACGGCCGCGTCGCCGCTGACGCGCCGGTAGTCGGGCAGGGCCATCCAGACCGCCGCGCTCTGGCGCGAGTAGTCGCGCCAGATGCCCTGCACCTGCAGCGTCACGGCGCGGCCGCTGTCCGGCAGCTCGGCCTGGAAGACGCGGCCCGGGCGCAGGCCGTCGCGGTCGCGCGCGGCCTCGTTGACCCACACCGGCACGGCGCCCGCGGCGGCCGCGCCGGCCCAGCGCTCCACCAGCGGCAGGCCGTCGCCGTCCATCGCCCGCGCCGTCAGCGCCACCGGGTCGGTGCCGGGCGCCAGCCGCAGCCGGGTGCTGCGCTGCGGCGCCAGCCGCGCCACCTCGGGCAGGGCCGACAGCCGCGCCACCACGGCCGGCGGCAGCGGCGCGGGCAGGCCGTCGGCGCCGCGCAGCGCGTTGCGGGCGTAGAGGTCGGCCGGCAGGGCCTCGTCCAGCCAGCGTGACAGCGACTCGCGGAAGCTGCCGATCATCACCGTCATGGCCACCGCCAGCGCCAGCGCCACCAGCACGCCGGCCAGCGAGCGGCGCGCCTCGGTGGCCTGGTCGCGGCTGCGCTCGCGGGCCAGCAGCAGCAAGGGGTGCGCCGGCAGCCGCGCCAGCAGCGCCGCGATGGCCCGCACCAGCGCCGGCACCAGCGCCAGCCCGCCCAGCAGCAGCAGCAGCATGGACAGGTAGGCCGCCACCGGCGTGTCGGGCCACAGCGGCGGCAGCGTGGCCGCCGCCGTGCCCAGCGCCAGCAGCGCCACGCCCACCCAGGCCGGCAGCGTGCGGCCGGCCGGCAGGCCCAGGCCCTTGAGCACCAGCGCGGGCGCGATGCGCCGCACCGTGACGGCCGGCGCCAGCGCCGCGACGACCGCCGCGGCCAGCCCCAGCGCGCCGTAGACGAGCGCCGGCCCCAGCAGCGGCTGGCGCCACAGCAGCGCCGCCGACGAGTCGGTGCCCACATGCAGGCCCAGGTCGCTGCCCAGCAGCGCCAGCGCGCCGGCCGCCAGGCCCACGCCCAGCGCCAGGCCCAGCACGGTGCCGAGCACGCCGATGACCAGGCCCTCCGCCACGATCAGCCGCCAGCGCTGCCGGGCCGACACGCCCAGCACGCCCACCAGCGCCCATTGCGGCAGCCGCTGCGCGGTGGCCAGCGACAGCACCGCGTAGACCAGGAAGCTGCCGGTGAACAGCGCCATCAGCGCCAGCAGGCCCAGGTTGACGCGGTAGGCGCGGGTCAGGTCCGACAGCCGTTCGCCTTCGTCGGCCGGCGGCGCGGCCCGCCAGCGCGCCGGCAGCGTGCGCGCCCAGGCCGCGGCGTCAGCGCCGGGCTGCAGCTGCACGTCGATGCGGTCCAGCGCGCCCAGCCGGCCGAACAGGGCCTGCGCGTCGGCGATGTCCAGCACGCCCAGCGGTGCGCTGCCGGCGGCCACCTCGCCGCCGACGGCCAGCGCGATGTCGCGTGGCTCGCGGCCAGTCTCTTATACACATCTGACGCTGCCGACGAAGGCTTAGGTGTAGATCT
>CAXDTK010000395.1:0-4014 GCA_963992225.1 uncultured Comamonadaceae bacterium | reverse complement strand
GGGCGGGTAACTTTTCTCTGTCTTGCCAGAGAAAAGTCACCAAAAGAGAGGCGCTGAACCGCACACCAGCACCACGTGCACGAGCTGCGCCGTCCAACAGCCGGCACCAGCCTGCGCAGATGCGAGTCGCTGCGCGCTCGCGTCTGACTTGTCACCCACGCCATACCCCGCACCACCAGCCCGCCCAACGCGCGGCTGCACGCCGTGCTCACGAGTCAGGAGCAAGTCAGCGTCGCTCCGGCGACGCGTCCAGCGGGTGTGCGCGGCCGTCGCGTCGCCCCAGCGACGCTGCATTCGTATTTCCTGGCAAGCCCGGCGTGCAGCCGGCGTTCATCGGCGTGAAGGGGCGATGGATGGTGCTCGTCACAGGGACAGCCGCGAGAGCGAAGCGGGTCGCGTCCGGGCGCAAAGCCGCAGGGGCTTTGGCCCCCAACGCCTCGTCTGTGGTGCTCGTGTGCGGTTCAGCACCTCTTCTTTGGTGACTTTCTTCTGGCGCCGCAGAAGAAAGTTACCCGCCCGCCGGGGCGGACTCCCGGCACCACGGCAGCGCGTCCAGCGGCTCTACCGAGAAGCACTCGATAGTCCCGCGAGAAGCCCGCAGCGCTACAGCACGCAAGCCCCCGCCGGGCTCGGCACCGGCGTCTGCCGCCCCGTGAACCGCGGGGCCTCCGGCCGGCGCAGGTCGAAATGGCTGAGCTGGTCGCTGCGCTGGTTGCAGACGTACAGCGTCGAACCCGCGATGCAGGCGCTGCGTGGGTAGCTGCCATGCACCCAGTGGTGGTCCAGCAGGCGTGGCCGGCGCGGCTTGGCGATGTCGATGACGCCCAGGCTGTCGTGCAGGCGGTGGAAGGCATACAACTGCCCGCCACCGGGCGCGACCTGCAGGTCGGAGGCGTAGCTGGTGCCCGCGAAGCCGGCGGGCAGCGCGGAGATCTCGTCCAGCAGGCGCGGGCCGTCGGCGTCCAGCGCCACCGTCGACAGCGTGGAGGACGTCTCCTGCAGCACGTAGAGCAGGCCGGCGTCGCGCGGGTGGAAGGCGAAGTGGCGCGGGCCGGAGCCGGGGCTCAGCACCAGCTCGCGGGCGGGGCCCGCGGGCGTGCCGGGCGTCAGCGGCCACACCAGCAGCCGGTCGCGGCCCAGGTCGGTGCCGACCAGCCAGCGGCCGTCGGGGCTGACCTGGATCATGTGCGCATGCGGCGCCTCATGCCCGCTGTTGGCCCGGCTGCCGGGCGGCGCCTTGGCGGGCCGCTGCGGGCCGGGGCGGCAGTCGGGGCCGGCACAGCCGGGCCAGCTCTCGGCCGGGCCCAGGCGGCCGTCTGCGGCCAGCGGCAACGCGGCGAAGCGGGCATCGCCGTAATGCGCCACCCACACCCGGCCGGCGCCCAGCGCCAGGTGGGCGGGGCCGCGGCCGCCGCTGGGCTCGCGCTGCAGCGGCCGCAGGCGGCCGGAGTCGTCCGGCGCATAGACGGCCACATGGTCGCCGCCTTCCTCGGCGGCGTAGACGCACCGGCCGTCGCTGGCCAGCCAGCTGGGGCTGTGGGGGTTGGGCGTCAGGCCCAGCGGCGCCAGGCCGCCATCCGCGGCCAGCCCGAAGCTGTAGATGCCCTCGCCCTGGGGCGCGTAGGTGCCCACGTGCAGGCTGCGGGGCGATGGCGTGGCGGCGGCGGTGAAGGCAGGCATCAGCGGGGTGAGTGACAGCGGCAGCAGGTGGCGGCGTTTCATTGGAACTGCGTGGTGAGGGCGTCGACGACGCGGTCGTCCGCGTCGACGACGGCCATCCAGGCCCATTTGTCGAAGGTGGTGCAGGGGTGCGACGGGCCCAGCGCGACGCGCTCGCCGACGGCGGGCCCGGCGCTGGCGGCCGGGTCCCAACGCAGGTAGGCATGCTGGTCGTTCAGGCCGGTCACGCGCCAGCCGGCAGGCGCGGCGTGGCGCGTGGCGGCGCGCAGGTGCCACACCGGCACGGGCCAGCCCTGGTCGAAGGAGACGTCGCGCCGGCCCGCGTTCAGCAGCGCCAGCCCCGGCTCGGGGCAGGACAGCACCTGCGTCCACACCTCCAGCGCCGGCTGCAGGCTGGGCGCGCCCAGCGGCGTGTGCAGGCGCGCGTCCATCACGCGCATGTGGCGGCCGTAGTGCGCATGGTCGTGGCAGATGTAGCAGCCCGAGCGCAGCAGCCCCAGCCGGCGCGGCGGCGTGCCGGGCGGCCCGGCCAGCACCGGCGCGACCAGGTCGAACAGCGCCGAGCCGCCGCCGCTGAGCCAGACCGGCCCCGCGTCCGCGTCCAGCAGGCCCTCGGCCTCGATGTCGGCCAGCAGCGCCTCGACGCGCCCCTGCCACTGCGCCATCAGCGCGCGGTCGGCCGCGTCGTCACCGCGCACCTCCAGGCCCTCGTAGAAGCCGATGCCGCGCAGCCGCAGCGCCGGGTGGGCCTGCAGCGCGCGGGCCAGCGCCAGCGCGGGCCCATGCTCGCGCAGGCCGCAGCGCGAGCTGCCCAGCTCGATCAGCACGTCCAGCCGGGCCTCGCCGGCGCCCAGCTGCGCCCAGTGCGCCGCCAGCGCGTCGAGCTGGGCCTGCGAGTCGACGAAGAAGGCCAGCGCCACGCCGGCATGGTGCCGCCGCAGGTCCAGCAGCTCGGCCAGTTCCGCCGCGCCCACCACCTGGTTGGCGATCAGCGCGCGCCGCGCGCCCGCGGCCAGGCCCAGGCGCAGCTGGTGCACGTTGGCGAAGGTCAGGCCCCAGGCGCCGGCATCGAGCTGGCGGCGGAACAGCTGCGGGCTCATGGTCGTCTTGCCATGCGGGGCCAGCTGCACGCCGCGCTCGGCGGCGAAGCGCTGCATCCACGCGATGTTGTGTGCCAGCGCCGACTGGCGCACGACGGCCAGCGGCATGGGCAGCGTGGCGTCGCGCAGCGTCCAGCCGCGCGCGGCCACGTCGGCCAGCGCCAGCGGCGGCTGCAGCGCCGGGAAGCCCTTCAGCCAGGGGCCCAGCCAGCCGGCGCGCGGGGTGTCGGGATCGTCGGGCAGGTGCATGGCGGCATCATCGCCCGGCGGGCGGTGCGCGCCTGTCCCGCCTTGGGGATGGGGCGGGGTGCCGCGGCCCGACATACTCGCGCCGCTTCAACTCGAGGAGACCCCATGCCCGTTTGCCACCTTGCCGGACGTCCCGCTGCAGCTTGGGCGCGCGGCCATGCGCTGGTGGCCGCCACCCTGCTGGGCCTGCTGGCGCCACTGGCCGGCGCCCAGACGAATGCGCAGGACGGCGCGCGGGCCGGCAGCCTGCATGATGAGCTGGCGCGCATGGACGCCGAGCTGTTCGACGCGGCCTTCGTGGCCTGCGACGCGGCCCGCTTCCGGGCCCTGTTCACCGAGGACGCCGAGTTCTATCACGACCGCACCGGCGCCAGCACGGGGGAGGCGGCGCGCACACTGAAGTCCTGTCCGCGCGACAACGGCGTCACGCGCACGCTGGTGCCGGGCAGCCTGGAGGTCTACCCCATGCAGGGCTACGGCGCGATCCAGATCGGCCGCCACCTGTTCGCCCGGCGCGGCGAGCCGGGGTCGGAGGCGGCGAAGTTCGTGCACCTGTGGAAGCGCGAGCCGGGCGGCTGGCGGCTGGCGCGGGTGCTGAGCTTCGACCACCGGCCCTCGGACCCGCAGCGGCCCTGATGCGATGCCGCGCGCGGCGCGCGTCAGCGGGCCTTGGCGCGGTTGTGCTGCACCGCGGCGCGGATCAGGGCCTGGAAGGCGGCCGCGTCGACCTCGTCGGCGGCACCCAGGTCGATGGCGCGGCGCACCTTGCCTTCCAGGCTGGCGTTGAACAGGCCGGTGGGGTCGGGCAGCGCGGCGCCGTGCGGGAAGGTCAGCTTCACCTTGGCCTTGTAGGTTTCGCCGATGCACAGGATGCCGGCGCATTCCCACACCGGCACGTCCCATTTCCAGGTCTCGACGATGCCGGCGTCCGCAGCCAGGACTGTCTCTTATACACATCTGACGCTGCCGACGAAGGCTTAGGTGT
>CAXDTK010000394.1:0-4029 GCA_963992225.1 uncultured Comamonadaceae bacterium | reverse complement strand
TTGCCGCCGTACTTGATGACGATGGTCTTGCCGTGGAACTTGCGGATGTAGGGCAAGGCCTGCGAAAGGATCTCGGCCTTCTCGCGCGGGGCGATGTGGGAGACGTCGGGAGTGAGGGGGGTGGTCATGCAAGGGCTCCGATGGACTGCGGCGCATTCTAGGAACTGCCCGCGCCGGCCGCCGCGGCCCACGCGCTGGCGACAATGGCGGCCATGCAAGCCAGCGCCTACCTCAAGCTGTCCGTCGCGACGGCCATCGTGACCATCGTGCTGAAGACCGCCGCATGGTGGTTCACCGGCTCGGTCAGCCTGGCGGCGGATGCGCTGGAGTCGCTGGTCAACCTGGCGGGCGCGGTGTTCGCGCTGGCCATGGTCACGCTCGCGTCCCAGCCCCCCGACGCCGAGCACCCCTACGGCCATCACAAGGCCGAGTACTTCTCCAGCGGCTTCGAGGGCATCCTCATCATCGCGGCGGGTCTGGGCATCCTGTGGGGTGCCATCGACCGCTGGCGCCACCCCGAGCCGCTGGACGCGGTGGGCCTGGGCGTCGCGCTGGCGGTCGTCAGCTCGGCGCTGAACGGCGGGCTGGCCTGGGCCATGCTGCGCAAGGCGCGCGAGGTGCGTTCCATCGCGCTGGAGGGCGATGCCCGCCACCTGTTCACCGACGTCTGGACCTCGGTCGGCGTGGTCATCGGCCTGCTGGGCGTGATGGCCACCGGCTGGGTCTGGCTGGACCCGCTGCTGGCCATCGCCGTGGCGGCCAACATCCTGCGCGAGGGCGTGCACCTGATGCGCGAATCCAGCCGCGGCCTGATGGACGAGGCGCTGGACGCCGAATCCATGGCCCAGGTGCAGGCCGTGCTGGACGGCTTCGCCACGCCGCACACGCTGCGCTTCGACCACATCGCCAGCCGCGTGGCGGGCCAGCGCCGCTTCGTGGACCTGCACATGCACATGCCGGCCAGCTGGAGCCTGGGCCGCGCCGCCGCGCTGCGCACCTCGGTGGAGCAGGCGCTGATGAGCGCCGTGCCGGGCCTGCGCGCCAGCATCCAGCTGCTGCCCATGGATGTCGAGGCCCATTTCGACGACCCCAAGGACTTGCTGTGATCGCGCTGCTGCAACGGGTGCGCGAGGCGCGCGTGGAGGTGGCCGGCGCGGTCGTCGGCCAGATCGGCCCGGGCCTGCTGATGCTGGTCTGCGCGGAGCCGCCCGACACCGAGGCCACCGCCGAGAAGCTGATCGCCAAGGTGCTGAAGCTGCGTGTCTTCAGCGACACGGCCGGCAAGATGAACCTCAGCCTGCAGGACCGGGGCGGCGGCCTGCTGGTCGTCAGCCAGTTCACGCTGGCGGCCGACACCCGCGGCGGCAACCGGCCCAGCTTCAGCGGCGCCGCCCCGGCCGAGCAGGGCCGGCGCCTCTACGAGCACACGCTGGCGGTCGCGCGCCGCCAGCACCCGGTGGTCGCCAGCGGCGAGTTCGGCGCCGACATGCAGGTGCACCTGGTCAACGACGGGCCGGTGACCATTCCGCTGCGGATGGACTAACCCAGCTCGACGGTCCAGCGGCAGACGCTCCCAGGCGCCGGCCGCGCCAGCGCCAGGGCGCCCATGCGGTAGGCATGCGGGCGGCGCGTGGCCGCCAGTTCCTGCCCCGCCTCGTCGCGCACACGGTTCACGCCGTGGCCGCGCGGGCCCACGCGGTAGGTCAGCTCGAGGCGCAGGTCGGCCAGCTGCACCTGCACCTGCAGCCCGTCCAGCAGCGGCGGCATCACCGGGTCCACCACCAGCGCGTCATGCGCCAGCCGCAGGCCCAGCAGCTGCGAGATCACCAGGCCCAGCGCGATGCCGGGCCCGCTGGAGTAGATGCGCCAGCCGCCGTCCAGCGCCACCTCGCCGGCCAGCACCCGGCCGTAGCCGGCCTGGGCGGCATAACGGTCCGGGAAGGCGGCGTCGGAGCTGGAGTAGTAGCAGTTGGCCTGGCGCGGGCTGGCGCTGGGCACGCGCTCGCGCAGCGCGACGGGATGGGCCAGCGTCAGCGCCTGCAGGAAGGCCTCGGCCCGGCCCAGGTGGGCCAGCATCTGCGCATGGCGCAGGTGGGCATGCATGTACATGATGCCGATCTCGCGGCCGAAGAAGCTGCTGGTCTCGGCACGCTGGAACAGCGTGGACGGCCCGCCGCGGTAAGGCAGCGGCGCGTCGAACAGCCGGGCGCCGTCCGGGCCCGTCAGGTGCTCGTCGATCAGCGCGGCCTGGCGCTGCGCCTGCTCGGGCGTGAGCAGGCTGTCCAGCACCGCATGCATCATCGGCAGCAGGCTGTAGCGCAGGCCGGTGCGCCGGTCCTGCGGGTGTATCCACAGCTCGCGCCCGCCGTCCTGCGGGAACAGCACATAGCCGGCCACCACGTCGTCCTGCACCAGCAGGCGCTGGAACTCGGCCCGCACCGCCACCGCCTCGGCGGCCAGCGTGGCGGCCGGGTCGGCGCGGCCGAGCTGACCGAATGCGGCGGCCAGCGTGTGCAGCATCTGGTGGTGCAGCGTCACCGTCCAGGCACTGCACAGGCGCTCGCGCAACGCCGGGTCGGCGGGCTGCAGCGAGTCGTTCCAGTCGCCATGCCAGTAGGCGGCCAGGCCCGTGCCCGGCACCACGCGGCGGCGGATCAGCGCCAGCGCGCGGTCGACATGGGCGGCCAGTGTGGCCATCTCGCCGCCATGGAAGGCCACGGCCTCGTCCAGCAGCGCCGCGTCGCCGCTGGCGATCAGGTATTGCGCCAGGCCCAGCAGCGGCCAGAACACGATGTCGCCATGCGAGTCGCCAGCGCGGATGCCGGCCTCGCGCTCGAAGAACATGAACCACTGCGGCCAGTCGCCGTCCGGGTTCTGGGCGGCGAAGGTGCGCAGCAACAGGTCGCGCACCGGCGCCGTCTGGCCCAGCGCCAGCAGCATCTCCAGCGGGCCCTGGCAGACGTCGCGCGTGCCCCAGCCGCCGCCGGAGTACTGCTCCAGGCCGCGCGGCGACAGGTAGTGCACCAGCGCGTTGTGGGCGTACCAGGGCAGGATGTCGCGCAGCTGGGCCAGCGCCGGCAGCGGCAACTGCCACTGCGGCAGCGCCAGCGGCTGCGACGCCACCGGGCCGGCCTGCAGCAGCGCGCCGCGCAGCGTCAGCGTGAACGCCGTGGCGGGCGCGAAGTCCAGGCACAGCACCGGCTCGCCGCGGCTCGCGCCGTCGTCGTAGAGCCGCCCGTCGTCGCCCGCGATGGCCAGGCCCGGAGCCTCGACGACCAGCGCACCGTCGGGGAAGCGTGCTGCCAGCTCGCTGCCGGCGGGCGGCGTGATGCGCAGCTGCTCGCCGCTGTGCACCCAGGCCGGCTTCAGCGGTGCCGCGCCGTCGTCGCCGCCCAGCGCCAGGTGCAGGCTGGCACGCAGCGGCAAGGCCTCGCCCTGCAGCACCTGCAGCACCAGCGTCATGCGGTCCGGCGCCGCGCCCGCCGCCGCGACGACCTCGATGAGCCCGCCGTCATGCGCATACAGCCAGCGGCAGCGCTGCGGCTGCATCTCGAAGGCCGAGGGCAGGCCCAGCAGCTGCCAGCCGCCCTGCGGCGCCGGCACGAACAGGCGCAGCCCCGCGGTACGGAACAGGCCCAACAGGCTGCGCTGCGTGGACAGCAGCCGGTTGATGCTGACGTGGCCCTGGGTCAGCATCGAATGGAACACGCCGCCCATCCAGCAGGTGGAGGTCAGCGCGGCCTCGTCGGGCACCAGGTGGTGGCCGGCACGCAGGATGTGGCCATGCGGGCGCTGCACCAGCAGCTCCTTGGCGCGCAGCACCACATGGCTGCCCGGCCCGGCCGCGCCGCTGAAGAAGCTCAGCAGCCGGCCGTCCTGCCATTCCTCGTGGCGGCGCTCGCCGGGGAACAGCCGCCGGCGCGCCTCGGCGTCGAGCTCATGGCTGGCCAGCTGCGGCGCGGTGGCGAACAGGCTGGGCGCGGGCGCATGGCCGGGGGCGTCCAGCGGCGCGGCCGGCCGCGCCTCGGG
>CAXDTK010000393.1:0-4091 GCA_963992225.1 uncultured Comamonadaceae bacterium | reverse complement strand
GCGGCCGCGGCCCTGCCCAGCACGGTGGTGGCGGCGTTCGCGGCCGCCTCGGCGCCCGTCGTCGAAGCGCTGCGCCCGGCCGGCGAGGCGCTGCGGCCGCGCGATGAGCGGGCGGCGCGCGAGCGCACTGCCGAGCTGGCGCAGCTGGACGCCGCCCGGCAGGACCTGAAGCCGGCCGCCATCGCCGCGTTCGGTGCCGCGTCGGGCCCGGCGCTGGAGCGCGTCGGCCGGGCGGGCGACGCGCTGCGCGTGACCGCCGACGGCGAACGCTCGGCCGAGCTGGCGCAGCTGGACGTGGCCCGCGAGGCAGCGCAGCAGCGCGCCCGGCAACTGGAAGCGGCCCGGCTGGATGCCTTGCGGCAGGAGGCGGCCCGGGCCGAGGCCGCCCGCCAGGACGCCGCACGGGCCGAAGCGCTGCGCCAGGAGGCCGCCCGCGCCGAAGCGTCCCGCCAGGAGAGCTTGCGCGCCGACGCCGCCCGCCAGGACGCCGCACGCGCCGAGGCCGAGCGGCAGGCCGCGGCGCGCCAGGAGGCGGCCCGTGCCGAGACCGAGCGTGCCGAAGCGGCCCGGCAGGCGGCGGCCCGGCTGGAGGCAGGGCGGCAGGAGGCTGCGCGCGCCGAGGCGGCCCGGCAGGACGCCGCGCGGCTGGCCGCGGGCCGCCTGGACGCCTCCCGCCTGGCCGCGGCGCAGGCGCAGGCCGAGGCGGACCAGCGCGAGGCGCGGCTGCGTGCCATCGGCCGCCAGCTCGACGAGGAGGCTGCCCGGCGCGACGCCGAGCGCCAGCGCCCCGACTGGACGCCCGCCCGCCGCGGCCGGCTGTTCGGCCGCACCGACCCGAACGCCGAGCTGGTGCTGTACGCGGAGGCCTGGGCGCGCAAGATCCAGCTCAATGCCGGCGCCGAGCTGCTGCGCGACGCGGCGCGCCAGCCCCACACCGACCCCATCGTCACCGTGGCGGTGCGCAGCAACGGCTCGGTGGAGTCCATCAGCTTCGTGCGCAGCAGCGGCGTGCCGGCGCTGGACGAGGCGATCACGCGCGTCGTGCGCAGCCAGGAGAACTACCCGGCCTTCCCGCCGGCGCTGCTGCGCGACTACGACGTGGTCGAGATCCGTCGCAGCTGGCATTTCGACATGGCCGTCCGCTTGTACTGAGGCTGGGCACCGTCCTACAAACGGGGCCGGCGCATGGGCGCAAGGTGGGGGTTTCCACCCTCAGGAGCCCCCCATGCCACGCGGTGACAAGTCGTCGTACACGGACAAGCAGAAGCGCCAGGCGGCGCACATCGAGGCCGGCTACGAGCAGCGCGGCGTGCCCGAGCAGGAGGCCGAAGCGCGCGCCTGGGCCACCGTCAACAAGGAGACCGGCGGCGGCAGGAAGTCCGGCTCGGGCCGGGGCCAGCCCGAGAACCATGAGCCGTCGCGCAAGGGCGGCCGGCTGGGCGGCCAGGCGGCGGCCAGCCGCACCGCGGCCGAGCGCTCCGCGTCGGCCAGGAAGGGCGCCGAGACCCGCAGGCGCAACGCCGCGGCGCGCGAGCGCACGCACCATTGAGGCGGGGGCTCAGCGCACCAGGCTGCGCAGCGCGGCGTCCACCACGGCCTGCACCGTGATGCCGAAGTGGGCGGCCAGCGCCGCGGCCGGTGCCGATTCGCCAAAGCCGTCGATGCCCACCACGGCGCCGTCCAGCCCCACGTACTGCCGCCAGCCGGCCGTCACGCCGGCCTCCACCGCCACGCGCGGCACGCCCGGCGGCAGCACGGCGCGGCGCCAGGCGGCATCCTGCTGCTCGAAGGTGAAGCAGGACGGCATGGACACGACGCGCGCATGGATGCCGCTGTGGGCCAGCCGGCGCTGCGCCTGCACGGCCAGGTCCAGCTCGGAGCCGGTGGCGATCAGCACCACCTGCAGCGGCGCGTCGGCCGCCTCGCGCACCAGCACATAGCCGCCGCGCGGGATGGCGGCCAGGGTGTCCGCGCCGCGCGCCTGGTGGGGCAGGTTCTGGCGCGACAGCACCAGGCAGGTGGGCGTGTGCCGGTGGCGGAGGGCGGTCTGCCAGGCCACCGCCGTCTCGACCGCATCGCCGGGCCGCCAGACATCCAGGTTGGGCACCAGGCGCAGCGTCGCGAGCTGCTCCACCGGCTGGTGGGTGGGGCCGTCCTCGCCCAGGCCGATGGAGTCGTGCGTGAAGACGTAGACCGGGTTGCTGCGCATCAGCGCCGCCATGCGGATGGCGTTGCGCGCGTACTCCGAGAACATCAGGAAGGTGCCGGCAAACGGCCGGAAGCCGCCGTGCAGCGCCAGCCCGGTCTGGATGGCCACCATCGCGAACTCGCGCACGCCGTAGTGCAGGTAGTTGCCGCCGGCGGCGGCCTTCTCCACCGAGCGGCAACCCGGCCACTGCGTCAGGTTGGACGGCGCCAGGTCGGCGGAGCCGCCCAGCAGCTCGGGCAGCAGCGCGGCCAGCGCGGTGATGCAGTTCTGCGAGGCCTTGCGCGAGGCCAGCGTCTCGGCGCGGGCGGCCGTCTCGGCGAGCTGCGCGCTGCAGCGGCGCTCGAAGTCCTCGGGCAGCTCGCCGCGCAGGCGGCGTGCCAGCTCGGCGGCACGCGCCGGTTGGGCAAGGCGGTAGGCCTGCATGCGGGCCGCCCACTCGCGCTGTGCGGCGGCACCGCGTTCGCGCGCATCCAGCGCGGCGCGCGCCGCGGCGGGCACGACGAAGGGCGGGTGCGGCCAGTTGAGCGCCGCGCGCACGGCCGCCACTTCGGCCGCGCCCAGCGGCGCGCCGTGCACGTCGTGGCCACCCGCCTTGTTGGGCGAGCCCTGGCCGATCACGGTGCGGGCGCAGATCAGCGTGGGCCGGCCGACGTCCTCGGTGGCGGCGCCCAGCGCGGCGTCGATGGCGGCGAGGTCATGGCCGTCCACGTTGCGGATCACGCGCCAGCCATAGGCCTCGAAGCGGGCCGGCGTGTCGTCGCCGAACCAGCCCTTCACATCGCCGTCGATGGAGATGCCGTTGTCGTCGTAGATGACGACCAGCTTGGACAGGCCCCAGCTGCCGGCCAGCGAGGCGGCCTCGTGCGAGATGCCTTCCATCAGGCAGCCGTCGCCGCAGAACACCCAGGTGCGGTGGTCCACGACGCGGTGCCCGGGCGTGTTGAACTCCGCGGCCAGCAGCTGCTCGGCCAGCGCCATGCCCACCGCGTTGGCCAGGCCCTGGCCCAGCGGGCCGGTGGTGGTCTCGACGCCGGGCGTCAGGCCCACCTCGGGGTGGCCGGGCGTCTTGCTGTGCAGCTGGCGGAAGGCCTTGAGCTCCTCTAGGACCAAGTCGTAGCCGCTGAGGTGCAGCAGGCCGTACAGCAGCATGGAGCCGTGGCCGTTGGACAGCACGAAACGGTCGCGGCCGGGCCAGCGCGGGTCGGCCGGGTTGTGGCGCAGGTGGCGGCCCCACAGCACGGCGGCGAGGTCGGCCATGCCCATGGGCATGCCCGGGTGGCCGGAGTTGGCCTGCTGCACGGCGTCGACGGCGAGCAGGCGCAGCGCGTTGGCAGCGAGGGTCAGGTCTTGCATGGTGTTCAACCTTGAAGGGAGCGGATCAGCTGTTCCAGCGTCTCGGTGTCGGCGATGAACTGCGCGATGCCTTCGGCGAGCTTGTCGCGCGCCATCGCGTCGGCGGCCAGCGCGGCGTTGAACTCGGCCTCGGTCAGCGGCGCAGGCGCGGGTTCGGCCGGGCCCTCGGGCGCCAGGTGGCGCCGCACGGGCGTGGTCGAGGCGGCCAGCTCGGCCAGCAGAGCCGGGCTGATGGTCATCAGGTCGCAGCCGGCCAGCGCGAGGATCTGGCCGGTGTTGCGGAAGCTCGCGGCCATCACCTCGGTGCGGATGGCGTGGCGCTTGTAGTGGCGGTAGATCTCGACGACCGAGCGCACGCCGGGGTCGTTGGGGCCGGCCATGGCGGCTTCGTCCCAGCTGCCGCCGGCGGTCTTCTTGAACCAGTCGTAGATGCGGCCCACGAAGGGCGAGATCAGCTGCACGCCCGCGTCGGCGCAGGCGCGCGCCTGGGCCAGGCAGAACAGCAGCGTCAGGTTGGTGTGGATGCCCG
>CAXDTK010000392.1:0-4118 GCA_963992225.1 uncultured Comamonadaceae bacterium | reverse complement strand
CCCCTGCCCCGCCAGCGCCTCCCGCACCGCCGACACCTGGCGGCGCGACACGGCCAGCCATTCGTCCACATGCACGATGCGCACGGCCCAGCTGTCGGCGCTGTCGGCATTGGGGTCGCCGCCGTCCAGCTCGCCGAAGTTGGTGGGGGCGTGCCGCTCCAGCTCGCGCACGGCCCAGCGGGCGACCAGCGCGTTGCGGTGCACGCGCAGGAAGCGGTCGCCCAGGCGCTGCTCCAGGTCGGTCAGCGCACCGTCCATCACATGGGTTTCGCTGGCGGTGCGCAGCGTCAGGTATTTCAGCTCGGCCTTGAAGTACAGCACCTCGGCCACCGGCACGCGCAGCAGGCGGCCGCGGTCGGTCAGCGTGATGAAGTCGGCCTGCTCGGGCGGCGGCATGGGCAGGTCAGCCGGCTGGGTGGCCTGCACCGCCGCGCGTTCGCACAGCCGCTGCGCGGCCCTGGCCAGCGCGGCCTGCAGGCGCTCGCGGCGCACGGGCTTGGTGAGGTAGTCCAGCGCCTCCAGCTCGAAGGCGCGCAGCGCATGCATCGCGTGGGCGGTGACGAAGATGACCAGCGGCATGGGCTGGCCCGGCAGGCGCTGGGCCAGCGTCTCGGCGAGCTGCAGGCCGTCGGCGCCGGGCATCTGCACGTCCAGCAGCAGCAGGTCGCAGCCGTGGTCGCGCAGCCAGACGATCGCCTGCGAGGCGGTGGCGGCCTCGGCCACCACCTGGCAGCACGGCTCCTGGATGGCGTCCACCAGGCCGCGCAGGCGCAGCCGGGCCAGGGGTTCGTCGTCGACGATGAGGATGCGTAAAGCCGTCATAGCGGGACCAGGATGCGCAGTGAAAAGCGGTGTTCGGTGGCGTCGACCTCGAAGCGCGCGGCGACGTCGTGCATCAGCTTGAGCCGCTGGCGCACATTGCGCAGCGCCAGGCCATGGCCCGGGATGCGCGACGCCGCGCCAACCGTGTTGACGATGCGGATCTCGACCTCGCTGCCGCGCCGCCGCGTGCTGACCTTGAGCTCGCCGCCCTCGTCGTTGGGCTCGACGCCGTGACGCACCGCGTTCTCCACCAGCGGCTGCAGCAGCAGCGGCGGCACGCGCGCGGCATCGGCCTCGGGGTCGAGCTGCCAGGTGACCCGCAGCCGCTTGCCGAACCGGATCTGCTCGATGGCCAGGTAGCGGCGCGCCAGCTCCACCTCTTCGCCCAGCGTGACCGAGGCACTGGCATCGGCCAGCGCCACGCGGAAGAGTTCGGCCAGGTCCTCCAGCACGCTCTCGGCGCGCGCTGGGTCCACCTGCACCAGCGCGATGGCGCTGTTGAGGGTGTTGAACAGGAAATGCGGCCGGATGCGCGACTGCAGTTCCACCAGCTGAGCCAGTGCGTCGGCCGGGCGCTGCGTGTGCTCGCGCAGCTTCAGCCAGGCCAGCAGCATGGCCGCGCCGCTGGCGCCCGCCGTGGCGATGCTGCCGATGCGCCAGGCCCCGGGCGGCTCCTCGCTGGTCAGGCTCAGCAGCCAGAAGCCCAGCAGCGCGCCGAGCGCGCCCAGCGCCATCAGCGCCAGCCACTGGGCCGGCTCGGGCAGCCGCGGCCACAGACGCTTGGCGGCACACACGACCAGCAGCCACGACAGCACCGCGAACATCGTCACGACCGTGCCGTTGGCGGTCAGCGCGAGCCACTGGCCGGCGTCGCGCGCGACCAGGGCCGTGCCCAGCGCCAGCAGCAGCTGCACGCCCAGCACCGCCCGCAGCACCAGGCCCACATGGCAGACGTCGAAGGCGCGGGTCGGGTCCAGCAGCGGGGCGGAACTCAGCTCGGGCAGTTGCGGCAGCTCGGTCGCCGTGAAGCCCAGCCACTGGCTCAGCTGCGTGGACTCGTGCCAGACGCTCTGACGGGGCTGGGCGCGGCGCTTGAAGAAGAGCATGTGCGTGGCTTGAGAAGCAGTGCTGAAGCTGGCGTTCGATAATCCCGGACTGCGGCGCATTTTGCGCGCTGATTTCCACCGCTCTCCATGTCAGACAACCAACTCGCCAACAAGTCCCAAGCCTGGTCCGCGCTCTTTTCCGAGCCGATGAGCGAGCTGGTCAAGCGCTACACCGCCAGCGTCGGCTTCGACCAGCGGCTCTGGCGCGCCGACATCGCCGGCAGCCTGGCGCATGCCGAGATGCTGGCCGCGCAGGGCATCCTGAGTGCCGAGGACCATGCCGCCATCCAGCGCGGGCTGAACGAGATCGCCGCCGAGATCGAGGCCGGCCGCTTCACCTGGCAGCTGGACCTGGAGGACGTGCACCTCAACATCGAGGCCCGCCTGACCGAGCGCATGGGCATTGCCGGCAAGCGGCTGCACACCGGCCGCAGCCGCAACGACCAGGTCGCCACCGACGTGCGCCTGTGGCTGCGCGGCGAGATCGACGAGATCGGCGGCCTGCTGGCGGCCCTGCAGCGCGTCATGGTCGACAAGGCCGAGCAGTACGCCGACGTCATCCTGCCCGGCTTCACCCACCTGCAGGTGGCACAGCCGGTCAGCTTCGGCCACCACCTCCTGGCCTATGTGGAGATGTTCGCCCGCGACGCCGAGCGCATGGCGGACACCCGCAAGCGCGTCAACCGCCTGCCGCTGGGCGCCGCGGCGCTGGCCGGCACCAGCTACCCGCTGGACCGCGAGCGCGTGGCCCGCACGCTGGGCATGGTGGATGACCAAGGCCAGGCGTGCGTGTGCCAGAACAGCCTGGACGCCGTCAGCGACCGCGACTTCGCGATCGAGTTCAGCGCCGCCGCGTCGCTGGTGATGATCCACATCTCCCGGCTGTCCGAGGAGCTGATCCTGTGGATGAGCCAGAACTTCGGCTTCATCGCGCTGCCCGATGCCTTCTGCACGGGCTCGTCGATCATGCCGCAGAAGAAGAACCCCGACGTGCCCGAGCTGGCGCGCGGCAAGACCGGCCGCGTGGTGGGCCACCTGATGGGCCTGGTCACGCTGATGAAGGGCCAGCCGCTGGCCTACAACAAGGACAACCAGGAAGACAAGGAGCCGCTGTTCGACACGGTGGACACCTTGAAGGACACGCTGCGCATCTTTGCCGACATGCTGGCCGGCCTGACCGCCAAGCCGGAGGCCATGCGCGCCGCGGCGCTGAAGGGCCATGCCACCGCGACCGACCTGGCCGACTACCTGGTCAAGAAGGGCCTGCCCTTCCGCGACGCCCACGAGGTGGTAGCCCACGCCGTCAAGACCGCCACCGCCCAGGGCGTGGACCTGGCCGCGCTGAGCCTGGATGCGCTGCGCGCCTTCGATGCGCGCGTCGAGGCCGACGTGTTCGACGTGCTGTCGCTGGAAGGCTCGCTGAACGCCCGCAACGTGCTGGGCGGCACCGCGCCGGCGCAGGTGCGCGCCCAGGTGGCCCGCCACCGCGCGCGGCTGGCCTGAGCCCGTCACGCCGGGTTGAACCGGCCCGACGCAGCCGGCTTAAGCCAGATCAAGGCCGACGCGCGCCGTCTTTCCTAGCATCCATCCCATGAGCAGCCCCCTTGCCTGGACCGAGTCGCTGGTCCTGAACCAGCCGCAGCTGGACACCACCCACCAGGAGTTCGTCGAACTGCTGAACGCCTTCGGCGCCGCGCTGGACGCGGGCAGCGACGCCCTGCCCGCCTTCGAGGCGCTGCTGGCCCACACCGAGGCCCACTTCGCGATGGAGGAGGACTGGATGGCGCGCTGTGGTTTCGAGCCGCAGAACTGCCACGCCGGCCAGCATGCGATGGTGCTGAACGTGATGCGCGAGGCGCGTCGCTACGCCAACGAGCTGAACGACCGCGAGCCGCTGGCCATCCTGCGCCACGAGCTGACGCAGTGGTTCCCCGGCCATGCCGAGATGATGGACGCGGCGCTCGTCTTCACGATGGAGCAGCGCGGCTTCGACCCGGCCACCGGCGAATGCCGCGAGCCGGTGACCGCCGGCGCCAGCGGCTCCGGCTGCGGTTCCGGCAGCTGCGGCTGACCCTCGGCCGTTGACGCGGGCCGCCCCCGCGGCCCCGCGCCGGGGCACATGGTGAGGGTGTGGGAGAAGGCCCGGGGGGTTGGGGCGCGGGCCCCGGGGGGCGGGGGCCGCGCGGGGGC
>CAXDTK010000391.1:0-4162 GCA_963992225.1 uncultured Comamonadaceae bacterium | reverse complement strand
AGGAGTCCGTCTCGTGGGCTCGGAGATGTGTATAAGAGACAGAAGCAAGGCAAAGCGCTTTCAAGCCACCGCCGGCAGCCCCGGCAACAACTTGTCCAGCGTGATCGGATAGTCCCGAACCCGCACCCCCGTGGCGTTGTAGACCGCGTTCGCCACCGCCGCCGCCACCCCGCAGATGCCCAGCTCGCCCACGCCCTTGGCCTTCATCGGCGACGAGACCGGGTCGGTCTCGTCCAGGAACACCACCTCCTGCTGCGGGATGTCCGCATGCACCGGCACCTCGTAGCCGGCCAGGTCGTGGTTGACGAAGAAGCCGCGGCGGCGGTCCACGTGCAGCTCCTCCATCAGCGCCGCGCCCACCCCCATGGTCATCGCACCGATCACCTGGCTGCGCGCCGACATGGGGTTGAGGATGCGGCCGGCCGCGCACACCGCCAGCATGCGGCGCACCCGCACCTCGCCGGTGAAGGCGTCCACCGCCACCTCGACGAAATGCGCGCCGAAGGTGGACTGCTGGTAGCGCTTGTCGAGGTCGCCGTACTCGATGCCGTCCTCGGCCACCAGGCCACCAAAGTCCTTCAGCGGCAGCGCCTTGCCGGCGCCGCGCACCTCGCCGCCCGCGAACACCGCGCTCTCCCCCAGCCCGGCCTGCCGGGCGATCAGGCCGCGCAGCTTCATGCAGGCGGCATAGACGCCCGCGCAGGCGTTGTTGCCGCCCCACTGGCCGCCCGAGCCGCACGACACCGGGAAGCTGGAGTCGCCCAGCCGCACCACCACGCGGTCCAGCGCCAGACCCAGCGTCTCGGCCGCCGTCTGCGCAATGATGGTGTAGCTGCCGGTGCCGATGTCGGTCATGTCGGTCTCGACCGTCACGCGGCCCTGCGCGTCCAGCCGCACCCGGGCCCTGGACTTCATCAGCAGGTTGTTGCGGAAGGCCGCGGCCACGCCCAGGCCCACCAGCCAGTCGCCCTCGCGCACCTGCGCCGGCCGGGCCGAGCGATGCCGCCAGCCGAAGCGCTCGGCGCCCTGGGTCAGGCACTGCACCAGGCGGCGCTGCGAGAACGGGCGCTGCGGCTTCTCGGGGTCGACCTGGGTGTCGTTGCGCACGCGGAAGGCCACCGGGTCCAGGCCCAGCGTCTCGGCCATCTCGTCCATGGCGATCTCCAGCGCCATCATGCCGGGCGCCTCGCCGGGGGCACGCATCGCGTTGCCCTCGGGCAGGTCCAGCACCGCCAGCCGCATCGCGGTCATGCGGTGGGCGCCGGCGTAGAGCAGCCGGGTCTGCGCCACCGCCGTCTCGGGGCCGCCGCCGGGCAGGTCGCCGGACCAGCTCTCATGCGCGATCGCGCTGATGCGGCCGTCCCGTTGCGCGCCGATGCGGATGCGCTGGAGGGTGGCGGGCCGGTGGGTGGTGTTGTTGGCGATCAGCGGGCGCGGCAGCGCCAGCTTGACCGGCCGGCCCGCCGCGCGGGCGCCCAGCGCGGCCAGCAGCACGTCGGCACGCAGGAACAGCTTGCCGCCGAAGCCTCCGCCGATGAACGGTGACTTGACGTGCACCTGGGCCTTGGGCATGCCCAGCGTCCTGGCCAGGTCGTCCACGGCCCAGCCCACCATCTGGTTGGCCGTCCAGACCGTCAGCCGCTGGCCGTCCCACCGGGCCAGGGTGGCATGCGGCTCCATCATCGCGTGGCTCTGGTCGGGCGTGCTGTAGGTGGCGTCCAGCTGCACCGGCGCCTTGGCGAACGCGGGCTCGAAGTCGCCATGCCGGGTCTGCGCCTTGCCGCCCATGCCGTCGCTCCTGGCCATCGGGGCATGGGGCCTGGCGGCCGCCAGGTCGAAGCGGCCCGGCGCGGCCTCGTAGCGGATGTCCACCAGCGCCGCCGCGGCACGCGCCAGCTCGAAGGTCTCGGCCACCACGACGGCCAGCGCCTGGTGGTAGTGGTCGACCTCCGGCCCGCCCAGCAGCCTGGCGGTGTTCCTGCTGCCCTTGCCCAGCTTGCCGGCGTTCTGCGCGGTGACGACGGCCAGCACGCCCGGGGCGGCGCGCGCCGCGGTCAGGTGCATCGCCGTCACCCGGCCCTTGGCGATGCCGGCGCACACCACGTAGCCGACCGCGGCCGCCGGCTCGTGGTGCTCGTAGGCATAGGGCGCCGTGCCGGTGGTCTTCAGCGGCCCGTCGATGCGCGGCGTGGGGCGGCCGACGACGCGGCCCTGGTCGATGGGGTTGGTGGTGGCGGGCTTGTCGAAGCGCATGGTCATCCCCGGGCGGCGTGGAGCGCGGCGGCCAGCGTGCGTTCGGCCAGCGGCAGCTTGAAGGCGTTGTCGGCGGCGGGCCGCGCGCCGGCAAAGGCCTGGGCCACATAGGCCGCCAGCCCCTGCCTCCCCTGCTGCAATGCAGGCTCGGCCGCCTCGACGCGCCAGGGCCTGGGCGCGACGCCGCCGAAGGCCACGCGCACCGGGCCGTCGCGCGGCAGCACCGCGGCCACCGACACCAGCGCGAAGGCGTAGGACGCGCGGTCGCGCACCTTGCGGTAGACCTGCGCGCCGGCCACCGGCGGCGGCAGCAGCACGGCGGTGACCAGCTCGCCCCGGGCCAGCGCATGCTCGAGGTGCGGCGTGTCGCCGGGCAGCTTGTGGAAGTCGGCGATGGGGATGCGGCGCGCCTGGCCGTCGGGCCGGACGGTCTCGACCTGGGCGTCCAGCACGCGCATCGCGACGGCCATGTCGCTGGGGTGCGTCGCGATGCAGGCGGCGCTGCCGCCCACGATGGCCAGCGCGCGGGCCACGCCGCCCTGGGCGGCGCAGCCGCTGCCGGGCTGGCGCTTGTTGCAGGGCTGGGCGGTGTCGTAGAAGTAGGGGCAGCGGGTGCGCTGCAGCAGGTTGCCGGCGGTGGTGGCGCGGTTGCGCAGCTGGCCCGACGCCCCCGCCAGCAGCGCACGCGCCAGCACCGCATGGTCGCGCCGCACGCGCGGGTCGGCGGCCAGGTCGCTGTTGCGCACCAGCGCGCCGACGCGCAGGCCGCCGTCGGGCAGGGGCTCGATGCGGTCCAGGCCCAGGAAGTTGATGTCCACCAGATGGGCGGGCGCCTCGATCTGCAGCTTCATCAGGTCCAGCAGGTTGGTGCCGCCGGCGACGAAGCGGGCATCGGGCTGGCTGGCCACGGCCGCGGCGGCCTCGGCCGGCGTGCGGGCGCGCAGGTAGCTGAAGGCTTTCATGCGGCCCCCTTCCCTGCCGCCGCCGGGCCGCTGCCGGCCACCTGGGCGATGGCCACCGCGATGTTGGCGTAGGCGCCGCAGCGACACAGGTTGCCGCTCATGCGCTCGCGCAGCTCGTCGAGGGACAACAGCGGCTGGGCCGCGCTCACGTCCGCGGTCAGGTCCGCGGTCACATGGCTGGGCATGCCGCGCCTGGCCTCGTCCAGCATGCCGACGGCCGAGCAGATCTGCCCCGGCGTGCAATAGCCGCACTGGTAGCCGTCATGGGCCACGAAGGCCGCCTGCAGCGGGTGCGGGTTGGCAGGCGTGCCCAGGCCCTCGATGCTGGTGACCTGCGCGCCCGAGGCCATCACGGCCAGCATCAGGCAGCTGTTGATGCGCCGGCCGTCCAGCAGCACCGTGCAGGCGCCGCATTGGCCATGGTCGCAGCCCTTCTTGGTGCCGGTCAGCTGCAGGTGCTCGCGCAGCAGGTCCAGCAGCGTGGTGCGCGTGTCGACGTCCACCGTCTGGCGCTCACCGTTGATCTCCAGCGTCACGCGGCTCATCGTGGACGGCAGGTCGGCTGCGGCCGGCATGGCGGGCTCCCGGTCGGCCGCGTCGGCGGCCCTGAAGGTGGCCGTGGCCGCGCTGGCGATCAGCACGTCCCGGCGTGAAAGGCTTGGTGGTGCATCGTCCATGTCGGCATCCCCGGCTGCGCGCCCGCGTGGCCGGGCCTGCGCCGCAGCCTAGGCGGGCAGCGCGCCGCAGCGTGTCGGACGGCATGCCGCGCCCGCGCAGGTGCAGGCGCAGGGCGCCGGCTACTCGCCCAGCACCACGCCTTCGCGCCGCGGGTCGGCACCGCCCACCCAGCCGGCCGGCGTGCGCAGCAGCACCTGCAGGCCGCTGGTCAGCTCGGTCTCGACGCTGTCTCTTATACACATCTGACGCTGCCGACGAAGGCTTAGGTG
>CAXDTK010000390.1:0-4164 GCA_963992225.1 uncultured Comamonadaceae bacterium | reverse complement strand
CTCCTGGAGCGGTCGGTAGGGTGGGGATGGTGTCAGCGCCGGGATGCGGCGCCGTGCTTGGGAGACTTGCGCGCGGCGTCGACCTGCAGGCCGGCCGGCGTCGCGTAGAACTGGATGACCCGGTCGAAGCCGACGCCGGCGCGGGCCAGCGCGCCGGGCACGCGCATGAAGCGCGCGTCATGGTGCAGCGACAGGATCAGCCCGTGCAGCTCGAAGACGATCTGGTCGACATCCGCGTCGGGCTTCAGATGGCCTTCCTGCACGGACAGCTCGATGGCCTTGTGCAGCGCGTCGTGCCAGGCCTTGACCATGCCGACCAGCGCGTCGCGCACGGGGCCCGGCCGGTCGTCGAACTCGACGGCGCCGCTGATGTAGATGCAGCCCGAGTCGACCTCGACCGACACGCGGCGCACCCAGCGCTCGAACATCGCGCGCAGCCGGGGCAGGCCGCGCGGCTCGCGGATGGCGGTGAAGAAGACCTCTTCCTCGAACTTGGCGTGGTACTCCGTGACCACCGCGATCTGAAGCTCCTCGCGCGAGCCGAAATGGGCGAACACGCCCGACTTGCTCATGCCGGTCACGTCGGCCAGCGCGCCGATGGACAGCCCTTCCAGGCCCATGTGCGAGGCCAGGCCCAGCGCGGCTTCCAGGATGGCGGCCCGCGTCTGCTGGCCCTTCTGCAGCGAGCGCGCCACGCGCAGCGGCTTGGGCGCGCGCAGCGGGGCGGCTTTCTTGGCGGAGGCGGGCAGCGTGCTCACGGCGGGAGGGTCAGGAATAAAACGAACGATCGTTCTATTTTGCAGGTCGCTCCCGTGACAGCGCCAGCATCACCCCGCGAATTCCTAGGGTGATGTGCCTAATAAGCCCGCCGACCTAGGGATGACCCGGGGGTCGCCACCGTCATGGAGCCGCGCTTGAGCCGCTGGCGGCTTCTGCAGTAGTCTCCCGGGCAGGAGGTTGATGCTGTGGATGTGCTCCAACTCGATGTCTCCGGCCGCCCGCAGGCCTGGATCACCACGCGCGAGGCGGCGGTGCTCTACGCCAGCGACGGTGTCGCCTGGACGCTGGGCGACCCCTGCCAGGTGCTGCGCGGCGGCTGGCAGCGCATCAGCGGCCGGCAGTCGCGCATCGAGGTGCATCCCATCATCGCCGTGCGCGGCGCGGTGCCCAGCCGGGCCTGGCGGCAGGCGCCGGCACTGTCCAACACCAAGCTGTTCGCCCGCGACCGCTTCGTCTGCGCCTACTGCGGCCACCGCTTCCTGGTGGAGGACCTGACCCGCGAGCACATCCAGCCCACCTCCCGCGGCGGGCAGGACACGTGGATGAACTGCATCACCGCCTGCCGGCCCTGCAACGGCCGCAAGGGCAGCCGCATGCCCGAGGAGGCGCACATGAGCCTGCTCTACCTGCCCTACGTGCCCAGCCTGCACGAGGACATGATCCTGCGCGGCCGCCGCATCCTGGTCGACCAGATGGAGTTCCTGCTCGCCAGCGTGCCGCGCCACTCGCGCCTGCACGGCTGAGGCGTGGCGGTTGACCGCCGGCGCGTAAAGACTTGTAGCCCGGGGCGACCGCCGGTCAACGGCGGGACAATTGGATACGTTGGGCCCGCTGTACGCCCAGGAGCACACCCCATGTCCAGACTCATCACTTCCGTCACCCTCGCTGCCGCGCTGGCGCTGTCCGCCTGCTCCACGACCAGCCCCGACGTCGTCCAGCGCGGCGACGCCCAGCGCCTGTCGCAGGTGCAGGACGCCACCGTGCTGTCGTCCCGCCCCGTGACGGTGGACGGCTCGCAGAGCGGCGTGGGCGGCGTGGCCGGCGGCGTGGTGGGCGCCATTGCCGGCAGCTCGGTCGGCGGCCGCCGCGAGGGCCAGGTGGCCGGCGTCATCGGTGCCGTGGCCGGCGCGGTGGTGGGCAACGCCATCGAGCGCACCTCCACGCGCGAGGACGCGCTGGAGATCCTCGTCCAGCTGCGCAACGGCGAGCGCCGCGCCATCATCCAGGCCAAAGGCGCCGAAGCCTTCAACCCCGGCGACCCGGTCATCCTGGTCACCACCGGCGGCAAGACCCGCGTGACCCGCGCCCCGGCGGTGCAGCCGTCGGCCGCGGCGCGCTGAGGCGCCCGCTGCGGCGGGCCGACAATGACGGACTTTGCGCCGCCAGTTGTCTTCCATGAACCCACCGCTACGCTGCCTGCAGGGCCTGCCACGATGAGCGAGCCCGACGAACCCCTGTTCGAACCGCGCCTGTGGCGCGACAACGGCTGGACCGCCCAGGTCATCAAGAACGAGGACGACGAGGGCTGGGCCGTGGCCATGTTCAAGGCCGGCGAGAGCGAGCCGGCGTTGGTCGGCCCGTGGACCATGGGGCGCGACAAGAAGAACCCCAAGCCGCTGGACGTCAACGCCTTCAACACGCTGGTGAAGACCGCGTCCGAGGTGATCCGCCGCCACGAGCAGCAGCTGCACGCGCAGCTCAACAAGGCGCTCTATGTCGCGCGCGACGGCAACTGGCTGAAGATCAGTCTGGAGATCGTGCCCGCCGAGGACGACCCCTACGCCTGGCTGCGCGCCCACGACGCCGCGGGCGAGCAGCTCGCGCAGGTCAAGGTGGCGGCCGGCTTCCGGCTCAGCCAGGGCGCGGCCGAGGCCTGGGTGGACAACGGCTTCGAGCGCCCCGCCGGGCGGGACTGAACGCAGGACCGAGCGCCGGACTGCATGTCCGCTTGCGGCCAGACGCCGCCGCACCGGCGCCCAAGAATGGCGGCATCCCACCGGAGCACGCCATGTCCTTTCGCATCACCGGGCTGTCACCCCAGCCCTTCGCCCACCTCTTCGGCCTGGCCGACGCCGAGCTGGCCCGCCACGGCGCCCAGCGGCTGACGGCCGGCGCGGGCGACCGCTTTCCCGACCGCGTCGAGCTGCGGCTCGCCCGCCCCGGCGAGACCGTGCTGCTGGTCAACCACGAGCACCAGGCCGCCGACACGCCCTACCGCTCGCGCCACGCCATCTTCGTGCGCGAGCATGCCGAGACCCGCTTCGACGCGGTCGACCAGCTGCCCCTGATGCTGCGCAGCCTGATGTCGCTGCGCGCCTTCGATGCGGCCGGCATGATGGTCGACGCCGACATCGCCGAGGGCGAGGCCGTCGAGGGGTTGATCGAGCGGCTGCTCGCGCAGCCCGATGTCGACTACCTGCACGCCCACTATGCGCGCCGCGGCTGCTACGCGGCGCTGATCCGGCGCGGCTGAGGCTGCGGGGGCAGGACACGACATTTCTGCACAGCAGCCTGAACATCTTGTCGATGGCGGCGCGGGGCCTGCCTGCCTAACGTGGCGCCTCCTGCCACTCCCCGCCACCGACATGCCGAGCTTCGAGCTGATCAGCAACCACCTCTGCCCCTACACCCAGCGCGCCGCCATCCAGCTCGGCGAGAAGGGCCTGGCCTTCGAGCGCGTCTACATCGACCTGACCGCGAAGCCGGCCTGGTTCCTGGCGCTGTCCCCGCTGGGCAAGGTGCCGCTGCTGCGCCACGGCGACACGGCCTTGTTCGAGTCCGGCGCCATCTGCGAATACCTGGAGGAGGTGGCGCCGGGCACGCCGCTGCTGCCGCCCGCGCCGGCCGCACGGGCCCGCCAGCGCGCCTGGGCGGAATTCGCGTCCGCCGTCATCGGCGATGTGTTCGCGTTCTACTCGGCGCCCGATGCGGCGGCCTTCGAGCGCAAGCGGGCCGACCTGGCCGGCCGCTTCGCGGCGCTGGAACGGCAGCTCGGCGCGGGGCCCTGCTTCGACGGCGACCGTTTCGGCCTGGCCGATGCCGCCTGGGCGCCGGTGTTCCGGCTGTTCGACGGCTTCGACCTCATTGCCGACTTCGGCTGCTTCGCCGGACTGACCAAGGTGCCCGCCTACCGCCGGCAGCTGGCCGCGCGGCCCAGCGTGCAGCAGGCCGTCGTGGCCGACTACGGCGCGCGCTTCCTGCACTACCTGGCCGCGCGCGGCTCCCACCTGTCGCAGCGGATGCCGCAGCCTCACGCCTGACCGGCGAGCCGCGGGGCGACCTGCCGCAACCGGGCCGACAGCGCATCGCCGGCACGCCGGACCCGCGGCAGCCGCGCCACGTCCGGGTGCATCAGCAGCCACAGCGGCTGGGCCAGCTCCGGCA
>CAXDTK010000389.1:0-4207 GCA_963992225.1 uncultured Comamonadaceae bacterium | reverse complement strand
GGCCGCGACCGTCTGACTTAAACCAACGGGCCTCCGCGGAACCCGGGGCGATTCAAGATCATCGAGCACCTCGGGATCAAGCTGTACCAGAACAAGCCCACCAACGTCATAGCAGAGCTGCTGTCCAATTCCTGGGATGCAGAGGCGCGCAACGTCTGGATCGACATTGCCGACCACCAAGGCGACCGGCGTGTAGTCGTCGCCGACGACGGCTGCGGCATGACGCCAGACATGCTGAGAACGCGCTACCTGGTGATCGGCAAACCCAAGCGCGCCAAGGACGCGCCGGACGAAACCACTCCGAACCTCAAGCGGCACCCCATGGGGCGCAAGGGCATCGGCAAGCTGGCGCCGTTTGGCATTGCTTCCGATATCCATCTGCTGTCGGTGGTCAAGGCGGACGACGGGGCGCAAGTCGTCACTTGGCTGCGCTTCGATGTGACAAAGATGCGCGCCTTGGAAGAAGAGGTCGGCGAGGACCTCGCGGTCTACGAGCCGGAGGTCATCTGCTCGGAAGCGACTGTGTCCGATATTGCGGGCCTGGCGAAATCCCGAGACTGCTCCGATTTTGCTGATCCCTTCGTGGCGCGTATCGGTGTTGGTACTGGGACCCTCGTTGCGATGACGCAGCTGTCAACGCGACGCGCCATCGATGCGGCAGCGATCGGCGAGTCCATGGGTCGCCGGTTTACCGTGACGCTGCTGCGCAACGACTTCAAGGTCTTCGTCAACGGAGCCGAGCTGAAGGAGGAGCAGGCGCTACCCGAGTTTGCTTTCAAGATCGGCGAGCCGTCGGCCCCCATCGTCGACGCGATCGAAGTTGACGGAAAGAAGCTGGCGGTGCGCTATTGGGCCGGGTTCGTGGGAGTGGCCCAGTGGCCACAGGACCAAGCCGGGGTCGGCGTGTACGCGCACGGCAAGATCGCTCAAGACCGCCCATTCGCCTTTGGCCGCAAAGGCGACGAGATCTTCATCCGCTACATGTACGCCGTCGTCGAGGCGGATTGGCTCGATGAACTTCCGGACGACCTGATCTCGACGGACCGCACGACGGTTGATTGGGCGCACCCCGAGGCCCAGGCCCTGCTCGCGTGGGGCGAGCGCCGCGTGAAGGACTGGGTGTCCGCATACGAGAAGTTCAGGCCGGCCGCGGACCGCAGCAAGACCATCAAGCGCATCCGCGAGAAAAAGGAATATCAGCTGTCGGAGACGGAGACCGAGGCTCTCGCCGACCTGATGATGGAGATCTCGCCTTCCATCGGCAACGATGAGCCCGCGCGAGACCGCGCCATTGAGGCGCTGTCGGGCGCTTGGGTCCACATGCCGATGCGCAGCATGACCAAGCAGTTGTGGGACGCGCTCAAGGCCACCGACGGCAACGCCGAGCAGTTCATCCAGACGATCGAGCAGTTGCGCAAGCACTTGGTACCGGAGTCGTTGTCGCTCGCGGTCACCTTCGCCCAGCGGGTCTATGCGCTGAGCATGCTCTTCAAGAAGATCCATCAGGGCACGGAGACTGACCTGCAACGGCTCATCGAATCGTTCCCCTGGATCCTGCGGCCCGAAATGGAGAAGCTGGCGGCCAACGTCACGCTCAAGCGCGTGATCGCCGAGGCGGAAGCGAACGGCTTGACCACGCCGGTGATCGACAACTCGCCAGCGTCCGCGATGAGGCCGGACTTCGTCTATTTCTCGCCGCCAGGCGAGTACGACCGCATCGTGGTCGTCGAGCTAAAGAATCCTGGCCAGGAATACCATCTGACGTACCAGAACGAACTGCAGCTCATCACCTACATGCGCTACATCCAGGCGCGATATCCGAAGTCCGATGTTCGCGGGATGCTTATCGGCAACAACTACATGGATCTGAAGACGAAGCAGACAGACATTGAGGTTCTCGACTGGAGCCAAGTGCTCAGCGCATCAAGAAAGGGCCACGTCGAGATGCTCGCGTCGATGCTCGTTGGCGCACACCCGAACATCAATGACACGCGCGTGGCCCAGGTCGCTCAGTTCGGCGGCCCCGAAGCGCTGGAACTGCTTGAAAGACTGGCAGCAAATCACGAAGACCTGAAGGAGTTGTTGCCCGGTCTGCAGGGCGCCTAATCGGGGCCGCATGCGTTTAGCCAGCGACGCGGTCAAGCGCGGCATCCGCCCCGATGGATAGCTTTGGCACGCCGCCTACCGGCACGCCTTCTAAACTGCGTCGCCATGAAGGAAGACTCGATCCCAGATGCAACGCTGCGGCGTTTTGCCGATGTGGGTACATCCGCTGAGGAACGGCGATCGGCGTTGACGGACCTGATCACGACCAAGGTCTTGCCTAAGCTTGCCGCCCATCCCGATGTCCTTGCCGGGCGTGCGCTGCTGCTGGAAATCGGCCGGCACCATCCGGAACGTGGTGTCCGATTGCTGGCCATTGCCGAGAGCGTCCGTCTGGCGCAGGTGGTAAGGCGATGGTCGGCCACTCTGGCAATGGAGTTGCGCGCAGCATTTGCGGCCGAGCTGCCGCCGATGCAACTGCTTGGCAGCGCGGACGATCGGCTAAACCTTGCACGTGCTTGCTCGCTGCAAAAGGGCGTTCCCTGGTTGCCCCGCTACCTGGCAGTCTCGATCGCTGAGGAAGAGGCTGGGGAGAAAGCTCGCGCAGAGCTGGTGCATGCGCTGCTTACCGGCGCGCCTGCGCTCGTGGACTCGTTTCGGGAGCTGATCGCTGCTTTCGAGGAGCTGCGGCCGGTGACTGAGGCTCCTGGTGAGACGGTAGCCAGACGGCTTACGCGAACGCTTGCCGCTCTACGAGCTGAGCTGGCGGACAGCGAATGCGAAGCAGGGGACGGGCTTGGCGAAGCGATCTACGACCTTTTGGCGTTGCCTTTGTCGGCCTTCGGCCGCCCGCAAGACGAGAAGGTACAGATCGATCTGGCGCGGGAAGCGCTGCTGCTCGTGCACGATGTCGTACGCACGCGCATATCAGCGGTGGCCGACCCGCAGATGTACCGTGCGGTCGAGTATTGCCGAAGGCTGTGCGGTGGCGGTTCCTGGCCTGTCGAGTTGAAGGATCCTCTGGACCGCCTGACGAGGGACGTGACGGAGGCTCTGGTGCTATTAGGCCGTCAGGGTAAGGGCGATCAGGGGCTGCTCGACCAGCTCCTGGTCCTATGCAACCACCCTGAGCGAGCCAGGGCTGTGGCGCAGGACCTGGCTCGTCGTCACCCCGAGATTCCGGAGGAAATCCGGGACTGGCTGGCGCGGGGGCGGGCTCGCACCGCACGGGCCACAGGTGGCAGCGCAGCGGCCGAAGCGGCCGCCAGCAGCGCGGACAGCAGCATCGGACTGGCGTTGCAGACCGCACGCGCGGCGCGCCTGCTGCGCGACACCTTGCATGATCCGCTACCGGAATCGATTCAAGGACTGGGCCTGGCCGGCAATCAGGTGGACAGACTGCTCCGTGGCTTCATCCTCAAGCGGGAATCTATCGACCACATGGACATCGCGGGTAGCGTGGTCTCCGCCGATCTCGGAAGGCAGATTCGCGACCTTAAGGAGCGGCTTTTCACTGCCGGCCACATCGAGTATGTGCTGTCCAACGGAACCGTCGGCAATCTGACCCTAGAGGAATTCCGTGCGGACGACACCGTAGAGCGCTTCTCCAAGAGCGTGGCGGATGGATTTACGAAGGCGCTAAATGCTGTGGACGATAGCTACCTGAAGTGGCTTTCTCGGAGCGGCGTGCGGCTTAAGGTCGTGCTGACGGGTGGCAGCTCACACCTGCCCATGATGAACGCACTTGCGCAGGGCGTGGTCGAAGTCAGGGGCTTCAAGATCATGCGCGAAGGTGTTGACCCTCGACCCAAATGGATGGAAGGAGCAGCCGAGGGGTTCGTGAAGATGTATCCGCAGCTTGCGGTCGCTATCGGCGGCGCGGCCGATGAATTGCCAACGGCGCTCACGGCACCACCGGTGTTCGGAGGCGGGAGCGGCCCAACCAGCTATGTTGCTGGGCGTTTGCAACTTTCTGGTGGGTGACGCACCACCCGTCGGCTCGACGAAGCGCCGACTTGGCGGAAATCGAACGCCTCGCGCTTTCGGTGAACCCTTATTGCCGACCACCTCAGGTGCGCACGGATGCGCTGCGCATCCATAACTTTGCCGCCACCGCCCAGGAAGCATAAAGCTGCCGAGTCGGCAGCTTTATGCGTCAAGGCCC
>CAXDTK010000388.1:0-4255 GCA_963992225.1 uncultured Comamonadaceae bacterium | reverse complement strand
GCCTCGAAGCCATTGGCTTCGTAATAGGCCGTCAGGTTGTAGACGCGCTTGGACAGGCCCGGCAGCGAAATGTCCCCACCGCCCACGCTGTTCGCGCTTTCCGGATCCTGGATCTTGATGCCGCTGTTGGTGAAGCTGGCGCTGGCCTGGATGCCAAAGCCCTTCAGGCTGTCAGACACCAGGCTCAGCGGCAGCGAGGCCGAGAGCTCCACACCCGACAGCGAGCCGCCCTTGCCGTTGAACGGCGCCGTGAAGGTGCCCGTCGGCAGTGCCGGCGGGCAAGGCTGGTTGGCGCCTGCGGGCGTCGTGCAAGTGCTCGGCGGCACATAGGTCTTGGTGAACGAACTCAGGTCGTAGCCGTCCTGCTTCTGCGTGTAGATGTAGCTCTTCAAGTCCTTGTAGAACGCCGCAGCGGCAACGTAAGCGCGGGTGCCGAAGTACTTCTCGTACGACACGTCGAAGGCGTTGGCGATCCAGGGATCCGCCTTGGGGTTGCCGCCGCTGGCACCAGGCTTGCCGGTCGCGTTGTCGATGCCGAATTCGATGCCCGAGCGCAGCTGGTCCACACGGGGACGGGCCATCTGGCGGGCCAGGGCGAAGCGCAGGGTCTGGTCGTCCGCCAGCGAGAACGCGAGGTTCATGCTGGGCAGCACGTCCGTACGCACCTTGCCGTCGCTGAACGGCTTGATGTTGCTGCCTGCGGGCGCGTTGTTGTCCCAGTAGTTGGAGGTGGACGACTGGTCCGTGCGCACCACCTGCAGGCCGACGTTGCCGCGCACGGGGATGCCGGCAAGCTCGCTGTCGATGTTGCCCTTGATGTAGCCGGTCGTCGTCTTCTCGTACACGTTCCAGGCCTTGGGGATCAGGTAGGCGGCGCTGGTTTCGCTGGGGTTGAACGTCATGTAGCGCGACACGGCGCCTGGCACGTTCCAGGCCGGGACGCTGCCCAGGCCTGCAAAGCTCAGGTCCACCGGCGAGTACTGCAGATCTGCAGCGATCGATGTGTCGCCCTGGGCGCCCACATTGATGTTGCCTTCCGGCTGACGCTTCTTCTTGGAACGATCGGCGTAGTTGAAGCCGACATCCACGTCCTGGAAGAAGCCCTTCATCGAGTCCGGCAGGGGGAAGTTGCCGGCCAGCTTGAACGACTTCAGCTCGTCTTCCACGCTGGGCGTCTTGCCATAGCCCGACCCGTAGATGGTGCCGCGCAGGAAGAGCTTGGTCGGGTCCGAATAGCTCAGCGTGGGCGCCAGCGTCGGGAAGCCGCCCGTGGCGAAGTTCAGCTTCAGCGTGTCCAGCGGCGCCGTGCTGCCGGTGGGCGGCAGCTGGGTGTTGTTCTCCAGGTTGACTTCCTTGCGGTCCGCCTTGGAGTAGCTCACATCTGCGGTCAGCATGGCACCTCCGGCCAGCTTGAGCTTGTTGTTCCAGCCGAAGGCGTCGATGGTGTCCTTGCGGTCGTTGTACATGCCGCGCACCAGCGGGTACAGGCCGCTGGCAGTGCCGCCGACGAAGGTCTTGTTGTCGTTGATCACCGGCGAGGTGATGTTCAGACCGGGCGTGTAGCCGCCGTTGTAGCCGCTGAGGTTGACCTCGAACTGGTTGGCGGTGTCTTCCTGCTTGGCCTTGGTGTGGTAGTAGTCCACCACGCTGGTGAAGTCCTTGTTCGGGCGGAACTCGGCCGTCGCGATGAAGGCGTCGCGCTTGGTCACGCCGGTGCGGCGCAGCGCCTTGATGCCATCGGAATAGAACGTGCCCGCCGCCACGCCCGGGCGCCAGCCCGCGCCGACGGCCTGCCAGGGTTCGTACAGGCCGACCTGCTCTTCCTGGATCGGCGTTTCCTGGTGGGCATAGCCCAGCACCAGGCCGATGGTGCGGTCGGCGAATTGGTCGATGTAGCTGGCGCTGACACGGTTGCCCGTGCCCTTGGTGCCGGCAGCACCGCCCAGCGAATTCTTCTGGCCGCGCACATTGACCGCCATCACGCGGCTGCCGAAGTTCAGCGGGCGCACGGTCTGCATGTCGATGGTGCCCGACAGGCCCTGGCCAACCAGGCCGGCATCCGGCGTTTTGTAGACGTTCACGCCAGCCAGCAGCTCGGAGGGGTACTGGTCGAACTCGACGGAGCGGTTGTCGCCCGTGCTGACCAGCTCGCGGCCGTTCAGCAGCGAGGTGGCGAAGTCAGGCGACAGGCCGCGAACGCTGATGACCTGCGCACGGCCGGCCACGCGCTGCGCAGACAGACCCGGCAGGCGGCCGATGGACTCGGCGATGCTGATGTCCGGCAGTTTGCCGATGTCTTCCGCCGACACCGATTCAACGATGTTGTCGGCGTTCTTCTTGACCGAAATCGACGCTTCGATGCCCTTGCGGATGCCGGTGACGACCACCGTGTCCAGTTGCTGGGCCTGCTGCGCCGAAGCGCCAGCGGCCGCGATCAGCAGCGTGCAACCGATGGTCACGGGGCTGATGCGGAACTTGTCTTTGCTCATGGTCATGTCTGTCTCCTCTGGTTCATTGGAAAACGGCTTTGCCCCGCAGCATGCGTCCGGGCCGGTGGCGCGCATCTTGTGGGCGAGAACCCAACGTCTCAGCCCTGTTTGTATCAAAACTAGATTTTGAGCCGCACCTGCGTAAACCCTAGACGTTGCGCCAAAGCGACCCAATTTCTGGCCAATAATAAGGGATAACCAGAATGGAACACGCGATTCCGGCTCGACCAGCATCCTCTTCCTACGGATTTGCCCTCAATCTTGTAGCGCAACTACAGCGTCAGAAATGCGCCGACAACAGCCAGCGAGACCCATGAGCGCAGCGCGGCAGGACGCGGGCATGCGGCAGCGGCCGCCGGATGGGTCAGGCGGCCGCGGAGGGCGAGAAAGGAGCGACCCGGCGAATGCGGGGCCGGTGCGGCGCGGCGACGCAAGCCGCGCGGCCGACGTCAGGCGTCGGCCTGCTCCAGCGCCAGCGCGGCGCCGGAGAGCGCGGCCAGCGTGTCGGTGATGAGGGCCGTGGGAATGCCGGCCAGGAAGGACTGGAAGCGGCCCTTGGCCTCGAAGCGGCGGCGGAACTCCGACTGGAAGAAGCGTTCGCCCAGGCGCGGCACGATGCCGCCGCCGATGAAGACGCCGCCGCGCGAGCCCAGCGTCAGCGCGACGTTGCCGGCGAACCCGCCCAGCAGCGCGCAGAAGAGGTCCAGCGTGCGCACGCAGGCCGGCGACTCGCCGGACAGGCCGCGCGCGACGATCTGCTCGGTGGTCAGCGCGCCGACCTCCTCGCCGCCTCCCGCCCCGGCCAGCACCGCCGCCACCGAGCGGCACAGCACCGGCAGGCCGATGCCCGACAGGAAGCGCTCGGCCGACACATGCGGGAACTCGCGCCGCGCCGCGCTCAGCACCGCGCTCTCGAAATCATCCGCGGGCGCCAGCGTCGCATGGCCGCCCTCGCCCGGCAGCGCCAGCCAGCGGCCCGGCGCCCGCACCACGCCGCCCACGCCCAGGCCGGTGCCGGGGCCGATCACGGCCATCACCATGCCGGTGGCCACCGCCTCGGGGGCCGGCGGTGGCGCGCCCCAGGGGCGCAGCTGGTGGGCCTTCAGCCGCGGCAGCGACAGCGCCTGGGCCTCGAAGTCGTTCAGGCAGAGCAGCGTCTGCAGGCCCAGCTCGGCCTGCGTGGCGGCGCGGGAGAAGCTCCAGGCGCCGTTGGTCAGCTCGATGCGGTCGCCGTCCAGCGCCGTGGCCAGCGCAAAGGCCGCGCTGCGGGGCGCCGGCTGGCCGGGCGCACGGCCGGCCAGATAGGCGCGCACCGCGGCGGCCGGGCCGGCATGCGCCGCAACGGGCAGCACCCGCACGTCCTCCACCTCCGCCCCGGGGCCGGCCACGAGGCCGAACCGGGCATTCGTGCCGCCGACATCGGCCACCAGCCAGGGATACGCGGCACTCATGCCCGGCCCCCGGCGAGAAAGGAAGAAGAGGCGCTGATAGTCGGGAGTCGGGGAATGAGAAACACGGGGTCGGCAGGGCTGAAATTTCGGTCGCGGCGGACGGTAGCAAAACTACATTGATTCAGCAATGCAGACTCACCCCAGGGCGCGCCACGGCACGGCGAAAACGCTCCCACGGCCGATCCTGCCCGGCAGCCCCTGGGAAAATGCGCCACTGACATGCTGTAGTGAAGCTACAGGCGCCGGTGCCGAGATATGCCGGCCGCCGCCTGTCTCTTATACACATCTGACGCTGCCGACGAAGGCTTAGGTGTA
>CAXDTK010000387.1:0-4258 GCA_963992225.1 uncultured Comamonadaceae bacterium | reverse complement strand
GCACCGCCTTCGGCGGCCACATCATCGTGGGCCTGGACGCCAAGGACGGCAAGGTGGCGACCGACGGCTGGAGCAAGCTGACCGGCCATGAGGTGGTCGACCTGGCCAAGAAGTTCGAGGACTACGGCGTCGAGGGCGTCATCTACACCGACATCGGCCGCGACGGCATGCTGACCGGCATCAACATCGAGGCCACCGTCAAGCTGGCCCAGGCGCTGACCATCCCGGTCATCGCCTCGGGCGGCCTGTCCGACATCGCCGACATCGAGCGCCTGTGCGCCGTGTTCGGCGACGGCGTCGAGGGCGTCATCTGCGGCCGCTCCATCTACACCGGCGCGCTGGACTTCGCCGCCGCCCAGGCCCGCGCCGACGCGCTGATGGCCGCGGCGGCGGGCTGACTCAGCCCCGGCGGCGGCGCGCCGCCACGGCCAGCAGGGCGAGGCCGGCCAGCGTCATGCCGTAGGTCGCCGGCTCCGGCACCGCGGTGACGAAGGCGCGGATCTCGCCGCCTGCAAAGGTGCTGGTGTGGATGTTGAAGTAGGCCTGGCCCAATGCCAGCTGGCTGATCAGCCGCGCCTCCGCGCCCGCCACGGTGCCGCCGCTGGCGGTCACGAAGCTGGCGTTGTACTGGCCCATCTGGGTCAGGTCGATGAGGCGGGTGTAGCTGCCGGCCGTCAGGCCGTTCTGGAAGCCCGGCAGCCGGCCGCTCTCCGCCAGCGCCACGCCGGCCGTGCCGGTGTTGGGCGCCGCGGTGCAGCAGTGGATGTGAGCATTGGTGGTCGTGCCCGACAGGCCGGCCCAGGTCGCGTTGATCTGCAGCGTGTGGGCATCGCTGTCATAGGTCAGCCAGAGCATGCCGGTGCCCGTGGCGCCGCTCGCTTCGGCCGCGAAGCTGCCCTGGTAGGCCTGGATGTCGGCCGAGGCCGTGGTGGCGCTCAAGGCGAGCGTGGTGGCAATCAGCATGGCGGCGGGCAGTCTCATCGTCGTCTCCGTGGGGTGGGTTGGCCAGCCGCGATTGGGCGCCGCTTCACCGCTCCGGCGAAACCCCTAACCATCGCAGGAATAATCCAGCCTCCGACCCGCCACCCCCGCCATGCTCGCCAAACGCATCATTCCCTGCCTCGACGTCACCGCCGGCCGCGTGGTCAAGGGCGTCAACTTCGTCGGCCTGCGCGACGCGGGCGACCCGGTGGACATCGCCGCCCGCTACAACGAGCAGGGCGCCGACGAGCTGACCTTCCTCGACATCACCGCCACCAGCGACGGCCGCGACCTCATCCTGCACATCATCGAGGCCGTCGCGGCCCAGGTCTTCATCCCGCTGACGGTCGGCGGCGGCGTGCGCTCGGTGGCCGACGTGCGCCGGCTGCTGAACGCCGGCGCCGACAAGGTGAGCTTCAACTCCGCGGCGGTGGCCGAGCCCGAGCTGATCCGCGCCGCCAGCGACCGCTACGGCGCGCAGTGCATCGTCGTGGCCATCGACGCCAAGCGCCGCGCGGACGGTGACCCGAGAGGCGAGGGCTGGGACGTCTACACCCATGGCGGCCGCAAGAACGTGGGCCTGGATGCGGTCGCATGGGCGACGCAGATGGCCCAGTACGGCGCCGGCGAGATTCTGCTGACCAGCATGGACCGCGACGGCACCAGGAGCGGCTTCGACCTGGCGCTGACCCGCGCCGTCAGCGACGCCGTGCCGGTGCCCGTGATCGCCTCCGGCGGCGTCGGCACGCTGGCCGACCTGGCCGACGGCATCACCCTGGGCGGCGCCGACGCCGTGCTGGCCGCCAGCATCTTCCACTTCGGCCAGCACACCGTGGGCGAGGCCAAGGCGCTGATGGCCGCGCGCGGCATTCCGGTGCGGACATGAAGGCCGGCCGCGGCCATGGGTGAGATCCGCATCATCGGCGGGCAGTGGAAGCGCTCCCGGCTGCCCGTGCCCGACCTGCCGGGGCTGCGCCCGACGTCCGACCGCGTGCGCGAGACCCTCTTCAACTGGCTGGGCCAGACGCTGACCGGCTGGCGCGTGCTGGACGCCTTTGCCGGCAGTGGCGCGCTGGGCTTCGAGGCCGCCTCGCGCGGCGCGGCGGCGGTCGTGATGGTCGAGCGCGAGGCCACGCTGGTGGACGGCCTGCGGGCCCTCCAGAAACGGCTGCAGGCCAGCGCCGTCAGCATCCACCGCGCCAATGCGCTGAACTGGATGACGGCCTGCGCGGACCGCTTCGACCTCATCCTGCTGGACCCGCCGTTCGCCGACGACCTGTTCGACCGCGCGCTGGCGGCCGCCGTGCCGTTGCTCGCGCCGGACGGCCTGCTGTACGTCGAGTCACCGCGCGAGATCGCGCCGCCGGCCGGCTTCACCGTCTGGCGGCAGGGGCGGGCGGGCGCCGTGCACTACCAGTTGCTGCGGCGCGAGGACAATCCGGCGTCATGAACATGCCCCCACGCCCGCTCCGCTCGCTGCCCGCCGAGGGCGCGCCTCAGTGCCTTCGGGCGGCCGGGCGGCGCTGAGATGACCTCCCGCACCCGCATCACCGCCATCTACCCGGGCACCTTCGACCCCATCACGCTGGGCCACGAGGACCTGATGCGCCGCGCCGCCGGCATGTTCGAGCGTCTGGTGCTGGCCGTCGCCGTGGGGCACCACAAGAAGACGCTGTTCACGCTGGACGAGCGGCTGGCGATGGCGCAGGAGGTGGCCGCCCCGCTGGGCAATGTGGAGGTCATCGCCTTCGACGGCCTGCTGCGCGACTTCGTGCGCTCGCACGACGGCCGCGTGGTGGTGCGCGGGCTGCGCACCGGTGGCGACTTCGAGTACGAGTTCCAGATGGCCGGCATGAACCGCAAGCTCATGCCCGAGGTCGAGACCATCTTCCTGACCCCCGGCGAGCACCACCAGTACACCTCCAGCACCTTCGTGCGCGAGATTGCGACGCTGGGCGGTGAGGTGGCGGAGTTCGTGTCGCCCGGCGTGCTGGCGCGGCTCAACGAGCGCTGCAGGAAGGGGGGCTGATCGTGGCGTTGATGATTACCGACGAATGCATCAACTGCGACGTCTGCGAACCGGCCTGCCCCAACCAGGCGATCTCGATGGGCGCCGAGTTCTACCAGATCGACCCCGCCAAGTGCACCGAGTGCGTGGGCCATTTCGACGAGCCGCAGTGCGTGATGCTGTGCCCGGTGGCCTGCATCCCCATCAACCCCGCCCACATCGAGAGCCGCGAGACGCTGATGCAGAAGTACGAGCGGCTGACGGCCACCACCGGCTGAAGGCGCGGCTCAGCCGCCGGCCGCCAGCGGCGGCTGCGCCATCAGCTCGACCACCCAGTCGATGAAGGTGCGCAGCTTGGCGCTGACATGCCGGTGGGCCGGGAAGGCCAGGTGCAGCGGCATGGGCTCGATCGCCCAGTCGCCCAGCAGCGGCAGCAGTTCACCAACGGCCACATGCGGCTGGGCCATGTAGCGCGGCAGCCCGAGCGCCCCCAGGCCCGCCAGGCCGGCGGCCAGATGGGCATTGCCGTCGTCCACCGTCAGCGCATGCCGGCCCTGCAGCGCGACCCGCTCCCCGGCGCGCTGCAGCGTCAGCGGCGCCACCTTGCCGCTGCGCCAGCCCCGGTAGCCGACGAGGCGGTGCGGCTCGGCCGCCAGGTCCAGCGGGTGTGCCGGCCGGCCGGCGCGCTGCAGGTAGGCCGGCGCTGCGTAGACGCCCATCGCCAGCGCGCCGACGCGGCGGGCGATCAGCGTCGAGTCGGCCAGCTCGCCGCCGCGCAGCACGCAGTCGACCGGGTCGCCGATGAGGTCCACCATGCGGTCGCTGACGCCCAGTTGGAGCTGGATCTCGGGGTAGCGCGCCAGGAAGCCCGGCAGCGCCGGCACCAGCACCAGGCGGGCCAGCGGGGCGGGCACGTCCACGCGCAGCCGGCCGCGCAGCGCCACGGACGCCTCCGACAGGCTGGTGTCGGCATCCTCCAGGTCGGCCAGCACGCGCACCACGCGCTCGTAATAGGCCGCGCCGTCGTCGGTCACGCGCAGCCGGCGCGTCGTGCGGTGCAGCAGCTTCACGCGCAGGTGCGCCTCCAGCTGCTGGACCAGCTGGGTGACGGTGGTGCGGCTCACGTCCAGCGCGCGGGCGGCCTGGGTGAAGCTGCCGGTCTCCACGACGCGGGCAAAGGCCTGCAGCGCATCGAAACGGTCCATGGCGGGGGGCTCCGATTGTTTGGCGGGGGTGACAACTGATTGTGGGCGCAGCCGCTTTATCGGC
>CAXDTK010000386.1:0-4266 GCA_963992225.1 uncultured Comamonadaceae bacterium | reverse complement strand
TGTGGGGTTTCCTCGTCTTGTGCTGGCATGCCGCGGTCGCGGCGCTGGGCCTGGTGGCGCTGCTGGCGCCGCCCGCCGCGGCACGGCCGCAGGCGGCGCCCAAGCCCCGCGCCGAGGCGCCGCTGCGCTTCGACCCGCCCGCCGCCGGCCCCGCCCAGCGGGCCAACCCGGGCTACGACGCCTGCATCGACCAGCCCTCGCCCGACGGCGCCGCCATCGACTGCCAGGCCCTGCTGCGCCCCGCCGGCACCGCCAGGCCCCGGCGCAACCGCTGATATTCGCGCGCCGCATGACCTGCTGAGCAATGCGTCGTTCCCTGCGGGCGGCGCACTGCGCACACTGGGCTCCACGTCATCCCTGCTGGAGCCCTTCATGACCATCACCGCCATCAACGTCCGCAACCAGTTCCGCGGCACCATCAAGGAAATCATCGAGGGCCCGGTGGTGTCCGAGGTCGATGTCGTGACGCGCAACGGCGACATCGTCACCTCGGTCATCACCACCCGCTCGGTCAAGGACCTGGGCCTCGAAGTGGGCCGCGAGGTGGTGGCGCTGGTCAAGTCGACCGAAGTCTCCATCGCCACGCTGTGAGGCGCCCGCGATGAGCTACAAGCCGCCCCGCGTCCTCGTCATCCCCGGCCTGCACGACAGCGGGCCCGCCCACTGGCAGACCTGGCTGCAGGGCCAGTACCGCGACGCCCGCCGCGTGACGCAGCGCGACCCCAGCCGGCCCGAGCTGGAGCGCTGGGCCGAGCGCATCCAGCGCACGCTGGAGGTGGCAGGCGAAGGCGAATGGCTGGCCGTGGCGCACAGCTTCGGCTGCCTGGCGCTGGCGCGCCACCTGGCCGACCGGCCCGATTCGCCCATTCGCGAGGCCTTGCTGGTGGCGCCCGCCGAGCCCGACAAGTTCGGCATCGCCGAGGCCCTGCCCCACCACCGCCTGCCGCGCCGCAGCCGGCTGATCGCCAGCAGCAACGACCCCTGGATGAGCGCGGCCAGCGCGGCCCGTTGGGCGCACCGCTGGGGCGCCAGCTACACCAACCTGGGCCATGTCGGCCACATCAACGCCGAAGCCGGCTTCGGCCCGCTGCCGCTGGCCAGGAGCTGGGTCGACGCCGCCCGCGCCCGCGCCGCCGCCGAACAACGGCCCCGCCATGCCGAGTTCAGGGAGTGGATATTCGCTGTTTAATCAGCGACGCCGACCGCGCAACGTCGCACCAGCGCCCAGTCCCGCAAGCAGCAGCCACGTCGAATGGAGCTCCGGCACAGGCGTAGTCACGCCTGGCGTCACGCTCACGACACTGGAGAAAGTCGCCAGGGTGCCCAGCAGCTCACCACCGCTCAGATTCACAAAAGACGCCGAAAACGCGGACGATTCGCTGCGCTTGGCAGGCGAAAAGGAGTAGCTTCCATCTGCGGCATTCCAAGAGGCCAGCGAACTCTGGTAAAGCTCCTGCAAAGCGTCTGATTGCTGCGTTCCCGTCCCCTCTCCGCCGGCAGCGGCCCCCCAGAGTTGAATGCGGTTTGAGGCTTGCGCCACCTCTGTTTCAAAGACCGAGGTTCCGGACCAGGAGTGAGTGACATCCACATTCAAGGTGCTCGTAGCTGTGACCATCAACAACGTCCTGTCCGATATCTTGAATTGGTTCCGTGCGCCTATCGCCTGCGCCGCGGCGTAGTTGCGGTCTTTTCCGAAGGACGCTTGTGCCCGAACTACATGCGTACCGCCAATGCCCGTCACGTCAGTCGTGAATGAAGCCACCGCTAATGCGTCGGAAAACGAAGCCTGACGGGCGAAGGAATAAAACGCGACAGGAGAAAGCACTGGCGCGCCATCCATGTTGTCGAAATTTCTCTTCACAAAAACACTTCCTCGATAGGTGTCAGAACTGTCGAGGAATGTGATCGAAGGCAAGATGCCGTCGGTCGGATCGAGGTCGATCAAGGTCAACTTGACCGCCGCCAAGGTCGCGGACGCGAAACTGTCCGCGTTAGCTGCCGAGGCGACTCCTGCCAATAAAAACCCCGCGACATAGCGACATTTCGAATTCATAACGACCTCCGTGGGCGCGCATACGCAAGCCAACACAGGCTATCAGCGAAACGGCGCGGGTCAGGGTGATACTCCTGCGGCTCCCTACTTCAATCTTGGTGCGGATGGTCGCTCCATCACTGACCGCACACAGGTGTCTTCAATCCGATGCAGGGCCCCAGGCTCAGCCCAGCGTCGCCTTGAAGACCGCCAACGTCCTCTCCCACGCCAACGGCGCCGCCACAGGGTCGTAGCGCGGCGTGGTGTCGTTGTTGAAGCCGTGCTGGCTGCCGGCGTAGCTGAACTGCTCGTAGCGCACGCCCGCCGCCTTCAGCGCGGCCTCGTAGCCCGGCCAGCTGGCGTTGACGCGCTCGTCGTTGGCCGCGTAGTGCAGCTGCAGGCGTGCCTTGATGCGCGGCACGTCCTCGGCGGCCGGCGCACCGCCGTAGTAGGGCACGGCCACGGCCAGCTCGGGCAGCTGCGTGGCCACATGGCTGGCCAGCGCGCCGCCCCAGCAAAAGCCCACCACGCCCAGCTTGCCGTTGGCGTCGGGCAGCGTCAGCAGGCCGCGCGCGGCGGCCACGATGTCGGCGCGCGCCTTGGCCGGGTCCAGCTTGGCGAACAGCGCGCGCGCGTCGTCCTCGTTGCCGGGGTAGCCGCCCAGCGGCGTCAGCGCGTCGGGCGCATAGGCCAGGTAGCCGGCCAGCGCGACGCGGCGGGCGATGTCCTCGATGTGCGGGTTGAGCCCGCGGTTCTCGTGCACGACGAGCACGGCCGGCAGCTTGCCCGTCGCGTTGAACGGCTTGACCATGTAGCCCTGCACCTGGCCGTTGCCGTCCGGTGACGGGAAGGCATGGCGGCGCGTGGCCAGCCGTGCATCGTCCGGCTTGACCTGCTGGGCGGCCGCGAAGTTGGGGCTGAGCGCCGCCAGCAGCGCCGCTGCGCCGGCCGGGCCGCCGGCAAAGGTGGCGGCCTGCTCCAGGAAGCCACGGCGGCTGAGGTCGCCGTGCACGTAGCGGTCGAACAAGGGCCAGGCCTGGGGGGGAATGGGTGCCTTCATGCGCATGCTCCGTTGAGGGGTGGCCGACTTTAGGGGCGCCGCTGCAAACCGGCCGGGCAAGGACCGCATAACCATATGGCGAATGGTTCGACGACAGGCCCGCCCGCAGTTCCCAGAATCGCGCCGCATGAACTTCCAGCAACTCCGTTCCGTCCGCGAGGCCCAGCGCCGCGGCTTCAACCTGACCGAGGTGGCCCATGCGCTGCACACCTCGCAGCCGGGCGTCAGCCGCCAGATCCGCGAGTTGGAAGAGGAACTGGGCATCGAGCTGTTCGTGCGCGTCGGCAAGCGGCTCACCGGCCTGACCGAGCCCGGCGAGCAGGTGCTGCCCATCATCGAGCGGCTGCTGCAGGAAGCCGAGAACCTCAAGCGCGCCGCCGACGACTTCGCGCAGGCCGGCAGCGGCCGGCTGCGCATCGCCGCCACGCACAGCCAGGCCCGCTATGCGCTGCCGCCGGCGGTGCGCGACTTCCGCGCCCACCATCCCGACGTCAGCCTGCAGCTGCAGCAGGGCTCGCCGCAGCAGATCGCGCGGCTGCTGCTGGACGGCGAGGCCGACGTGGGCATCGCCACCGAGGCGCTGGCGCAGTACCCCGAGCTGGTGGCCCTGCCCTGCTACCGCTGGACCCACTCGGTGGTGGTGCCGCCCGGCCACCCGCTGCTGGACGGGCCCCTCACGCTGGCGCGGCTGGCGCAGTTCCCCATCGTCACCTACGAGCCCGGCTACACCGGCCGCTCGCACATCGACGAGGCCTTCGCCAGCGCGCAGCTGGCGCCGCACATCGTGCTCAGCGCGATGGATGCCGACGTCATCAAGACCTACGTGGAGCTGGGCCTGGGCGTGGGCATCGTGGCCGCCATCGCCTTCGACGAGGAGCGCGACCGCCACCTGCGTGCGCTCGACGCCCGCCACCTGTTCGCCGACAACATGACCCGGCTGGCGGTGCGCCGCAGCGCCTACCTGCGCGACTACGTCTACGCCTTCATCCAGACCTTCGCCTCGCCGCTCGGCCGCGCGGTGGTCGACGCCGCCCGCCACGAGCTGCCCGCCGAGGCCGGCCGCGAGCCCTTGCTGGCCTGGTCGAAAGCCGCATGAGCTTGCGCGAACTTCTTCTTTGCCCGCACGCGGCCGCCTCCCTAGAGTGACCCGCTCCGCATCCAACGCCTCTCGCCC
>CAXDTK010000385.1:0-4273 GCA_963992225.1 uncultured Comamonadaceae bacterium | reverse complement strand
GGTCCACCACCTCGGCGATGTCCAGACGCTTGGTCAGGAAGCGCAGCCGGCGGTCGATCTCGCGCAGCCGCTTCTTGCCGTAGAGGTAGTCGCCGTTCTCGGAGCGGTCGCCGTTCTTGGCCGCCCACGACACCGTCTCGACCATCCTGGGCCGCTCGACGTCGATCAGCTGCATGAATTCCGCGCGCAGCCGCGCGTAGCCGGCCGGCGTCATGTAGTTGCGCGTGCCCGCCGGCAACGCCGGCAGCGCCGGGCCGTCGTCGTCGGCGTCGTCGGCCGCGTCCGATTCCTTGGTGAACGCTTTGCTCAAGGGGGAAGTCTCCGTGCTTCTCGCTGGGGCATGCGGCATGCCACCCCTGCGCGCATGCGAGCATTGTCGCCATGCACGCCCCATCCCACCGCGGCCCGCTGGCCGGCCTGACGATCATCGAGATGGCCGGCATCGGCCCCTGCCCGCTGGCCGGCATGCTGCTGGCCGACCACGGCGCCGACGTGCTGGTCATCGAGCGGCCCGGCGGGCAGGTGCTGGACACCGGCACCGGGCTGGACCGCGGCAAGCGCCGGCTGTGCCTGGACCTGAAGTCGCCGCAGGGGCTGGCCGAGGCACGGCGGCTGATCGAGGGCGCCGATGCGCTGATCGAGGGCTTCCGCCCCGGCGTCATGGAGCGGCTGGGCCTGGGGCCCGAGCGCTTCAAGGCCAGCCACCCGCGGCTGGTCTACGGCCGCGTCACCGGCTGGGGGCAGACCGGGCCTCTGGCCCAGGCGGCCGGGCACGACATCAACTACGTGGCGCTGACCGGCGTGCTGTCGGTCGCCAGCCGCGCGGGCCAGCCGCCCAGCATCCCGGCCACGCTGATCGGCGACATGGGCGGCGGCGCGATGTTCCTGGCCTTCGGCCTGATGGCGGCCCTGTGGGAAGCCCAGCGCAGCGGCCGCGGCCAGGTGGTGGACGCCGCCATGGTGGACGGCGTGGGCCTGCTGTCCAGCCTGCTGCACTCGATGCGCGCGGCCGGGCGCTGGGCCGACGAGCCGGCGCAGAACTTCTTCCTGCACGCGTCGCCGTTCTACGACTGCTTCGAATGCGCCGATGGCCGCTTCGTGTCGCTGGGCGCGCTGGAGCCTCAGTTCTACGCGGAGCTGCTGCAGCGCCTGGACCTCGGCGACGTCGACCCGGCCAGCCAGCACGACACGCGCCAGTGGCCCGCGCTGCGGGCGCGCGTGGCCGAGCGCATCCGCAGCCGCACGCGCGACGACTGGGCTGCACGGCTGTCCGGCAGCAACGTGTGCTTCGCGCCGGTGCTGACGCTGGCGGAAGCGCCGCTGCACCCGCATGCGCAGGCACGCGGCAGCTTCCAGCGCCAGGAAGACGGCCACTGGCAGCCCGCCCCCGCACCGCGCTTCTCGCGCAGCCGCTGAACGCCGCCGCCGCCGACAACGCCGTATGCCCGTAGCATCGCCCGAGGCGATACGCCACCCGCTGCGCCACGCCAAGCCCGCGCCCGAGGTTCGATGAACGAGGGGATCACGCCATGAAGAACTTCCGCGACGTGGACTATTTCATGCGGCTGCTGGTCGACCGCGTGCCGTCCATGCTGGCGTACTGGGACCGCGACCTGCGCTGCCGGTTTGCCAACCGCGCCTACGAGGTCTGGTTCGGCGTGGACCCGGATGCGCTGCTGGGCACCTCCATCCGCGACCTGCTGGGCCCCGACCTGTTCCGCATGAACGAGCCCTTCATGCGCGCCGCGCTGGCCGGCGCCACCCAGGTCTTCGAGCGCATCGTGCCCGGTCCCGACGGCGTGCAGCGCCACAGCCTGGCCCAGTACATCCCCGACTCGGTCGACGGCGAGGTGCTGGGCTTCCTCGTTCAGGTCACCGACGTGACCCAGCTCAAGCAGACGCAGGCGGCGCTGCAGCGCGAGCAACTGCTGCGCGGCCAGGTCGAGGCACATGCCGTCGCGCTGGAGCAGTTGCTGGAGGAACGCACCCGCATGCTGGACGTGCTGGCCCACGAGGTGCGCCAGCCGCTGAACAACGCCTCGGCCGCGCTGCAGGCCGCCCAGGCCGAGCTGCAGGGCCGGGGCGGCGGCGTCGCGGCGGACCGCGTGACGCGCGCGCAGATGGTGCTCGGCGAGGTGATCGCCGGCCTGGACAACACGCTGGCCGCGGCCTGCCTGCTGGCAGGCGCCGAGCCCATCCATCGCGAAGACATGAGCCTGGACACCTTGATCCGGCTGGTGGTGGCCGAGCTGCCGGAGGCCTCGCGGGAACGCATCCAGGTGCAACGCGACACCACCGCCCAGACGGCGGCCATGGACATGAGCCTGGTGCGCCTGGCCTTGCGCAACCTGCTGTCGAACGCGCTGAAGTTCAGCCCGGCCAGCAGCCCGGTGCGGGTGCGGGTGACCGATCAGGACGATCCGCCGGCCGTGCTCATCGATGTCAGCGACAGCGGCCCGGGTATCCCGGCGGCCTTGCTGCCCAGGCTGTTCGAACGCGGCGCACGCGGCCAGGGCGAGCCGCTGGGCCACGGCATCGGGCTCTACATCGCCCGGCAGGTGATGGCCTTGCACGGCGGCAGCGCCGAGGTGCTGCATACCGGCCCCGATGGCACGACGCTGAGGATGTCGATCGCGCAGGCCGTGCCGGGTTGAGCGGCCACAGCGCCACCTCGAGCGGGGACGGCCAGCACGCGCACGCGGTTGATGCCGCGGGTGGCAATGGACATTGCAGGTCAGCGGCGTCCCGCTCCGCCGCGACCTGCAGCCGGATCGGGACGAAAAAAAACCGGCTCGCGGGAGCCGGCCTTTCCTTCAGCGCAGCCGCTGGCTCAGTAGCGGCCGCCGCCGAAGCCGCCGGTGCCGTAGCCGACATCGGCGCGCTTGGAGGCGGTGTAGCCGCCTGCGCCGTAGCCGGTCGAGTCCCGGCTGGCTTCGCGGGGGCGGGCCAGGCTCACGACGATGGAACGGCCATCGACCGACATGCCGTGTAGAGCCGTGATGGCCGCTTGCGCGGTTTCGGCCGAAGCCATTTCCACGAAGCCGAAGCCCTTGGAGGTGCCGGTGTCGCGGTCCATCATGACCTTGGCCGAGGTCACGGTACCGAACTCCGAGAAGTTGCTTTTCAGGCTGGCATCGGTCACGGAATAGGGCAGGTTACCCACGTAGATCTTGTTGCTCATCGGTGAGCCTTTCTGAGTGTTGGCGCACCGTCAAGATGCGATTGGCTGAGCTGCGAGCGGGGCGTCCGCAGCGAAGGGGGCGTCTTGACGGGCTCTGGCGCTGCCAGGCCGTCAGCACGCAGGGGATGCGGCATGCACGCTCGCACCCAGCCTTGGGTGACGGCGAACAGCCGCGCCGCGTCGCGAGACGCAAACGTGGTGTCGAAGCTGAAGACACGGCGGCAACTCCCGTTGCCTTGAGCGCGGCGCACCGAGAAAGAGGCGCGGAAGCGGCCACAGTCGGTCGGCTCTGTCGCGGGCGAGACGACGTACTGGCCCATGGGAATGGCGTTGTGCGGAATGTTGTTCAGTCAGGATGGCGGGCTGGATCGCCCGGCGGGCGCGTTTTTGGGGCTGAATCAGCGGCTGCTGTGCCGGCCAAAAAGCGTAGAACGTCGCAGGCGGTGCCTTCACGGCGTGAGAGCCGTTCCGAGGTGAACCACGACAGAGCGGATTATATCCGCCCATGCTCATTGCGCCGGATCTATATTGCTTTCGGTATTGATTTACCCGTTGCACGCAGGGGCGCACCGGGCGCCCACCGCCTCCACACCGGGCGGCACAGCGCGTATCTGCCGCCTGTCTTGCAGGCCCAACTCGCGCGCCAACGCCTGGCCCTGGGCGGCGAAGGCCTCGTTCAGCTCGATGACGTCCATCTGCGAAAGCTGCAGCGCCGCTTGGGCCAGCACCTTCACCGAGGCGGGCGCGGGGCCCATGCCCATGGTGCGCGGTGCCATGCAGGCCGTGGCCACCACGCCGCCAGCCTGGCGTCGCCATTGCCGTCGTTGCGAGACCCGCCGCCCCTGCGAAAGAGATGGCGCGCAATCCGTCGGCGGATCAATCAGGTCGGCAGGAAACAGCGGAGGGCCAGCACTCCCCGTGCAAGGCCTCGGAGCGCTCACGCCACGGGGCCCACAGCAGCGGCGCAGCGCGCCCACAAAGGAAAACGGGTTAGCGCCTTGCGGTGCTAACCCGTTGATTCTCTTCTTATTGTTGGTGCGGCTGGCAGGATTCGAACCCACGACCCCTTGGTTCGTAGCCAAGTACTCTATC
>CAXDTK010000384.1:0-4274 GCA_963992225.1 uncultured Comamonadaceae bacterium | reverse complement strand
GCGAGGCCTTGATCAGGCCCCACCAGGTGGCCGGCGACCAGCGCGACGCCTCCGCCACCGCCTGCTGTGCGCCCGCCGCGGCGGAGTCCTCGGTCGTCGGGGCCGCTGTCATGCCGGGCATCTTCCGGGCCGCCTTCGCTGCTGCCCAGCCGGCCTGCAGCGCCTCCTGCTGTAGGCTCGCGCCGACACCATGCTGCCCGACTTCCAGAGCCCGCCCGATGCCCTCGCCCGCCAGCTGATCGGCTGGACGCTGCAGGTGGGCGGCGTCGGCGGCGTCATCGTCGAGACCGAGGCCTACGACGCCGACGACCCCGCCTCGCACAGCTTCGCCGGCCGCACACCGCGCAACGCGGCGATGTTCGGCGCCGCGGGGCACGCCTACGTCTACCTGAGCTACGGGCTGCACTGGTGCCTGAACTTCGTCTGCCGTGACGCCGGCCATGGCGCCGCCGTGCTGCTGCGGGCCCTCGAACCCACGCAGGGCCTGGACCTGATGCGCCAGCGCCGCGGCACCGAGGCGCTGCGCCTGCTGGCGGCCGGCCCCGGGCGGGTGGGCCAGGCGCTGCGCATCGACCGCTCGTTCGACGGCCTGCCGCTGGACGGCCCGCCGTTCGCCTGGCTGCCGCCGGCCGCCGCGGTGGCGGTGGCCTGCGGCACGCGCATCGGCATCAGCAAGGCGGCCGAGCGGCCCTGGCGCTTCGGCCTGGCGGGCTCGCGCTTCCTGAGCCGGCCCCTGCCCTGAGCCGCGCGGTCAGCGCGGCGGCGACTTCAGCCGGCGCGCCGGCGCATGCGCGAACAGCAGCAGCGAGGCCATCAGCCACATCGGCGCGGCCAGCGCGGTGGCGGCGGCCAGCAGGCCGAAGCCGGCCGGCATGGCGACCGTCGCGCCGTTGACGAACAGCATGCGCAGGCCCAGCGCCTGGCCATGGCGCTCGGGCGGCGTGACGTGGTGCAGCATGGACAGGATCATGGGCTGCACCGAGCCCAGCGCGATGCCCAGCACCGCCGAGCCCAGCATCAGCCCGGCCGTGCCGGGCAGCCAGGCGTAGGCCAGGAAGGTCAGCATCGCCACCACCATGGCGGTGCGCAGCGCGCGGATCTCGTCGAGGTCGTCGGCAAAGCGCACGATGGCCAGCCGCACCAGCGTGGCCGCCACCGCGAAGCTGCCCAGCACGATGCCGATGCTGGAAGCCGACAGCCCGCGCGCATGGCCCACCACCGGCACCACGAAGCTGTGCGCATCCCAGCAGGCCGACATGATGAGGTTGACCAGCATCAGCCGGCGGAACGCCGGCAGCCGGAACAGCGCCCAGGCGGCCGGCTCGCGGAAGCTGCGCGTCACCGGCTCGGGCAGGTGGCGCGGCACCTTCTGCGCCAGCCCCCAGGCCAGCAGCGGCAGCAGCGCCGCGAACGCGAACGCCGCCGTCATGCCGATGTGGTCGATCAACAGGCCGGCGGCGATGGGCGCCAGCGCGTTGGACAGCGCCGGGCCCAGCGCCATCCAGCTGAAGATGCGCTTGAGCTCGCCGGGCTCCGAGGCCATCAGCCCGGCCTCGCGCTGCATGGCCACGGCCGCCACCGCCACCGCACCGCCGCACAGCAGGCAGCCGATGGCGATGGCCCACAGCTGCTGCACCGCCAGCGCCAGCAGCGCGCCCGCGCCGGCCAGCAGCACGCCCACGCCCACCGGGCGGTGGAAGCCGTGCCGGTCGGCCAGCCGCCCGGCCCACAGCGACAGCGCGATGGGCGCCACCGCGAACAGGCTCAGCAGCAGGCCCACCGAGGCCTCGCCGTAGCCGCGGTTGAGCACCCACAGGCTGGCGGTGACGCGGGTGACGGCCATGCAGGCATGCACGCAGACCAGCGTGGCGACCAGCCACACGAAGGCATGGCGCAGATGCGGCTTGGCGGGCTGGCCCGCGCCGGCTGGCGTCACTCGGCGTCCTCGCCCAGGCTGATCTGCAGCAGCCGCTGCGCGGCGTCATCGGGCAGTGCCTCCACGCCCTTGAGCTTGCGCGTCATCGCGCGGGTGCGCACCTCGGCGGCGTCCAGCGTGTTGCCGGCCTCCTCCAGCTTCTTCTTGGCCTTGGCCAGCACGTCGCCGAACTTGCCGAACTCGGTCTTGACGGCGCCCAGCACCTCCCAGACCTCGGCCGAGCGCTTCTCCAGCGCCAGCGTGCGAAAGCCCATCTGCAGGCTGGTCAGCGTGGCCAGCAGCGTGGTGGGGCCGCACAGCATGACCTTGAACTCGCGCTGCAGCGCCTCCAGCAGCCCCGGGCGGCGCAGCGCCTCGGCGTACAGCCCCTCGGTGGGCACGAACAGGATGCCGAAGTCGGTGGTGTGCGGCGGCGCGATGTACTTCTCGCGGATGCTGCGCGCCTCCAGCCGCAGCCGCGCCTCGATGGCCTTGCCCGCCGCCTCGGCCGCGGCCACGTCGGCGCGCTCCTGGGCCTCCAGCAGGCGCTCGTAGTCCTCGCGCGGGAACTTGGCGTCGATGGGCAGCCACAGCGGCTTGCCGTCGTCGCGCTGCCCGGGCAGCGAGATGGCGAACTCGACGCGCTCGTTGGAGCCCGGCAGCGTCGCCACGTTGCAGGCGTACTGCTCGGGCGTGAACACCTGCTCCAGCAGGCCGGCCAGCTGCACCTCGCCGAACACGCCGCGCGTCTTCACGTTGGTCAGCACGCGGTTCAGCGAGCCCACGTCGCGCGCCAGGTTCTGCATCTCGCCCAGGCCCTTGTGCACCTGCTCCAGCCGCTCGGCCACCTGCTTGAAGCTCTCGCCCAGGCGCTGCTCCAGCGTGGCGTGCAGCTTCTCGTCGACGGTGGCGCGCATCTGCTCCAGCTTCTTCTCGTTGTCCTGCTGGATGCTGGTCAGGCGCTGCTCCACGGTCTGGCGCAGCTCGGCCAGGCGCTGCTCGTTGCTGGTGGACATGGCCTGCAGTTGCTGGCGCATGGACTCGGTCAGGCGCTGCATGGACTCGGCCTGGGCCTGCGCGCTGCGCTGCGCCGCGGCGTCCTGCGCCTCGCGCGCCGCCAGCCCCTGTGCGCTGAGCGACTGGTTGCTGCCCTGCAGGCCCTGCGCCAGCACCTGCTGGAACTGCGCCAGCCCCTGCACCAGCTCCTGGCGCGTGCCGCTGGCGCTGCGGCCCAGCTCGTCGCGCAGCTCGCGCTCCAGGCGCTCGTTGCTCTGCTGCAGCGGCGCCAGCAGCTCGGGGGGCAGGACGGTGGCGCTGGCCTGGCGCTTCCAGATCAGCACCAGCAGCACAAGGATCAGGGCCAGCAGGCCCAGCAACAACAGCTCGATCAGGGTCATGGGGGGATTGTCGGGCGCCGCCTCAGGGGCCCACGAGGTCGGCCACGGCCTTGGGCAGCTGGGCCTCGATCAGCGCCTCCAGCGCCTTCACGCGCTGCTCGGGCGTGGCGGCGGTCCAGGGATTGCCGGCCGCCGCGCGGTCCACCGGCAACCGGCTGGCCACGGCCAGCGAGCGCTCGCGCTTGAGCCTCAGGTCGCTCAGGTCGATCAGCGCCACGCGGATGGACACGAAGGGCGCGAACACCGGCAGCGCCGGCTGGCCGTCGAAGCCGATCTGCGCGCTGGGGCGCTGGTCCAGCACGAAGCCGGGGCCTTCCAGCGCGGTGAGGATGCGGCCCGGCAGCGCCGCGGCCAGCCCCGGCTCCTGGCGGCTGCGGGTGACCAGCAGCAGGTGGGCCGCGCCGCTCTGGCGCACCGCATCGCCCAGCTTGCCGGGCAGGTTGAGCCGGCCGTCGACGAACAGCCCCGCCGGGTCGCCGAACAGGCTGCGCGTGGACGAGGTGTAGAGCTTGACCTCGCGCTTGTCGTTGCCGGCCTTGAGGGCCTCGTTGACGGCCTGCAGCACCGCGTTGTCGAGGCCGCCGGTGGGGGCGGACGTCCACTCGCCCGACTGCACCGTGTCGCCGCGCGCGGGGCTCAGGCTGATGAGCTGCACGTTGTCGCCCAGCACCGACAGCGCCGCGTACCGGTTGGGGTCGCGCGGGGTCTTGTCCTCCACCGGCGCGGGCGCGGGCGGCGGCAGCTTGTCCTTCAGCGACTGGCCCAGCGCCAGGGCGGGCGCCAGGGCCAGGGGAACGAGGGCGAACAGCAGGCGTTTTTTCACAGCGGCAGCACTTCGGGGTTCAGCGGGGTGGGCGGCGTCGCGCCGGTCAGCGCGGCGACGAGGTTGTCGGCGGCCAGCATCGCCATGGCCAGCCGGGTGGGCAGGGTCGCGCTGGCGATGTGGGGCGTCAGCACGACGT
>CAXDTK010000383.1:0-4283 GCA_963992225.1 uncultured Comamonadaceae bacterium | reverse complement strand
GCGCGACTCGCTGAACGGCAGCGGCTCGGCCGGCTGCCAGGCACCGCCCACGCGGCGCTGCGCGAACAAACGCGCCTGCTGGAAGCGCGCCGCCGAGCGGGCGAACACGCGCTGGTCGCCCTGCTCCTGCAGGTTGTAGGCCTGCTCGTCCGGCGCCTCGCCCAGCTCGACCCGCTCCACGGTCAGGCCGCCGGCCGCCACCACGGACGCCCAGCCCCACGCCACCAGCCCCCACCACCTCGCTCTGCGCATGCCCGTCGCCTCCTTGCGGCGGCATGCTAGGCAGGTGCGGGGCCTGGCGGGCCGGCGTTGCGACGGAGCCGCCATTGCCGCGACGAACCCGGCCAGCGCGGCGCCGAACGCCGTGCGCAGGCGTCGTGCCCACGGGCAGGCCGTGGCTAGTGAACGGGCCGCGTGGCCACCCACAGGCTGGCCAGGCACAGCGCCATGCCGGCCATGGCCAGCGGCGTGGCCTGCCAGCCCTCGAACAGCGCCGAGATGACCAGCGCGATGACCGGGATGATGACACCCGTCAGCGCCGCCTGCGCCGGCCCGCGCGCCTGGGCCAGCTTGAAATACAGCACGAAGGCGATCACCGAGCCGGCCACCGACAGGTACAGCAGGCTCAGCACATAGGGCAGGTGCCCGTCGAAATGCAGCCCCTGGCCGCTGGCCACCGACACGCCCACCAGGAACACCGCGCCGTAGCCCATGCTCCAGGCCAGCACCGGCACCAGCGGCAGGCCACGCCGGGTCAGCGTGAGCGTCAGCACGTTGCCGATGCAGGCCACCAGCACCGCGAACAACCCCAGGCCCAGGCCCAGCGCCGCGGACGGCCGGGCGCCGGTGGCCGCGATCTCGGGCCAGAAGATCAGCACCACGCCCAGCACGCCGCCGCTGGCCGAGGCCAGGAAGCGCCGCGTCACCCGCTGGCCGAAGAACAGCCGCCCGGACAGCGCATTGCCATAGACCATCAGGCAGAACAGCACCGCCACCAGGCCCGAGGGGATGTGGCGCTCGGCCTCGTAGACCGACAGGTAGTTGCCGCTGTACTGCACGATGCCGGTGGCCAGCATCCAGCCATGGGCCCACAGCGGCAGGCGCAGCGGGCTGCCCTGCCAGCGTGCCAGCGCGGCCAGCAGCAGCGCCGCCAGGCCAAAGCGCCAGGCCACCGAGTTGAAGACCGGCACGCCGCTGTCGAGCTGGTAGAGGATGACGTGCCAGGTGCTGGCCCAGATCAGCGTGGGGCCCCAGAACAGCCAGCGGGAAGGGGATGCGGTGGACATGAGGTAGCAGGAAGGACGCCGCTGCGATGCGGCAGGTCGAGATCAGCGATTCATCACGCGTTCGCGGTGGTGTTCGGGCCGAGCGCCGGGCCGCCCCAAGCCGGCCCGCGCCGGCGATGTGCCTGGCGGTCGACCCGCCAGACATCGCCGCCCCCTCGGGGGCCGACCGGCCTTGCCGGCGTTCAGCCGGCGCAAGCCGGGCGGGGGGCGTCAGCTATGGCGCTTGAAGCTCGCCAGCAGCAGCCCCGCGGCAATGAACAGCGAGCCGAACACCCGGTTGAGCATGCGGATGTGCTGGGCGCTCTTCAGTGCCGCCAGCACCCGGGCCGCCAGCGCGGTGTAGCCGCCCATCACCACCAGGTCGGTGAAGCCCAGCGTGGCGGCGATCACCAGGTACTGCGGCCCCAGCGGCGCCTGCAGGTCGATGAACTGCGGCACCACCGCCAGCAGGAACACCGTGCCCTTGGGGTTGACGGCGTTGATGCCCCAGCCGCGCAGCACCAGCTGGCGGCGCGTAACCTGCAGCGCCCCCTCGTCCACCGCCGCCAGCGGCTTGGCCGGCGCCCGCCATTGCTGCACGCCCAGCCACACCAGGTAGGCCACGCCGGCCCACTTGATGAAGGCAAACGCGGTCTCGGACGCCGCGATCAGCGCGCCCAGGCCGGCGCTGACGAACAGCACCTGGGTCAGGATGCCCAGGATGAGCCCGAAGGTCATGAAGTAGCCGCGCCTGAAACCATGCGACAGCCCCGCGCTCATGGCCGCCACGGCCCCCGCGCCGGGTGACAGGCTGATGGCCCAGCAGGCGGCAAAAAGCGTCAACCAGGTGGCGAATTCCATGCAGGGCTCCAGAGGGCAAGGGCGGCCCGGCAGTGTGCCTGAGACGGCGGGCCCGGACGGTCGTCATGCCAGGCCGCTCGCCGCCGGCGGCATACAGTCCGCCCCCATGTGGCGCGCCCTCTTCCATCTGCCCCGCAGCGTCTGGCTGCTGGGCCTGATCAGCCTCGTCAACGACAGCGCCAGCGAGCTGGTCTACCCGCTGGTGCCGCTGTACCTCAGCGGCGTGCTGATGGCCGGGCCACGCGTGCTGGGCCTGATCGAGGGCGTGGCCGAGGCGCTGGCCAGCCTGCTCAAGCTGTGGGCCGGCGTGATGGCCGACCGCAGCGGGCGCAGCAAGCCCTGGGTGGTGGCCGGCTACGGGCTGGCCGGCCTGGCGCGGCCGGCCATCGCCTTCGTGACCGGCTGGCCCCTGCTGCTGGCGCTGCGGCTGGCCGACCGCATCGCCAAGGCCGTGCGTGCCGCACCGCGCGATGCGCTGCTGGCGGCCCACATCGGCGCCGGCCAGCGCGGCCTGGCCTTTGGCCTGCACCGCGCGATGGACAACGCCGGCGCCGTCATCGGCCCGGTGCTGGCCTGGGCCCTGCTGGCCGCGGGGGTGCCGCTGCAGCAGGTCTTCCTGTGGGCCATCGTGCCGGGGCTGGCCTGCCTGGCGCTGACGCTGGCGCTGCGCGATGCCCCGCCGCCAGCCGCGCCGCCGCCGGCGTTCTCGTGGCGGATGGCGGGCCTGCCGGCGCCGCTGCGGCGCTACCTGGTGGTCGTCGCGCTGTTCACGCTGGGCAATTCCAGCAACATGTTCCTGCTGCTGCGCGCCAGGGAGCTGGGCGTGGCCGAGGCCCATGTGCCGCTGCTGTGGGCCGCGGTGTCGGGCGTGGCGGCGCTGTTCGCGGTGCCGGCCGGCGCGCTGTCCGACCGGGTGGGCCGGGTGCGGTTGCTGGTGGCGGGCTACCTGGCCTACGCGGCCTTCTACGTCGGCATGGGCTGGTTCGCGGCGCCGGGCTGGACGCTGTTTGCGCTGTTCGGCGGCTACGGCCTGTTCATGGCGGCCACCGAGGGCGTGGAGCGCGCGCTGCTGGCCGACCTGGCGCCGCCGGGCCAGCGCGGCACGGCCTTCGGCTGGCTGAACCTGACGCTGGGCGCGGTGCTGCTGCCGGCCTCGCTGCTGTTCGGCAGCCTGTGGGAGTCGATCTCGGCGCGCTTCGCATTCGGCTTCTCGGCGGCCTGCGCACTGGCCGCGGCGCTGCTGCTGGTGCTGTGGGTGCGGCCGTCAGCATCGCGGCCATGACACGCGAGCCCTGAGCCAGCCTGGGCGCTGCCGCATGCCGTCAAGATCTGGCGCACGCACTGACGACAATGGCCGCATGGCCACGAGCAAAAGCATCTACACCTGCACCGAGTGCGGCGGCACCAACGCGAAGTGGCTGGGCAAATGCCCCCACTGCGGCGCCTGGAACACGCTGACCGAGAGCGCCGCCGAACCCGCCGGCGGCGCCAAGAACCGCTACCAGGCGCTGGCCAAGAGCCAGCCGGTGGCCACGCTCAGCGAGATCGAGGCCAGCGACTTCGAGCGCACCCCCACCGGCCAGGAGGAACTGGACCGCGTGCTGGGCGGCGGCATCGTCGCGGGCGGCGTGGTGCTGATCGGCGGCGACCCGGGCATCGGCAAGTCCACGCTGCTGCTGCAGGCGGTGGAGTCGCTGAGCCAGACGGTCAAGGTGCTGTACGTGACCGGCGAGGAAAGCGGCGCCCAGGTGGCGATGCGCTCGCGCCGGCTGGGCCTGGCCGGCAACAAGGTGCGGGTGCTGGCCGAGATCAACCTGGAGCGCATCCTGGCCACCATCGACGTGGAGCAGCCGGACTTCTGCGTCATCGACTCCATCCAGACGATGTATTCCGAGCAGCTCAGCAGCGCGCCCGGCTCGGTGGCCCAGGTGCGCGAGTGCGCGGCGCAGCTGACCCGCACCGCCAAGGCGCGCGGCTGCGCGATGGTGCTGGTGGGCCATGTGACCAAGGAGGGCGCGCTGGCCGGGCCGCGCGTGCTGGAGCACATCGTCGACACGGTGCTGTACTTCGAGGGCGACACGCACAGCAGCTTCCGGCTGGTGCGCGCCATCAAGAACCGCTTCGGCGCGGTCAACGAGATCGGCGTGTTCGCGATGA
>CAXDTK010000382.1:0-4328 GCA_963992225.1 uncultured Comamonadaceae bacterium | reverse complement strand
CCGCGCAGCTGGCCCGCCGCGGCCTGACCGTCACGGCGGCCATGAACTGCCGCGCCATCGTGGACCTGTTCCACCGCGACGACCAGCTGCTGGCCATTCCGGTGCTGGACGAGCAGCAGCGCCCCGTCGGCGTGCTGCGCTCGCTGCAGGTGCTCAAGCGCAGCACCGAGCGCTACTTCATGGACATCTTCGACAAGCGCAGCTGCATCGAGCTGATGGACGGCAGCCCGCTGGTGTTCGACGTCGGCACGCCGCTGCGCGCCATGAGCGATGCGGTGGCCAACCTGGACGAGCGCCTGCTGATCGACGGCTTCATCGTCACCCGCGACGGCGCCTACTTCGGCTCCGGCCGCTGCTCCGACCTGCTCAAGGCGGTGTCGGACCTGCAGGTGCACGCGGCCCGCTATGCCAACCCGCTGACGCTGCTGCCGGGCAACGTGCCCATCGACCACCAGCTGGACCGCCTCATCGAGGCCGGCGAGACCTTCGCCGCCGTGGTGTGGGACATCGACCACTTCAAGCCATTCAACGACGTCTACGGCTACCGCGTGGGCGACGACATCATCCGGCTGGCCGCCCGCATGCTGACGCAGGCCGCCGACCCGCAGCTGGACTTCGTGGGCCACATCGGCGGCGACGACTTCGTCATGGTGCTGGGCAGCGCCGACTGGGAGGCGCGGCTGGCCCGCGTCTGCGAGGCCTTCGACGCCGGCGTGCGCAGCTTCTTCTCGGCCGAGCACCTGGCCGCCGGCGGCTACGTCACGCTGAACCGCCAGAACCAGCCCAGCTTCCACCCGCTGCCCACCATCTCGGCCGGCGCGGTGCTGCACCTGCCGGGTCATTTCGAGAACGCCCGTGCGCTCAGCGCCGCGCTGGCCGAGCCCAAGCGCGTGGCCAAGGGCCGCGCGGGCGGCAGCCGCTTCTTCATCGACCGCCGCCAGCCCGCGCGCAGCCTGCTCGCGGCGTAGCCCCTGGTCACGCCCCGGGGATGGCCGGGCTGACACAATCGGGGCGTGACTGCCGACCCCACGCTCAACGCCGATCTGCACTGCCATTCGGTCATCTCCGACGGCACGCTGACCCCGGAGGCCCTGGCCCAACGCGCCAAGGCCGCCGGCGTGGCGCTGTGGTCGCTGACCGACCATGACGAGGTGGCCGGCCAGCAGCGCGCCATCGAGGCCGCGCGGGCCCTCGGCCTGCCCTACCTGACCGGCACCGAGATCTCGGTCAGCTTCGCCGGCCGCGTGGTGCACATCGTGGGCCTGGGGTTCGACCATGCGGCGCCGGAGCTGGCCGAGGGCCTGCGCGCCACGCGCGGCGGCCGCGAGGCCCGCGCCCGCGAGATGGCCGCGAGCCTGGCCGAGGCCGGCATCTCCGGCGCCTTTGAGGGCGCACTGAAGTACGTCAGCAACCCCGACCTGATCTCGCGCACGCACTTCGCGCGCTTCCTGGTCGACGCCGGCTACTGCAGCGACGTGCCCGAGGTGTTCCGGCGCTACCTGACCGAAGGCAAGCCCGGCTTCGTGCCGCACCGCTGGGCCGCGCTGCGCGACGCGGTGGGCTGGATCACGCGCGCCGGCGGCGTGGCCGTCATCGCCCACCCAGGCCGCTACGACTTCACGCCGACCGAGGAGTACGCCCTCATCACCGAGTTCATCGGCCATGGCGGCCGCGGCATCGAGGTGGTCACCGGCAGCCACACGCCGGCCGAGTTTGTGCGGTACGCCGACACCGCGCTGGAGTTCGGCCTGCTGGCCTCGCGCGGGTCCGACTTCCACTGCCCCGAGGAAAGCCGCATCGACCTCGGCACGCTGCCGCCGCTGCCGGCCCGGCTGACGCCGGTCTGGCAGGCGCTGCAGGACCGCATCCACCCGCCCGGCGCGACGGCCTGAGCCGCGCGCGGCTCAGCGGCGGCGGCGCACGGCGGCCAGGCCCGCCAGCGCGATGCCCAGCAGCGCCAGCGAACCCGGCTCCGGGAGGTCGTTGCGCAGCAGCTCGGGGTAGAGAAACTGCCGCGTGCCGTACTCGTCGTTGGTGAGCGGCACGGGGTTGCCCAGTGGGTTGCCGGGGCTGATGCCCAGGCCCCAGGACTCCATCAGCAGGTCGACACCGGCCGCCTGCGTCGTGCCGGCGCCGAGGTTGTAGCGCTGCAGGCCGGCCGAGCCCGAGGGGTCCAGCGGATCGACCAGCAGCGCCCAGGAATTGCTCAGCGTGCCGGCCCGGTCGGCGGCGCTGAAGTTGTCGTCGATGAAGCGGCCCGGGTTGATCTCGGCCTCCACGTCGCCCAGGCCCAGCGCATGGCCCAGTTCATGGGTCAGCAGGCGCTGGAAGACATCCAGCGTGTAGAGGGCGCCGCTGTTGCTGTTGAGATAGACGTCCGCGCCGGCAATGGCGCGCGAATGCGTGTAGCCCGCCACGCCCGAGGTCAGCGTGACCGGCGCATTGATGCCGCTGAACCAGGTCTCGCCCTGCAGGCCGGTGTTGCCGACGTTCCAGAAGCTGGCATCCGTGGTCGCGATCAGGTCGATCTCGGCGCCGTTGACGTTGATGCCGCCGCCGGTGCGGCCCTGCACGGTGGTGCCCAGGTCGGCCACGAAGCTCAGCTGCGTGTCGAGCTGGGTGACCGGGTCCACCGAGGCCCAGGCCGCGAAGGAGTTCTGCACCGCCTGGGTGAAGGCCGCCACCGTGGGCGCCGCACCGGACCAGGAGAAGCTGTCGCGGAAGGCCTCGAAGGAGCCGCCCGACAGCGAGTAGCGCAGCCCGCCGTCGAGGGAGCGCTCGTTGCCGTTGATGGTGCGGGCCGCGGCGTCCCAGCGGTAGACGCCGCCGGTGAGCCCGCTCGCGTCCAGGCCGAACACGACGCCGGCCCGGGCCGGTGCCAGCGGCAGCAGCACGGCCGCCGCCAGGCCCCATGCGTGGATCAGTTTCATGGCGGGTTCCTCCCTGTCATCGATATGGCTGCCGCGTTGCAAGTTCCACACCACGACCGGCACCGGCGCACGCTACGCCCGGGCCGCACGCCGCCGCCGGCACTGCACTGCCGTCACCGACGGCGGCCGCTGTAAAGGCGCTCGACAGCCCCGCCGGCCTGTAGGATGGCGACGTGGCCCAGCTCTTCGAAGTCCACCCCGACAACCCCCAGCCGCGCTTCCTGCGCCAGGCGGCGCAGATGCTGCAGGCCGGCGGCATCGGCGCGATCCCGACCGACTCCAGCTATGCCTTCGTCTGCCGGCTGGACGACAAGGCCGCCGCCGAGGCGCTGCGGCGCGTGCGCGGCGTGGACGAGAAGCACCACCTGACGCTGCTGTGCCGCGACCTGTCGGAGCTGGCCACCTACGCGATGGTGGACAACCGCCAGTACCGCCTGCTCAAGCTGGCCACGCCGGGCGCCTACACCTTCATCCTGCCGGCCACCAAGGAAGTGCCGCGCCGGCTGTCGCACCCCAGCCGCCGCACCATCGGGCTGCGCGTGCCGGACCACCGCGTCACGCAGGACCTGCTGGCGCTGTTCGGCGAGCCGCTGCTGTCCACCACGCTGATCCTGCCCGGCGAGACCGAGGCGCTCAACGACGCCGCCGAGGTCTGCGCGCGGCTGGACCGCCAGCTGCAGTTCGTGCTGGACGCCGGCGCCTGCCCGGCCCAGCCCACCACCGTGCTGGACCTCAGCCAGGGCGACGAGCCCGTGCTGGTGCGCCAGGGCCGCGGCGAGCTGGCGCGGCTGGGCCTGCAGCTCGATTAGGGCCTGTTCACCCTGGGCCGCGCGGCGCCGCAGCTCATCCCGCGCCCGCGCAGTTCATCCAGCGCGGCCCGCGCTTGATCGCAGCCGCCTGGAAGGCCCCCGGTGCGCTGACGAAACTGACTCCATCGAACCAGCCATCACGCGGTTCGAAACCCACCCCAACGGAGTCCATCATGAACCTGCAAGACACCCTCTTCACCGCCGTCATCGCCGCCGTGGCCGCGCTGTCCTTCTCGGTCGCCGCACACGCCGCACCGCAAGAGGTCGTGAAGCTGGAGCGCGTCGTCGTCACCGGCAAGGCCGTCCGTGAAGTCGCGCAGCTGCCCCGCGTCATCGTGACCGGCTACGCCCAGCGCGAGGTCGCCCAGCTGCCGCGCGTGGTCGTCACCGGCTACAGCGAAGCGACGCTGCTGCGCCACACCACGCTGGCCGCCGCCAGGACCACGGCCAAGCGCGGCTGATGCGGGCGATGCCCATGCGCCTGACACCCTGCCCCACCCCCGTGGGGGGGCGGCCGCCCCGCGCGCGGGGGGGCGCCCGCCCCGCCCCGGCCGCCGGGTGGGGGGGGAGGAGGGGCCGCCCCGGGAGG
>CAXDTK010000381.1:0-4349 GCA_963992225.1 uncultured Comamonadaceae bacterium | reverse complement strand
CCCCCCCCCCCCCCCCCCCCCCCCCCCCCCCCCCCCCCCCCCCCCCCCCCGCCCCGCGCCCCCCCCTCCCCCCCCCCCCCCCCCCCCCCCCAAACCCCCCCCCCCCCCCCCACCGCCCAGGAAGCATAAAGCTGCCGAGTCGGCAGCTTTATGCGTCAAGGCCCACGGTGCGGGACCGCCTGGAACGATGAGTTGGTGGAGAGGAGGAGGATCGAACTCCCGACCTTCGCATTGCGAACGCGACGCTCTCCCAGCTGAGCTACCCCCCCACGCGTCCGAAAAAGTATAGCGTGGACGAGGTCCCGGCTGAGGTCCTCGGGCATGACCTGGCTCAAGCCCGCCGCAAACCGCCGGCGTCGCGGCGGCGCCCCTGGTGCGCTGGTATAACGGCCCGGACCGGGTGAGTCGAACCGGGCATGGAGCGGATCGTGGAGTTGAAGGGATCGAAGACGGCGCAGAACCTGAAGGACGCCTTCGCGGCGGAATCGCAGGCGAACCGGCGGTATCTCTATTTCGCCAACAAGGCCGACATCGAGGGGCAGCCGGACGTCGCGGCGCTGTTCCGCTCCACCGCCGAGGGGGAGACGGGGCATGCGCATGGCCATCTGGAGTTCCTGGAGGCCGTGGGCGACCCGACGACGGGGCTGCCGATCGGCAGCACGCGCGACAACCTGCAGGCCGCGGTGGCGGGCGAGGTGCACGAGTCCACCCACATGTACCCCGGCATGGCCCGGACCGCGCGGGACGAAGGCTTCGGCGAGGTGGCCGACTGGTTCGAGACGCTGGCCAAGGCGGAGCGCTCGCACGCGCAGCGCTACCAGAAGGCGCTGGACGGGCTGGAACCCTGAGCGGCCTGCCGGCGCCCGCTGCGATGCCCGTGATGCCTGCGTCCGCGCTCACCGTCGACAGCCTGATGACGCTGGCCGCCTATGCCCGCTGCCGCCCGACCCTGCGGCCGCTGGAGATCGCCCACCGGCAGTTGCGCAGCGTGCCGCTGGGCGCGCACCTGCGGCTGCAGTTCGAGGATGAGCGGACGGTGCGCTACCAGCTCCACGAGGTGCTGCGCGTCGAGCAGATCGCCGAGCCGGCGCGGGTGCAGCGGGAGATCGACGCCTACGTGCCCCTGTTGCCGGACGGCCGCAGCTGGAAGGCGACGCTGCTGCTGGAGTGGACCGACGCCGCCCTGCGCCGGCGTGAGCTGCCGCGCTCGGCGGGCGTAGCGGAGTGCGTCTTCGTGCAGGTGGCCGGCCATGACCGGGTGTATGCCGTCGCTGATGAAGACCTCGACGCGACCCGGCCCCGGCCGGTCATGGCGGTGCACTTTCTGCGCTTTCGGCTGACACCGCCGATGTGCGCGGCGGTGCAGGACGGCGCGGCCGTGCGGCTGGGGTGCGACCACCCCGTGTGCACCGCCGAGGTGGCGATCGCGCCGGCGACGCGGGCCAGCCTGGCCGGCGACCTGGCGGCTCAGGTGGCCATGTAGCGACCGGGGCGGTGGTTGATGGCCAGCGCCGCGTTCACGGCGGCCATGCCCAGCAGCGACAGGCCGATGCGCTCCAACGGCACCCAGGGCAGGCTGGCCAGCAGGATGGCGGCGTCCAGCCCGGCCTGCATGTAGCCGGCGCGCCAGCCGCGCCGCTCCTGCAGCCACAGCACGACGACGTTCAGGCCGCCCAGCGAGGCGCGGTGGCGGAACAGGATCAGCATGCCGGCGCCGATCAGCAGCCCGCCGGCGATGGCTGCGAAGTAGGGATTGAGCGCGCTGATGCGCAGCCAGCGCGGCAGGGCCTCGGCCAGCAAGGCCATCAGGCCGACCGCGATCACCGTCTTGACGGTGAAGGCCGCGCCCATGCGGCGCCAGGCCAGGCCGTAGAAGGGCAGGTTGATCGCGAAGAACAGCAGCCCGAACGGCCAGCCGCTGGCGTAGTGCAGCAGGAAGGCGATGCCCACGGTGCCGCCGGTCAGCATGCCGGCCTGCTTGAACAAGGCCACGCCCAGCGCGGCGAACAGCGTGCCGGTCAGCAGCGCCTGCGCATCCTCCAGGCGGCTGTGCCGGAACGTGCGGCTGATGCGCGCGGCGGCGTCCTTCACCCGAGGTTCCCGGCCAGGAAGAACTTGATGACGCCCTTGGCTGCAAAGCCCACCAGGCCCACGCCCAGCCCCAGCAGCAGCACGAAGGTGCCGAAGCGCCCGGCCTTCGACTCGCGCGCCAGCTGCAGGATGATGAAGACCATGTAGAGCATGAAGGCGCCGACGCCGAACGTCAGGCCGAACTGCGCGATCTCCGCTTCGGTGTAGCCCCACATTTCAGTCCCGCCGCCTCGTCACGAGGTCGCGGTAGGCATGCCAGCTCGCATGGCCCAGCCAGGGCGCGATGACGATCAAGCCCACCAGGCCGGTGGCCATGCCGATGAGCGTCAGCAGCATCAGCAGCGCCGCCCACAGCGCGATGGGCGCAGGGTGCTCGAGGACGACGCGCCAGCTGGTCAGCACCGCGCCCAGCACGCCCAGGCGGTGCGGCGGCTGGTCCAGCAGCGCGGGAATGGCGACCACGCTGGAGGCGAACACCGGCGCTGCCAGCAACGCCCCCAGCGCGAGCCACAGCTCGAACAGGTGGGAACGCTCGCTGAGCACCACCTTGACGAGGAAGTCGCGCGGCCCCTGGATGGGCTCGGACGCGAACGCGGTGACCAGCGCGGCCGAGCACATCACCCAGCCGGTGCCGGCGAACGCGAGCAGGACGCCGAACACCACCAGCCGGCCGTCGCGCGGCCGCCAGGCCTTCAGCGCGTCGCGCAGCGTCGGGCGGCCGCCGCGGTCCAGCTCGCGGCTGAGTGCGTAGAAGCCCGTGGCCAGCACCGGCGCCACGATCAGGAAGCCGCTGAACGCGCCGGCCAGCAGCCAGAAGCGGTCATGCGCCAGCCAGAAGATCAGGCCGCCGAAGACCGCCAACAGCAGGCCCTGGGTCAGCGAGGCCGTGGGGACCTGCCACAGGTCGGCCCAGCCGCGCGCCAGCCAGCCCAGCGGCCGCAGCAGCGGCAGGGGCCGGATGCCGAAGGCCTGCGACTCGCGCAGCGCTTGATCAGTGAACCTGTGGGGCATGGCTTCGCGCAGTGTCGCCGGCGGGCCGGCACGGGGTGTTGACGCCGCTCAAGCCGCGGCGGTGGTGCCGTCGCGCTGCAGCAGCTCGCGGGCGGCGGCCTGCAGCGTGGCGGGCTCGCCGTCGGCCAGCGTCAGCGGCGCGGCGTCGGCCAGCGCCGGGAAGTGGCGCAGCAGCGAGGCGCCGTAGCCGGGGTCGTAGTGCTCGCGGATCAGCGCGCCGAATACGCTGGCCCAGGCGCCCGCGCGGGCCTGGGCCTGCCACTGCGCGACGCGGGCGCGGCCGCGCAGCTCGACGAGGGCGTCCAGTGCGCTGCAGAAGACCTCGGTGCGCTGGGCGAAATGCGCGTAGTCCTGCAGCAGCAGCGCGATGCGGCCGGCCTCCGGCATGGCGACCCACAGCGGCCGGCCGCGGCTGTGCAGCGCGGCCAGCAGCTCGGCGGGCAGCGCGATGCGGCCGATCTTGCGGCTCTCGCTCTCGACGTAGACCGGCCGCGCCGGGTCCAGGCCGCGCAGCGTCTGCCACAGCAGGCTGTCGAAATGCTTCTGGCTGGGCTGCGGCTGGTCGGGCAGATGGCCCAGCACCGAGCCGCGGTGCGCGGCCAGCGCCTCCAGGTCCAGCACCTTCCCGCCCTCCCGGGCCAGCGCCTGCAGCAGCCGCGTCTTGCCGCAGCCGGTCAGGCCGCACAGCACGCGGAAGTCGAAGCGGCCGGGCAGCGTCTGCAGGTCGGCGCGCACCTGGTTGCGATAGGCCTTGTAGCCGCCCACCAGCTGGCGTGAGCGGAAGCCGATCTGGCCCAGGAACCAGTGCATCGCCCCCGAGCGCTGGCCGCCGCGCCAGCAGTAGACCAGTGGCCGCCAGGTCCTGGGCAGGCCGGCGGCGCTGGTCTCCAGGTGGCGGGCGATGTTGCGCGCCACCAGCGCGGAGCCCAGCTTGCGGGCCTCGAACGGCGAGGTGGCGTACAGCAGCCCGACGTCGTGGCGCTCCTGGTCGTCCAGCACCGGCCAGTTGAGGGCGCCGGGCATGTGGTCCTCGGCGAACTCGGCCGGCGAGCGCACGTCGATGATGGCGTCGAAGCGGTCCAGCTCGGCCACCGCTTCTTCGATGGTGACGGTGTAATTCATGGGCGGTCGAGCCAGAGGGGGCGGTAGGCAGGGTAGTGCCTGGCCGCGCGGCTGTCGTGGAACTGGCTTTGCCAGGCCACTGACAGCGCCCCCTTGAGGGGGGTGAGGCCGGACACAAAGAGTCC
>CAXDTK010000380.1:0-4389 GCA_963992225.1 uncultured Comamonadaceae bacterium | reverse complement strand
CCCCTTCCGGCACCCCTCCCCGGCTCTGGGACATCTCGCCCGTCGTCAGCGCCGATGCGCCCATCTTCCCGGGCGACGAGCCCTACCGCCTGCGCTGGACCGCCCGCCTCGCGCCGGGCTGCCCGGTCAACCTCAGCGCCGTGACGATGTCGCCGCATGTGGGCGCCCATGCCGACGCGCCGCTGCACTACGCCGAGGGCGCGCCCGACATCGCCGCCGTGGCGCTGGCCCCCTACCTGGGCCGCTGCCGCGTCATCCACGCCCTCGGCGCGGCGCCGCTGGTCACCGTCGCGCACCTGCTGCATGCGCAGCACGACCTGCCGCCGCGCGTGCTGGTGCGCTGCTGCGAGAAGGCCGACACCGCCTGGAACCCCGCTTTCACTGCCTATGCCCCCGAGGCACTGGCCTGGCTGGCCGCGCGCGGCGTGCAGCTGGTGGGCATCGACACGCCCAGCGTGGACCCGGCCGACAGCAAGACGCTGGACAGCCACCAGCTGCTGCGCCACCACGACCTGCGCGTGCTGGAAAACCTGGTGCTCGACGACGTGCCCGAAGGCGACTACGAACTGATCGCCCTGCCACTCAAACTCCAAGGCGCCTGTGCCAGCCCGGTGCGCGCCGTCCTGAGGGAACTGCCATGAACCTGGAAGACGCCCGGCGGCTGGACGCCGCCGACCCGCTGCGCGCGCTGCGCGAACTGTTCACGCTGCCCGAGGGCATCACCTACCTGGACGGCAACTCGCTGGGCGCCCTGCCCCGGGCCACACCCGCCCGCGTGGCCCACGCCGTCGAGCAGGAGTGGGGCCAGGGCCTCATCAAGAGCTGGAACAGCGCCGGCTGGATCGACCTGCCGCGCCGCCTGGGCGACCGGCTGGCGCCCTGGCTGGGTGCCCGGCCGGGCGAGGTGCTGGTGGCGGACTCCACCTCCATCAACCTCTACAAGGTGCTGCACGCGGCACTGCAGCTGCAGCAGGGCAAGCGCCGCATCGTCGTCAGCGAGCGCAGCAACTTCCCGACCGACAACTACATCGCGCAGAGCGTGGTGCGCGCCCACGGCGGCGAGCTGATCCTGGCCGAGACGCCGGAGGACATCCCGCCGCTGCTGGACGAACGCTGCGCGGTGCTGATGCTCACGCATGTCAACTACCGCAGCGGCCGCATGCACGACATGGGCCTGCTGACCCGCTGGGCCCAGCAGGCCGGCGCGCTGGCCGTGTGGGACCTGGCGCACAGCGCCGGCGCCGTGCCCATCGACCTGCTCGGCAGCGCGGCGGATTTCGCCATCGGCTGCGGCTACAAATACCTCAACGGCGGCCCCGGCGCCCCGGCCTTCGTGTGGATGCACCCGCGCCATGAGGGCCAGGTGTGGCAGCCGCTGACCGGCTGGCTGGGCCATGCCCACCCGTTCGACTTCGACAGCGAATACCTGCCCGCGCCGGGCATCCAGCAGTACCAGTGCGGCACGCCGGCGGTGCTGGCGATGACGGCGCTGGACACCGCGCTGGACGTCTTCGACGCCGCCCAGCGGCTGGGCGGCATGAAGGCGCTGCGGGCCAAGTCGCTGGCGCTGACCGAGGCCTTCATCGGCAGCGTGGAGGAACGCGTGCCGGGCGCCGTGATCGCCACGCCGCGCGAGGCGGCGCAGCGCGGCTCGCAGGTGTCGTTCTCGCTGCCGCCGGGTGTCAACGGCTATGCGGTCATGCAGGCGCTGATCCACCGCGGCGTCATCGGCGACTTCCGCGCCGGCCACCCCGAGCTGCTGCGCTTCGGCTTCGCGCCGCTGTACAACAGCTTCACCGACGTGGCGCAGGCCGTCGACGTGCTGGCTGACATCGTCGCCACGGGCGCCTGGAACGCGCCGCAGTTCATCAACCGCGCGAAGGTGACCTGACCGTGAGCGCTCCTCTCGAACACCATGGCGCGCAGCTCGATTTCTCGCGCGACATGAGCTATGGCGACTACCTGCAGCTCGACCAGATCCTGACTGCGCAGAAGCCGCTCTCGCCCGACCACAACGAGATGCTCTTCATCGTGCAGCACCAGACCTCGGAGCTGTGGATGAAGCTGATGCTGCACGAGCTGCAGGCGGCCGCGGCCCATGTGGCCGACGACCGGCTACCCGAGGCCTTCAAGATGCTGGCGCGCGTCTCGCGCATCATGGAGCAGCTGGTGCACGCCTGGGACGTGCTGGCCACCATGACGCCGCCCGAGTACAGCGCCATCCGCCCTTACCTCGCCCGCAGCAGCGGCTTCCAGAGCGCGCAGTACCGGCGCATCGAGTTCATGCTGGGCAACAAGAACGCCGCCATGCTCAAGCCGCACGAGCACCGCGCCGACCTGCTGGCCGGCGTGCAGGCGGCGTTCGAGGCGCCCTCGCTGTACGACCTGGTGCTGCAGCTGATGGCGCGGCGCGGCATCACCGTGCCGGCCACGCACCTGGCGCGCGACTGGACCCAGCCCTACGCCGCCGACGACGGCGTGAAGGACGCCTGGCTGGCCGTCTACCGCGCGCCGCAGGCGCACTGGGACCTGTACCAGATGGGCGAGGAGCTGGTGGACCTGGAGGACGCCTTCCGCCTCTGGCGCTTCCGCCACGTGACGACGGTGGAGCGCGTCATCGGCTTCAAGCGCGGCACCGGCGGCACCGGGGGCGTCAGCTACCTGCGCAAGATGCTGGACGTGGTGCTGTTTCCGGAGCTGTGGGCGCTGCGCACGGAGCTGTGAGCCGGCAAGCCGTGCCGGCGCTGTCGATGCCGGCCCTGCCCGATCGTCGTGACCTCTGACTGGCCATTCGCCAGGCTTTGGAAAGGCCCCCATGAAGCTCCTGCTCACCTCCGCCGGCATCAGGAACGCCAGCATCCACCGGGCGCTGCTCGACCTGCTGGGCAAGCCCATCGGCGACTGCCATGCACTGTGCATCCCGACGGCCTTGTACGGGCATCCGCACGGCAGCCCGGTCAACTCGTGGCGCTTCATCAGCGGCAACGAGCCGGACACGCCGATGTGCGAACTCGGCTGGAAGTCCGTCGGCGTGCTGGAACTCACCGCCCTCCCCAGCATCGACCGGGACCGCTGGGTGGGCTGGGTGCAACAGGCGGACGTGCTGCTGGTCAACGGCGGCGACGCGCTGTACCTGTGCCACTGGATGCGGCAGTCCGGCCTCGCGGACCTGCTGCCGTCGCTGCCCGACATGGTCTGGGTGGGCCTGAGCGCCGGCAGCATGGTCATGACGCCGCGCGTCGGCGACGCCTTCGTCGAGACCCGGCCGCCCATCACCGGCAACGACCTGGCGCTGGGCGTAGTCGACTTTGCGATCTTTCCCCACCTGGACTATCCCGACTGGCCGGACAACAGCCTGGCCGCCGCCGAAGCCTGGGCGGCCGGCATCGGCTGCCCCGCCTACGCCATCGACGACCAGACCGCCCTGCAGGTCGTGGACGGCCGGGTGAGCGTGGTTTCCGAAGGTCACTGGCAGGCCTTCGGCCGCTGACGACGGCGGGCCTGAACCCTCGGGACGGCTGGACCCGGCTCCTACAATCCGCCCACCCCGTCGTCCACGACCCGGCGCCCACCCGGCGCGGGTCTCTCATCGAGGTCCTCAGCATGGACACCCGCACCTCCGACACCCGCCTGCGCATCGAGCGCCTGCGCGACGCCCTGGCCGCCCACGGCGTGCACGCCCTGCTGGTGCCGTCCAGCGACCCGCACCTGTCCGAGTACCTGCCCGAACGCTGGCAGGGCCGGCAATGGGCCTCGGGCTTCACCGGCTCGGTGGGCAGCCTGGTGGTCACGCGCGACGGCGCGGCGCTGTTCGCCGACAGCCGCTACTGGGCCCAGGCCGAGGCCCAGCTGGCGGGCAGCGGCATCGCGCTGGAGAAGATCAATTCCGGCGCCTCGACGCAGTACATCGACTGGATCGCCCAGGCGTTGCAGCCCGGCCAGGTACTGGCGGTGGACGGCCAGGTGCTGGGCCTGTCGCTGGCCCACGCGCTGCGCGCCGGCCTGGGCCGAAGGGGCATCACGCTGCGCACCGACCTGGACCTGCTGCAGGCCGCCTGGGACGACCGCCCCGGCCTGCCCACCGAGCCGGTCTACGAGCACCTGCCGCCGCAGGCCGCCGTCACCCGTGCCGACAAGCTGGCCCGCGTGCGCGCGGCGCTGGCCACGGGCGGGGCCAAGCACCACCTCGTCTCCACCGTCGACGACGTGGCCTGGCTGCTCAACCTGCGCGGCAGCGACGTGGAGTGCAACCCGGTCTTCATCGCCCACCTGCTGCTCGACGCGACCGGCGGCCGCCTCTTCATCGGCGACGGCAAGGTGCCCGCCGACGTCGCCGCGCGCCTGGCGGCCGACGGCATCCGGCTGGCGCCCTATGCCGAGGCCGCCAGG
>CAXDTK010000379.1:0-4392 GCA_963992225.1 uncultured Comamonadaceae bacterium | reverse complement strand
TCGAGCAGCAGTACGTCTCGGGTCTGGTGACGGCCGGCGAGCGCTACAACAAGGTCGTGGACATCTGGGGCAAGGCCGGTGACGAAATCGGCAAGAAGATGATGGACCACCTGAAGGTCGAGAAGACGACCGATCGCCACGGCAAGACCGTCGATCAGGAGTCGTTCAACTCGATCTACATGATGGCCGACTCGGGCGCGCGGGGTTCCGCCGCCCAGATCCGCCAGCTGGCCGGCATGCGCGGCCTGATGGCCAAGCCGGACGGCTCCATCATCGAGACGCCCATCACGGCGAACTTCCGCGAAGGCCTGAACGTTCTGCAGTACTTCATCTCCACCCACGGCGCCCGGAAGGGCCTGGCGGACACGGCGTTGAAGACTGCGAACTCCGGCTACCTGACGCGTCGCCTGGTCGACGTGACCCAGGACCTGGTCGTCATCGAGGAAGACTGCGGCACCGACAACGGCATGGCGATGCGCGCCCTGGTCGAAGGCGGTGAGGTGATCGAATCGCTGCGCGACCGCGTGCTCGGCCGCGTGACCGCCATCGAGGTCGTGCACCCCGAGACGCAAGCGCCGCTGCTGGCTGCCGGCAACATGCTGGACGAGGACACCCTCGACGTGCTGGAGCAGGCCGGCGTGGACGAGATCAAGGTCCGCACGCCGCTGACCTGCGGCACGCGCTTCGGCCTGTGCGCCAAGTGCTATGGCCGCGACCTCGGCCGTGGCGGCCTGGTCAACACCGGTGAGGCGGTCGGCGTCATTGCCGCGCAGTCCATCGGCGAGCCGGGCACGCAGCTGACGATGCGGACCTTCCACATCGGTGGTGCCGCGTCGCGCGCTGCGGTTGCGTCGAGTGTCGAAGCCAAGTCCGACGGCATCATCGGCTTCAACGCCACGATGCGCTACGTGACCAACGGCAAGGGCGAGCTGGTCGTGATTTCCCGTTCCGGCGAAATCATCATTGCCGACCCGCATGGCCGCGAGCGCGAGCGTCACAAGGTGCCGTACGGCGCGATCCTGAACATCAAGGCCAGCCAGACCATCAAGGCCGGCCTGGTGCTCGCGAACTGGGACCCGCTGACCCGCCCGATCATCACGGAATTCGCCGGCCAGGCGAAGTTCGAGAACGTCGAGGAAGGCGTGACCGTCGCCAAGCAGGTGGACGAGGTGACCGGTCTGTCGACCCTGGTCGTCATCGACCCGAAGCGCCGCGGCGCCGCCAAGGTCGTGCGCCCGCAGGTCAAGCTGCTGGACGCGCAGGGCCATGAGGTCAAGATCCCCGGCACGGACCACTCCGTGACGATCGGCTTCCAGGTTGGCGCGCTGATCCAGATCCGCGACGGCCAGGAGCTGTTCCCTGGCGAGGTGCTGGCGCGTATCCCGGTCGAAGGCCAGAAGACGCGAGACATCACCGGCGGTCTGCCGCGTGTGGCCGAGCTCTTCGAAGCCCGCTCGCCCAAGGACGTCGGCGTGCTGGCGGAGCAGACCGGCACGGTGTCGTTCGGCAAGGAGACCAAGGGCAAGATCCGCCTGCAGATCACCGACCCGGACGGCAAGGTCCACGAGGAACTGGTGCCCAAGGAAAAGAACATCCTGGTGCACGAGGGCCAGGTCGTGAACCGCGGCGAGCTGATCGTCGACGGCGCGGCAGACCCGCAGGACATCCTGCGCCTGCTGGGCATCGAGGAACTGGCGCGTTACATCGTCGACGAAGTGCAGGACGTGTACCGTCTGCAGGGCGTGAAGATCAACGACAAGCACATCGAGGTGATCGTTCGCCAGATGCTGCGCCGCGTGCAGATCACCAACCCCGGCGACTCGCACTACATCCTGAACGAGCAGGTCGAGCGCTCGGAGCTGCTGGACACCAACGACCGTCTGCGCAAGGAAGGCAAGATGATTGCCACCCACGCCGACGTGCTGCTGGGCATCACCAAGGCCTCGCTGTCGACGGACTCCTTCATCTCCGCCGCGTCCTTCCAGGAAACGACCCGCGTGCTCACCGAGGCTGCCATCATGGGCAAGCGCGACGAGCTGCGCGGCCTGAAGGAAAACGTCATCGTCGGCCGCCTGATCCCCGCGGGCACCGGCATGGCCTTCCACCAGGCGCGCCGTGCCAAGGAAGAGATGGACGACGCCGAGCGCCGCGCCATCGCCCTGCAGGAGGCCGAGGAACTGGCTGCCGCGCAGATGGCGGGTGTCGACGCCGACCACTCGGCCGAGTAAGCGCCTCAGGCGCATGCCCCTCAAGCCGCCCCGGCATCGCCGCGGGCGGCTTTTTATTTGAATGGCGCGCGGTGCGGCGGGCCCGCCGGCTGCTCAGTCGAGCGACCAGTGCTCCGGCTTCACGATGAGCAGGCTGCGCGGCCTGGCCCGTTTCGCCAGCGCGAGCACGGCCTTGTCGCGCGAGACCAGCCAGCGCGCGCCACCGGCCAGGGCCAGGTCGATGAACTTCTGGTCGTCCGGATCGCGGCAGACCAGCCGCGAGGCCGGCGGTTGCGCTGGCGGGGCGTCCACGGCCAGCGCGTGGGCGTCGAACTGCGCCTCGATGAAGCCCAGGTCCGGGGCGAAGCTCGCGGCAACGCCGCGGCCCAGCACATGCCGGATCTCGTCCCGCATCGCCGGCGCCACCAGCCAGCGCAGCGCCCCGCCGGTCACCGCGGTCGTCAGCGCCTGCACGCGCGCATCGCGGAAGACCAGCCAGTCCATCAGCACCTGCGTGTCGATGACGATGGCGGGCCGTGCATCTGCCGGGTCGATCGGGGGCGGGCGGTGCAGGCTGGCGTTGTCCATCTCGTCAGCTTACCCGGGTCGCGCTCGCGCGCTTGTGCCGCCGGCGCCGACGGTCTACAATCGCCGGCTCTTCGCCTTTTGGGCGCTGCATTGCTGCGCGCTCAAAAATCCGGCGAAGGCTCACTGACTTCAAACGGGAACAAGTCGTTTATGCCAACCATCAATCAACTCGTGCGCCACGGTCGAGAGGCCGAGGTCACGAAGTCCAAGTCGCCTGCGATGCAGAACTGCCCGCAGCGCCGCGGTGTCTGCACCCGCGTCTACACCACCACGCCGAAGAAGCCGAACTCGGCTCTGCGTAAGGTTGCCAAGGTGCGCCTGACCAACGGCTTCGAGGTCATCTCCTACATCGGCGGTGAAGGCCACAACCTGCAAGAGCACAGCGTCGTGCTGGTGCGCGGTGGCCGCGTGAAGGACCTGCCCGGCGTGCGTTACCACATCGTCCGTGGTTCGCTCGACTTGCAAGGCGTCAAGGATCGCAAGCAGTCGCGCTCCAAGTACGGCGCGAAGCGTCCGAAGAAATAAATCGTTTGTCGGGCCCAGTCGCTTTTCGACTGACCCAACGTTGTTGCGACCGTTCAGCGGTCGAGTAAGTGGATGACCCCAGATGTCGGTGGTTGTCCAGCGGAGAGAGGCCTCAAGGCCGCCTCCAACTGAAGCAGAAGGAAGAATCCCATGCCACGTCGTCGCGAAGTACCCAAGCGCGAAATCCTGCCCGATCCGAAGTTCGGTTCGGTCGATCTGTCCAAGTTCATGAACGTCATCATGGAATCGGGCAAGAAGGCCGTCGCCGAGCGCATCATCTACGGTGCTCTCGAACAGGTCGAGAAGAAGATCGGCAAGGACCCGCTGGAAGTGTTCATGGTCGCCCTGAACAACGTGAAGCCCATGGTTGAAGTGAAGTCCCGCCGTGTCGGCGGTGCGAACTACCAAGTTCCCGTGGAAGTTCGCCCCGTCCGCCGGATGGCCCTCGCCATGCGCTGGTTGAAGGAATCGGCCCGCAAGCGCGGTGAGAAGTCCATGGCCCAGCGCCTGGCCAACGAGCTGCTGGAGGCCTCCGAAGGCCGCGGCGGCGCGATGAAGAAGCGCGACGAAGTCCACCGCATGGCCGAAGCCAACAAGGCGTTCTCGCACTTCCGCTTCTAAACTCACTGTCTTTCAGCCGCCTCGGGTTTCTACCAACCCGCTGGCGGCTCCTGTCTTCTGGAGCAAACCATGGCCCGCAAAACCCCCATCGAGCGCTACCGCAACATCGGTATCTCCGCGCACATCGATGCCGGCAAGACCACGACGACCGAACGCATCCTCTATTACACCGGTGTGAACCACAAGATCGGTGAGGTGCACGACGGCGCCGCCACGATGGACTGGATGGAGCAGGAGCAGGAGCGCGGCATCACGATCACGTCGGCCGCGACGACCTGCTTCTGGAAGGGCATGGACATGTCCTACCCCGAGCACCGCTTCAACATCATCGACACCCCCGGACACGTGGACTTCACCATCGAGGTGGAGCGTTCCATGCGCGTGCTGGACGGTGCCTGCATGGTGTACTGCGCCGTGGGTGGCGTGCAGCCCCAGTCGGAAACCGTCTGGC
>CAXDTK010000378.1:0-4413 GCA_963992225.1 uncultured Comamonadaceae bacterium | reverse complement strand
GGTGCGAGGCCGAGCGCGCCGGCAGCGTGGGCCGGCCGGCGGCGCGCTCGGCCTCGCACCAGGCCGCGTAGTCGGCCAGCGCCGCGTTGGCGGGGTCCACCTCGCGCGCGAAGCGCAGGTTGGACAGCGTGTATTCATGCGCACAGCACACGCGGGTCTCGGGCGGCAGGGCCGCCAGCGACTGCAGCGAGGCATGCATCTGCGCCGGGCTGCCTTCGAACAGCCGCCCGCAGCCGCCGCTGAACAGCGTGTCGCCGCAGAACAGCAACGGGTCGCCGCCCGGCACCTGGGCGGCGAAGTAGGCGATGTGGCCGGCGGTGTGGCCCGGCACGTCCATCACGGCGAAGCGCAGGCCCAGCAGGTCGAGCACCTGGCCGCCGTGCAGGCGCTGCACCGGCTCGGGCATGCGCTCGCTGGCCGGGCCGTAGACGGGCCCCTGCAGGCGCGGGCGCAGCGCCTCGACACCGCCGACGTGATCGCCGTGGTGATGGGTCAATAGAATGCCGGCCAGCGTCAGGCCCCGGGCGTCGAGCGCCGCAGCCACGGGCGCGGCGTCGCCAGGGTCGACGACCAGGGCCTCACGGCCGTTGTCCAGCAGCCAGAGGTAGTTGTCGTCGAAAGCGGGGAGAGGCGTGAGCGTCAACGTGAGCGTCAATGGCGCCAACCCATGACAGATAAAGCGCCAAGTATAGATTTGGCAGCCTGGCTGCAGTCCCCGCCCGGCCGCGAGCTGCTGGCCTGGGAGCAGGCGCAGGTGGATGCCGCGGTGGCCGACCTGTTCGGCTTCCATGCGTTGCAGCTGGGCATGCCCGAACTCGACGGCCTGCAGGCCAACCGCATGCCGCACCGCTGGCGCGCCGGGCGCGACCCGGGCTGCGACGTGCAGTGCGACTTCGACGCGCTGCCGTTCGAGACCGCCAGCATGGACCTGGTGCTGCTGCCGCATGCGCTGGAACTGGCCCCCGACGCCCATGAGCTGCTGCGCGAGGTCGAGCGCGTGCTGCGGCCCGAGGGGCGGCTGATCGTGCTGGGGCTGAACCCCGCCAGCCTGTGGGGCCTGCGCCAGAACGTCGGCCGGCTCAAGCGCCGCGGCCAGCCCTATCTGCCGCGCGATGGCGACTTCATCGGCTACTGGCGCATGCGCGACTGGCTCAAGCTGCTGTCCTTCGACGTCGAGGCGGCCCGCTTCGGCGTCTATCGCCCGCCGCTGCGCAGCCAGGCCTGGCTGGACCGCTGGCAATGGGTCGAGGGCGTGGGCTCGCGCTGGTGGCCGGTGCTGGGCGCCGTCTATTTCATCCAGGCGGTCAAGCGCGTGCGCGGCATGCGCATGATCGGCCTGGCCAAACCCGCGCGCGCCGCGGCCAAGAAGGCGCCGGCGGTCGCGCTCAACAACCATCAGAAGAACAATGACTGAAGCCACCAAGCCCGCGTTGGGCATCAAGCGCCCACGGGTCGTCGTCTACACCGACGGCGCCTGCAAGGGCAACCCCGGCCCCGGCGGCTGGGGCGCCTGGCTGCACAGCGCCGGGCATGACAAGGAGCTGTTCGGCGGCGAACGCGAGACCACCAACAACCGCATGGAGCTGACCGCGCCCATCGAGGCGCTGGCCTCGCTGAAGCGCAGCTGCGACGTGGCCATCTACCTGGACAGCGAATACGTCCGCAAGGGCATCACCGAATGGATACACAACTGGCAGCGCCGCGGCTGGAAGACGGCCGACGGCAAGCCGGTGAAGAACGCCGACCTGTGGCAGCGGCTGGATGCGCTGCGCAAGCTGCACCATGTCGACTGGCATTGGGTGCGCGGCCATGCCGGCGACCCCGGCAACGAGCGCGCGGACATGCTGGCCAACAAGGGCGTCGCCTCGATCAGTAAAGTCCGCGCCAGCTGAAGCTGCCACCCAGACCCCATGAAATCCTTGCGCCTGCTGCTTGCCGCACTGCTGTCGACGGGCGCCGCCCAGGCGCAGACCCAGCACTTCACCGTGCTGTGCATGAAGACGCCCTGCGGCCATCTGAGGCTGGACGACAGCCCGGGGCGCATGGCGGTGGACTACAGCTACCGCAACAACGGCCGCGGTCCGGACCAGCAGGAGGTGCTGGAGCTGGCGCCGGACGGCAGCTGGACCGCCTATCGCACGGAGGGCCAGTCCACCTACGGCGCGCGCATCGACGAGCGCTTCGAGCGCCAGGCCGATGGCCGCGCGGTCTGGCGTTCGCCGGTGGACAGCGGCGAGCAGCCGGCTGCGCCGCGCGAGGCCGTCTACCTGCCGGTGCAGGCCAGCCCGGCGTGGGCCGCGCGGCTGGCGCAGAGCCTGCTGGCCCGGCCCGGGCAGCGCGCGCCGGGCCTGCCGGTGGGCCAGCTGAGCGTGGAGCGCGTGCAGCGCCTGAGCCTGCCGGGCCAGCCGTTCGAAATCGGCCTGTACGCCATCACCGGCCTGGACCTGGAGCCCGGCTATGTCTGGCTGCGCGAGGACAGCCGCGCGCTGTTCGCCCAGGTCTACCCCGGCTGGGGCGGCACGCTGCCGCAGGGCTTCGAGGGCGAGCTGGAGCGGCTGTCCGAAGCCCAGAAGGCCGCCCAGCTGGCGCGGCTGCAGCGCCTGGCGCGCGAGCTGCCGCGGCCGCTGCCGGGGCTGACGGTGATCGAGGGCGTGCGCTGGTTCGATGCCGCGGCGGCGGCGCTGCGCGGCCCGTCCGACGTCTACCTGCAGGACGGCCGCATCGCCTTCGTGGCCCGGCCGGGCAGCCTGGCCAACGTCGCACCGGCCCAGCGCATCAGCGGCAAGGGCCGCACGCTGCTGCCCGGTCTGGTGGACATGCATGCCCACCTGGGCCCGGGCGACCTGCTGCTGAACCTGGCGGCCGGCGTGACCGCGGTGCGTGACGTGGGCAACAGCCACGCCGAGCTGGCCGAGCTGCGCGGCCGCATCGAGCGCGGCGAGCTGCTGGGCCCGCGCATTTCGGCCAACGGCTTCATCGAGGGCAGGAGCCCGTTCTCGTCGCAGGCCGACTTCGTGCCCGACAACCTGCCCGACGCGCTGGCGGCCATCGACTGGTATGCCGCGCATGGCTACCGCCAGCTCAAGCTCTACAACTCCATCAAGCCGGAATGGGTCAGGCCCATGGTGGCCCATGCGCGCGGCCTGGGCCTGCGCACCGGCGGCCATGTGCCGGCCTTCATGACGGCGCGCCAGGCGGTGGAGGCAGGCTACGACGAGCTGCACCACATCAACCAGGTGACGCTGAACTTCCTCGTCGGCAAGACCGACGACACGCGCACGCTGCTGCGCTTCAACCTGGTGGGCGACAAGGCGGCCGACCTGCGGCTGAACGACCGCCGCACGCGGGACTTCCTGGCGCTGCTGAAGCAGCGCGGCACCGTGGTGGACCCGACGATGGTGGCCTTCGAGGCGCAGTACACCCAGCGCCAGGGCCAGCCCAACCCCAGCTACGCGATGGTGGCGGCTCACCTGCCGGCCGTCATGCAGCGCGGCCTGCTGGCCGCCGAGGTGGACATGGACGACGTGAAGGCGCGGCGCTGGGGCGCCAGCTGGCAGGTCATGATGGACCTGCTGCGGCGCATGAACGCGGCCGGCATCCCGCTGGTGGCGGGCACCGACGCGACGCCCGGCTTCGGCCTGCAGCGCGAGCTGGAGCTGTACGTGCGCGCCGGCATCCCGGCGGCCCAGGCGCTGAAGATCGCCACCTGGAACGGCGCCAAGTACAGCGACCGGCTGGCCGAGATCGGCAGCATCGAGCGCGGCAAGCAGGCCGACCTGCTGCTGGTGGACGGCGACCCGGTGGCCGACATCCGCGCGCTGCGCCGCGTGGCGCTGGTGTTCCAGGGCCGTGGTGACCAGACGCAGGCGCTGTCGCCCGCGGCGCTGTACCGGGCCATGGGCATCCTGCCCTTCGTGCCGGCGGCGGAGATCACGAAATGAAGCCCCCCGCCCAACGGGTACCTTGGTCGGCCCCCCGCGGGGGCGGCGATGCTTGCGGCATCGAGCCGCAAGCACATCGCCAGGGCGGGCCGGCTTGGGAGCGGCCCGGCGCTCGGCCCGCCGCTGTTCGTGGCGCCTTGGCCGCGCTGCTGCTGGCCCTGCCGCTGCTGGCCGGCGCCGACACCACGCTGCGCTTCTGCGCCGCGGGCAGCCCCAAGACCTGGGACCCGGCGATGACCGACAGCGGCATCGACCACACGGCCCACCTGCCCATCTTCGGCACGCTGCTGGAGATGCGCCGCGGCACCGACGAGATGATCCCGGGCCTGGCCACGCGCTGGACGCTCAGCCCCGACGGCCTGAGCTACACCTTCGAGCTGCGGCGCGGCGTGGCCTGGCAGACGACCGAGGGCTTCAAGCCCTGTCTCTTATACACATCTCCGAGCCCACGAGACGGACTCCGAGCGCGTAT
>CAXDTK010000377.1:0-4415 GCA_963992225.1 uncultured Comamonadaceae bacterium | reverse complement strand
CGAGCTAGGAGTCCGTCTCGTGGGCTCGGAGATGTGTATAAGAGACAGGCTGGCGCCGCCTGCGGCCGTGCCGCGGCGGGCGGCGCCAGCAGCGCCACGAGGCACAGCGCCGCGACCGCGGCATGCCAGGACTTGTCGAGGAAGCCGGTCATGGGAGTCTCCCTGCCGGCGCCGTCGAGGGTGGGGCTTGTGCCGGCGGCAGGCCCCGTCCAAGACTAGGCGAGCGGGCCGGCGCCGGCCGGCCGGTGTCCCCTGGCTTGATGACGATTCCGGCCCCCCTCGGCCGGACCCGCCTCAGATGCCGGCGCCGGCCTCGAACAGGCTGAGCCGGGCGGCACTGAGCCGCACCCGCTGCCCGCCCTGCAGCCGCAGCGCGTCGGCCTCCTCGCGCGTCAGCTCCGCCTCCAGCGGCTGGCCGTCCGGGCCGATCAACTCGACGCGGGCGCTGGCGCCGAACGACAGCACGCGCTCCACGGTGGCCGCCAGCCCGGGTGCCGACTCGTCCGTCAGGATCTGCAGCTCATGCGGCCGGGCATAGGCCTGCACCTCGCCCTCGCCATGCGCGCCGGCATGCGGCAGCTGGTGTTCGCCGATGTGCAGCACGCCGCCGCGCGCGTGGCCCACGAAACGGTTGACCGCGCCGAGGAAGCCGTAGACGAAGGGCGTGGCCGGGCGCTCGTAGACCTCCTGCGGCGTGCCCACCTGCTCGACGCGGCCGTGGTCCATCAGCACGATGCGGTCGGCCACCTCCAGCGCCTCATCCTGGTCGTGGGTGACGAAGATGCTGGTGATGTGGAGCTCGTCGTGCAGGCGGCGCAGCCAGCGGCGCAGTTCCTTGCGCACCTTGGCGTCCAGCGCGCCGAAGGGCTCGTCCAGCAGCAGCACGCGCGGCTCCACCGCGAGTGCGCGGGCCAGCGCGATGCGCTGGCGCTGGCCGCCCGACAGCTGCGGCGGGAAGCGGTCGCCCAGCCAGTCCAGCTGCACCAGCTTCAGCAGCTCGGTCACGCGCTTCCTGATCTCGGCCTCCGGCAGCCGCTGCTTGCGGGGCTTCACGCGCAGCCCGAAGGCGACGTTGTCGAACACCGTCATGTGGCGGAACAGCGCGTAGTGCTGGAACACGAAGCCGACCTGGCGCTCGCGCACATGGGTGTCGGAGGCGTCCTGGCCGTCGAGCAGCACGCGCCCCGCGTCGGCCTGCTCCAGCCCGGCAATGATGCGCAGCAGCGTCGTCTTGCCGCAGCCCGAGGGGCCCAGCAGCGCCACCAGCTCGCCGCGCGGGAAGTCCAGCGAGACGTCGCCCAACGCGGTGAAGTTGCCGAAGCTCTTGTGGATGTTTTGGACCTGGATTCCCATCACGCTTCCTTGACGCTCGACTGGCTCGCACGCCACTCGATGAACTGCTTGATCACCAGCGTCACCAGCGCGAGCAGCGCCAGCAGCGAGGCCACGGCGAAGGCGGCGGCGAACTGGTATTCGTTGTAGAGGATCTCGACGTGCAGCGGCAGCGTGTTGGTCATGCCGCGGATATGGCCGGACACCACCGACACCGCGCCGAACTCGCCCATGGCGCGTGCATTGCACAGGATGACGCCGTACAGCAGGCCCCACTTGATGTTGGGCAGCGTGACGCGGCGGAAGGTCTGCCAGCCGCTGGCCCCCAGCACCGTGGCGGCCTCCTCCTCGTCGCGGCCCTGGGCCTGCATCAGCGGGATCAACTCCCGCGCGACGAAGGGGAAGGTCACGAACACGGTGGCCAGCACGATGCCCGGCACCGCGAAGATGATCTTCACGTCATGTTCCTGCAGCCAGGGCCCGAACCAGCCCTGGGCGCCGAAGATCAGCACGTACATCAGGCCGGCCACCACGGGCGAGACCGAGAACGGCAGGTCGATCAGCGTGATCAGCAGCTGCTTGCCGGGAAAGGAGTGCTTGGCGATCAGCCAAGCCGCGCTGACGCCGAACGCCAGGTTCAGCGGCACGGCGATGGCGGCCGCGATCAGCGTCAGCTTGATGGCCGACAGCGTCTCCTCGTCGGCCAGCGACGCGAAGTACAGCGCCCAGCCCTTGCGCAGCGCCTCGGTGAACACGGCCACCAGCGGCAGCACCAGGAAGATGGCGAAGAACCCCAGGCCCAGCGCCAGCAGCCCGCGCCGCACCCAGGGCGACTCGCGGGTGGCGGGGTTGTCCTGGTACTTGGCCCGGGCCCGTGCCGGGGCGAGATGGAGGGCGGTGCTCATGATTTGCGTCCCCCGCGCTGCGAACTCCAGGCCTGCAGGCCGTTGATGACGAGCAGCAGCACGAAGCTGACGATCAGCATCACCGCCGCGATGGCCGTGGCGCCGACGTAGTCGTACTGCTCCAGCTTGGCGATGATCATCAGCGGCGTGATCTCGCTGACCATGGGGATGTTGCCGGCGATGAAGATCACCGAGCCGTACTCACCCACGGCGCGGGCGAAGGCCAGCGCGAAGCCGGTCAGCAGCGCCGGCATCAGCGTGGGCAGCACCACGTGGCGGAAGGTCTGCCAGCGCTGCGCGCCCAGGCTCGCGGCGGCTTCCTCCAGCTCGGTCTCCATGTCCTCCAGCACCGGCTGCACCGTGCGCACGATGAAGGGCAGGCCGATGAAGATCAGTGCCAGCAGCACGCCCAGCGGCGTGAAGGCGATCTTCAGGCCCGCCTCGCCGAACAGCGGTGCCAGCGCGCCACCCGGCACGAACAGCGAGCCCACCCAGCCGTTGGGCGCGTACAGCGCCGTCAGCGCGATGCCGGCGACGGCGGTGGGCAGCGCGAAGGGCAGGTCGATGAGCGCGTCCACCAGCTTCTTGCCCGGGAACTCGTAGCGCACGATGCACCAGGCCAGGATGAGGCCGAAGAACAGGTTGATGAAGGCGGCGATCAGCGAGGCGCCGAAGCTGAGCTTGTACGAGGCCATCACGCGCGGCGCCGTGGCGGCGTCCCAGAACGCCTCGAAGCCATGGCCCGAGGACTTCAGGAACACCGCGGCCAGCGGCACCAGCACGATCAGCGACAGGTAGAACAGCGTGAAGCCCAGCGTCGGCGCAAAGCCGGGGAGCACGCGCCGTCTACCGAGGGAGAGCAAAGCCATGTGGTTGTGTTTGGTTTGTTTGCGGGCCGAGCGCCGGGCCGCTCCCAAGCCGGCCCGCGTGGGCGATGTGCGAGCGGGGCAAGCCCCCGCGAGCATCGCCGTCCCCTCGGGGGCTGAGGCCGGACACGATAAGTCCAGTGGACTTGTCGTGCCTGCCGAAGGGCTGCGGCACTGCCGCAGCGCGGTCTGCAAGACCGACCAGGACCAGCCCGCGTTCAGCGCGGCGTCCTGGGCGAGGGGTCAACAGCTCACCGCTTGATCCCCGCCACGATCTGGTCGTAGCTGCCGCCGTCGGCAAAGTGCTGCTTGCTGACCTTGGCCCAGCCGCCCAGCGTCTGCTCCACCGTGAACAGCTTGATGTTGGCGAAGCGCTGCGCGTGCTTCTTGAACACCGCCGGGTCACGCGGGCGGAAGTTGTTCTTCGCGATGATCTCCTGCGCCTCCGGGGTCCAGTGGAAGTCCAGGTAGGCCTTGGCCAGCGCGGCCGTGCCCTTCTTGGCGGTGACCTTGTCGACCAGCGCGACGGGCGCCTCGGTCTCGATGGACACGCTGGGGTTGACCTGCTCGAACTGGCCCTTGCCGAACTCGTTCTCGATCAGTTCCACCTCGGCCTCGAAGGTCACCAGCACGTCGCCGATGCCGCGCTGCGTGAAGGTGGTGGTGGCGCCGCGGCCGCCGCCGTCCAGCACCGGCACGTTGGTGAACACCTTGGTGACGAGGTCGCGGGCCTGCGCCTCGCTGCCGCCGGCCGCGATGACGCTGCCCCACAGCGCCAGGTAGCCGTAGCGGCCATTGCCCGTCACCTTGGGGTTGGGGATGACCACCTGCACGCCGGGGCGGGCCAGGTCGGCCCAGTCCTTGATGCCCTTGGGGTTGCCCTTGCGCACCAGCATCAGCATGGTGGAGCTGTAGGGTGCGGCACCGTTGGGGAAGCGCTGGGCCCAGTCGGCGCCGGTGTAGCCCTTGTCGGCCAGCTGCTGGATGTCGGTGGCCTGGTTCATGGTCACCACGTCGGCCTCCAGGCCGCCGATGACCGAACCGATCTGCTTGCTGGAGCCGCCGTGGCTCTGGTTCACCGTGACCGCCTGGCCCTTGGCCTTCTGCGCCGCGACGAAGGCGGGGTTGATCTGCTTGTACAGCTCGCGGGCGACGTCGTAGGAGACGTTCAGCAGCGTCGCGTCGGCCGCGCGCGCGGGCAGCGCGACGGTGGCGGCGGCGAGCGCGATCGAGGCCAGCAGGGTGCGGCGGGTGGGCAGGTGCAGGGGCATGGCGGGGCCGTCCGGTGAACGAAAGCCGCGAGGGTGCCCAA
>CAXDTK010000376.1:0-4501 GCA_963992225.1 uncultured Comamonadaceae bacterium | reverse complement strand
TACACCTAAGCCTTCGTCGGCAGCGTCAGATGTGTATAAGAGACAGCCTTACGCCGGTACTAGCCGGTTCAAGTTCACGGGTTCGGTCGGATGACCGTCTCAGCGTCTGGGTCTGGCATCAGCCAGGCCCGAGCACCCCGGAGCGGGCGCGATTGTGGCGGTGCCGCGCGGCCGCTGTCAACGCACGGTGCATCTAGTCGCGGCGGTAGACCACCACATGGTCCGGCTCCAGCCGGATGCCAATGCGCTCGCCGATGCCGTGGTTGTGGTGCGAGGGCACCAGCGACAGCACCGTGGCACCGCTGGGCAGGCGCAGCGTGTACAGGAACTCCGCGCCGCGGAAGGCCTTGCCGACGACCTCGGCCGTGATGGGGCTGGCGTCGTCGTGCACCACGTCGTCGGGCCGCAGCAGCGCATCCACGGCGCAGCCCTGGCCGCAGGCGTCGCCATGCTCGGCGCAGCGGATGGGCTGCTGGCTGTGCACCACGCCCAGTTCCAGCTGCAGCTCGAAGTCGCTGATCACATCGGCCGGCAGGAAGGCGCCCTCGCCGATGAAGTCGGCCACGAAGCGGTTGGCCGGCCGGTGGTAGAGCTGGTAGGCCGTGTCCCACTGCTGGATGCGGCCGGCCGACATGACGCCGATCTCGTCGGCGATGGCGAAGGCCTCGTGCTGGTCGTGCGTGACCAGCAGCGCCGTGGTGCCCGAGGGCGCCAGCAGGCCGCGCAGCTCGGCGCCCAGGCGCTCGCGCAGCTCCACGTCGAGGTTGGAGAAGGGCTCGTCCAGCAGCAGCAGCAGCGGCTGCGGCGCCAGCGCCCGGGCCAGCGCCACGCGCTGCTGCTGGCCGCCGGAGAGCTCATGCGGGTAGCGCGACGCGGCATGCGCCAGTCCCACGGTCTCCAGCATCTCCTGCACGCGGGCCTTGGCATGGGCCAGGCCGCGCAGGCCGAAGCCGACGTTGTCGGCCACGGTGAGGTGGGGGAAGAGCGCATGGTCCTGGAACACCATGCCGATGCGGCGGCGTTCGGGCGGCAGCTGGTAGCCCGGTGCGCTGACCCGCTCGCCGTCGAGCCGGATCTCGCCGGCCTGCAAGCCCTCGAAGCCGGCGATGGCGCGCAGCACGGTGGTCTTGCCGCAGCCCGAGGGGCCCAGCAGGCAGCCGATGCGGCCGGAGGCCAGCGTCAGCGACAAGTCCTCCACCACCTTGCGGGCGCCGTAGGCGATGTCGATGTGGTCCAGCGCGAGCCAGGGCGGCGAGTCGGGAGAGGCGGTCATGAGGAGGCGATTGTTGTCCCGATAATTCTCCCCAATGTTGACGGTCCCTGAACGACTCCCCCTGGCGCGCGTGCGCCGCCTTCCTTCGATGCGCGCGCTGGCGGTGCTGGCCGCCGCGCTGATCGCGGCGCCGCTGCTGTCGGTCGCCTTCAACGTGTTCACGCCCGGCACGGCGGGCACCTGGCAGCACCTGCTGGCCACCGTGCTGCCGGACTACGTCGTCGCGACGCTGTGGCTGTGCCTGGGCGTGGGCAGCGGCGTGGCGGCCCTGGGCGTGGGTGCGGCCTGGCTGGTGACGCGCTATGACTTCCCCGGCCGCGGGTCATTTGAGTGGGCGCTGCTGCTGCCGCTGGCGATGCCGGCCTATGTGATGGCCTATGCCTACACCGACCTGCTGCAGTTCGTGGGCCCGGTGCAGGGCTGGCTGCGCGAGAGCTTCGGCTGGCGGCGCGGCGACTACTGGTTCCCGGAGGTGCGCTCGCTGGGTGGCGCCGTGGCAATGTTCGCGCTGGTGCTCTACCCCTATGTCTACATGCTGGCGCGCACCGCCTTCCTGGAGCGGGCGGGCGGCATGATCGAGGTGGGCCGCACGCTGGGGCTGACGCCCTTGCAGGCCTTCCGGCGGCTGTCGCTGCCGCTGGCACGGCCGGCCATCGCGGGCGGCGTGGCGCTGGCGCTGATGGAGACGCTGGCGGACTACGGCACGGTGTCGTACTTCGCGGTGCAGACCTTCACGACCGGCATCTACCGCGCCTGGTTCTCGCTGGGCGACCGCACGGCCGCGGCGCAGCTGGCGATGGCGCTGCTGGCCTTCGTGGTGCTGGTGCTGGCGCTGGAGCGGCTGTCGCGCGGCGGCTCGCGCTTTCATGACGGCACGCTGCGCAGCCGCGGCGTCATGCGCGTGCCGCTGCAGGGCGCCCGGGCGGCGCTGGCCTGGCTGGGCTGCGCCCTGCCCCTCGCGCTGGGCTTTCTGCTGCCCGCCAGCGTGATGCTGCACATGGCGCTGACCGAGGGCGACGCGCAGTTCGGCCCGCGCTTCCTCACGCTGGCCGGCAACAGCGTGCTGGTGGCCACGGCCACCGCGCTGATCGCCACCAGCCTGGCACTGCTGCTGGCCTACGCCGCCCGCGTGGACCGGGGGGCGGCCACCCGCTGGGCGCACCGCGTGGCCGGGCTGGGCTATGCGCTGCCGGGCTCGGTGATCGCGGTGGGCGTGCTGATCCCGGTGACGCGGCTGGACCATGCGCTGGCCGCGCTGCTGCGCGACAGTCTGGGGCTGGATGTGGGGCTGCTGTTCACCGGCACCATCGCGGCGCTGGTGTATGCCTGCGTGGTGCGCTACCTGACGGCGGCGCTGCAGGCCATGGACGCCGGCCTGGCCCGCATCACGCCCGGCATGGAGCAGGCCGCGCGCATGCTGGGCCACACGCCGGCGCAGACGCTGTGGCGGGTGCACCTGCCGCTGCTGCGCGGCAGCGCCCTCACGGCAGCGTTGCTGGTGTTCATCGACGTGATGAAGGAGCTGCCCGCCACGCTGGTGATGCGACCCTTCAACTTCGACACGCTGGCGACGCAGGCCTACACGCTGGCCTCCGACGAGCGCTTGGCCGAGGCGTCGACCTCGGCCCTGGCCATCGTGGCCGTGGGCCTGGTGCCCATGGTGGTGCTGTGCCGGCACATCGTGCGCGGCACGGCAACGCGTCAGTCGCGCTGACTCACTTCCAGCCGGCGCGGTCGAACACCTTCTGCGCGGCGGTGGTGGTCTTGGCCAGGTCGCCGATGGGCAGCGCGTCGGGCTTGAACGTGCCCAGCGACTCCAGCGCCGGGTTCCTGGCGGCGGCGGACTTCGCGACCGGCCATTCGTTGTTGCCGTTGGCGAAGTAGCCCTGGGCCTCGTCGCTGGCCAGGTACTCCAGGAACTTGACCGCGGCCTCGCGGTTGGGCGCGTGCTTGAGCACCCCGGCGCCCGACACGTTGACATGGGTGCCCCAGGTCTTCTGGTTCGGCCAGACGATGCCCAGCGCCTTGACCACCTCCTGGTCCTCGGCTTTGGTGGAGCGCAGCAGCCGCGCCAGGTAGTAGGTGTTGGAGATGGTCACGCCGCACTCGCCGGCGGCCACGGCGCGCAGCTGGTCGGTGTCGCCGCCCTTGGGGGCGCGTGCGAAGTTCGCCACCAGGCCCCTGGCCCAGGCTTCGGTCTTCGCCTCGCCGTTGTGCGCGATCAGCGCGGCACCCAGCGACAGGTTGTAGGGGTGCGAGCCGGAGCGCACGCAGACCTGGTTCTTCAGCCGCGGGTCGGCCAGGTCTTCATAGGTCTGCACCCAGTCGGCCTTCACGGCGGCCTTGTTGTGCACGATGACGCGGGCGCGGGTGGAGAACGAGAACCAGGTCGGTGTGCGCAGCGCGGCGGGCACGCGCTCTTCCAGCACCTTGGACTTGACCGGCTGGAACAGGCCCAGGTTGTCGGCCACCTCCAGGCGGGCGGCGTCCACCGTGATCAGCACATCGGCCGGGCTGGCCGTGCCCTCGTTGCGGATGCGCTCCACCAGCTCGTCTTCCTTGCCGTCCAGCCGGTTGATCTTGATGCCGGTCTGCTTGGTGAAGTTGGCGTAGAGCGCCTCGTCGGTCTGGTAGTGCCGGGCCGAGTAGATGTTCAGCACCGGCTCGTTGGCCGACAGGGCGCTGGCACTGAAACCAGCGGCAGCAAGGGACACGCACAACAGGTGGCGACGCAGCATCGGAAAGCCTTGGCAGAGGTGTTGAGATGCCGCAATGCTAACAAGAACGATTCTTGTTTCCGCAACAACCTGCCCCGGCCCGAGGGGAATGCGCTCAGCCACGGCTGGGCGCGGACTGGCGGCTCACTGCCAGCGCCACCGCGGCCAGCAGCGTCGCCAGGCCGAAGCTGGGCCGCAGGCCCTGCGCGGCATAGAGCGCCGCCATCGCCGACGCGCCGGTGATCAGCCCCAGGTTGCGCGCCAGCGTCAGCAGCCCGGACACCACGCCGCGCTCGCTGCCCGCCGCGCCTGCCAGCACCGCCGTGCCGTTGGCGGCCTGGAACATTGCATAGCCGGGCGTGACCAGCAGCAGCGGGCCGACATAGGCCATCGCCCCCAGCGACACCGGCAGCAGCGCCACGGCGGCGCAACCCAGCGCCACGGCCGCCAGGCCCGCCCGCAGCATCTGTCTCTTATACACATCTGACGCTGCCGACGAAGGCTTAGGTGT
>CAXDTK010000375.1:0-4503 GCA_963992225.1 uncultured Comamonadaceae bacterium | reverse complement strand
GTCACGCCGCTCATCAGCGCCTCTTCGATCTGCTGCGGGCAGATGAAGTGGATGTGGGTGTCGATGGCGCCGGGCGTGACGATGAAACCCTCGCCCGCGATGATCTCGGTGCCGGGGCCGATGACGATGTCCACGCCGGGCTGCACGTCGGGGTTGCCGGCCTTGCCGATGGCGGCGATGCGGCAGCCGCGCAGGCCGATGTCGGCCTTGACGATGCCCCAGTGGTCCAGGATGACGGCGTTGGTGATGACGGTGTCGACCGCATCGCCAGGACCCGGCCCGTTCACGCGCTGCGACTGGCCCATGCCATCGCGCACGGTCTTGCCGCCGCCGAACTTGACCTCTTCGCCGTAGCCGCCGGCGCGCAGCGTCAGGTCTTGCTCGATTTCGATGACGAGGGCGGTGTCGGCCAGGCGCAGCTTGTCGCCCACGGTGGGGCCCAGCATCTCGGCATAGGCGCGGCGGGAGATTTTCATAGCTTGCCTTGCACGAGGCCGCGGAAGCCCCAGACGGCGCGGTCGCCGCCCAGGTCCACCAGCTCGACGGTGCGCGTCTGCCCGGGCTCGAAGCGCACGGCCGTGCCGCTGCAGATGTTGAGCCGCATGCCGCGCGCGGCGGCGCGGTCGAAGCCGAGGGCCGCGTTGGTCTCGGCGAAGTGGTAGTGCGAGCCGACCTGGATGGGCCGCTCGCCGGTGTTGGCCACCTTCAGCGTGACGGTGCGGCGGCCGGGGTTCAGCTCGATCTCACCGTCCGCCGTGATCAGCTCGCCCGGGATCATCACTTGCGGCCCTTGGTCAGCCACCAGACCGCCAGCCCGGCCACGGCCACCAGGGCCAGCGTGGCCGAGCCGTCCCAGCCATGCAGGTGCGGGCCGGCGGGGCCGTGGCCTTCGTGGGCGATGGCAGAGGCCGACGCCAATGTCAGCAGCAGGAGGAACTTGGTTTGCATGGTGTCTCTCTGCAGTGTGGGGTGCGACCCAGCGGCAGCCGTGGAACCGGCTTTGCCGGGCCACCAGCTGCGCCCCCTCCGAGGGGGCCGGCGCAGCCGGTAGGGGGTGGGTCAAATGATCGGCTGATGGACCGTGACGAGCTTGGTGCCGTCCGGGAAGGTGCCTTCGACCTGGATCTCCGGAATCATCTCGGCGATGCCGTCCATCACGTCGGCCCGGGTCAACACCTCGCGGCCTTCGCTCATCAGCTGCGCGACCGTCTTGCCGTCGCGCGCGCCTTCGAGGATGGCAGCGCTGATGAAGGCGACGGCTTCCGGGTAGTTGAGCTTCAGGCCGCGGGCCTTGCGGCGCTCGGCCAGCAGCGCTGCAGTGAACAGCAGCAGCTTGTCTTTCTCTCTGGGACTGAGTTCCATCTCGCCTCGCTCGATTCCTTCCAGCGGCCCGGGCGGTGGTGCCCCGGGGCCGGGCCCGGGAAGCCCGGCCTACGGGGTCAGGGCTTGCAAGGGGGATGCCAGTCGCGCAGCACGTCCGTCACGGCCGGCTTGCGGGCCGGGCCGCCGGGCTGGCGCGCCGGGGTGCCCAGCGCGATCCAGCCCACCAGCGTCTCGCCGGGCTCGCAGAAGGCGGCGGCGATGGCCGGGTCGCGCACCTTGGCGCCGCTGAGCATCTTGCCGCCGAAGCCCAGGGCGTGCGCGGCCGTCAGGAAGTTGGCGATGGCGCCGCCGACCGCCGCCCATTGCTCGTGGGCGGGCACCAGCGGGTGGCCCAGGTCGATGCGCGCCACGACAGCGACGGTCATGGGCGGCCGCAGCGCCCGTTCGGCGTCCAGCGCGGCGCCGGCCTCGCCCTTGCCCGCCGCGCGCGCCGCGTCGGCAAACAGGGCGGCCATGCCCTCTTTTGCGGCGCCACGCACCAGCTTGAACCGGTAAGGCACCAACTCGGCGTGGTCGGGCGCGCGCAGCGCGGCCTGCACCATGCACGCCAGCTCGGCGTCGCCCGGCCCGGGCTCGACCAGGTGCTTGGGGCCGACCGAATGGCGGCCCAGCAGCGCGTCGAGCACGGGCGCGGCGGGCAGGTTCATTTCAACAATCCGGCGTTCTCGGCCGCGGCCTTGATGCCGTTGTAGTTGTCGGGCTTGCTGGGGATGAAGCGCGTGGCGCGCTGCAGGCCCAGGATCTCCTTGCCTTGCGGCGTGGCGGGGTCCAGCGCCAGGAAGGCGGCCTTGATCTTCTCGCGCAGCGCCTCGGGCATGTCGGCATGCACCGACCAGTTGTAGTCGTAGTAGGCCGGCGTCGTGTAGAACACCTTGACCTGCGCCGGGTCCACCTTCTTCTCGGCAACGAACTTGTCCCACACCGAGATGTTCAGCGCGCCGGCGTCCACCTTGCCGCTGGCGACGGCGGCGATGGTGGCGTCATGCGCGCCGCTGAAGGCTACGCGCTTGAGGTCCGCATCGGGGTTGACCTTGGCGGCCAACAGGAAGCTGCGCGGCATCAGGTGGCCCGAGGTGCTGCTGGGCGAGCCGAAGCTGAGCGTCTTGCCCTTGAGGTCTTCCAGCCTGGTGATGCCACTCCGGGCATCGGTGATGAAGACGGAGCGGAACTTCTCGTCCTCCTCGCGCTGCACCAGCGGCAGCACCTTGCCGCCGGAGCGCACGTTGGCCTGCACGAAGGTGAAGCCGCCGAACCAGGCCAGGTCCACCTTCTTGTTGACCAGCGTCTCGACGGCCGCGGCGTAGTCGGTCACCGGGGTCCACTCGACCTTCATGCCCAGCTTGCCCTCCAGGTACTGGCCCAGCGGCGCGAACTTGCGCGCCAGCTCGGTGGGCGACTCGTCGGGGATGGCGGTCACGCGCAGCACCTGCTGGGCCTGGGCCACCGCCCCCACCAGCGCCAGGGACGCCACCACACCACGCGCCAGACTGGCGACAACACGGGACAAGGCCATTTCAGATCTCCGGGACAGGTTGAACAAGAAAAACAAACGCGACAAACGCGCGGGTTCAGAACACCAGCGTGGTCCACGCCGGGTCGGCGGCCCGCGCCATGTATTGGACCGCACCGCCGTGACGACGGCCGGCGGGGATCAGGTCGGCATGGATGAGGCCCTGGGCGGCCAGCGCATCGGTGCAGGCGAAGAAGCGCGCGCCCTGGTCCAGCGCGTCCTGCATCCAGTCGGCGATGGACTTGTCGAAGCGCTCCGAGGCGCGCAGCCCCTGGGCCACGCCGGCCTGCAGCAACAGCACCGCGCGGGCCGAGAAATACACCTCCACCTGCAGCTCCAGCGCCGCCGCGGCCGCCGCATGCGCGAACGGCGTGGCCAGCCGCGCCGGCTCGGCCGGGTCGGCGGCCCACAGCAGCAGCGCGACGCCGGACTTGCTCATGTCGCCTCGCCCAGCTGGTTGAGCCAGGCCCAGCGCTGCATGGCCGCGCGGACGGCGGCCTCGCCGATGGCCAGGTGCGCCTGTTCGGCGTCAAGGTCGGAGGGCGCCAGCTCCAGCAACCAGCCGGCCTCGTACGGCGACCGGTGCACCAGCTCCGGCCGCTCCTCCAGCGCCTCGTTGACCCGCGTGACGATGCCCGACAGCGGCGACTTCACCGACACGACGGACTTGGACAGCTCCATCACCCCCATGGAGCGGCCCTGCACCAGCTCGCTGCCCACCGGCTTGGGCCGGCACATGTAGATGTCGCCCGACGCCTTCAGCCCCAGCGCCGTGATACCCACGCGCGCCGTGCCATTCGGCAGCAACCTCGCCCAGGTCTGGTCGTCCACCCAGTACCAGAGGTCATCGGGCAGCTCCACGCCGGCTATCAGCATGCAAGGCTCCGATCGCATTTGGCGTTCAGCCGGCACCGCGAGCGGCCCGAGGTTGCGTCGAGACGCGCAGCCGTACTCGCATACGGCGAGCATCGCAGGCGCAAGATCGGGTCGCGCAGCCGCCGGATGAATGCCAAATGGCGGAAGGGGGTGGGAGTCGAACCCACCCAGCGACGCATGGCGCCCCCCACCGGGTTTGAAGCCCGGCCGACACACCGGTGTCGTTCCCCTTCCCTGTTCCTCATGCTGCACCTTCCGCGAACAGCGCGCTGTCCGGCCGCAGCCGGTGCTCGTCGCCCACCCGCCGCAGCAGGCCCACGCGGTCGAAATGCTCCAGCAGCTGGATGGCCCGCTTGCGGCCCAGGCCGGTCGCGTCGCGGAAGGCCGCGGCGGCGACATGGCCCTGCTCGGCGGCCAGGCGGCGCACTGTAGCCGCGAGCGCCGACATCGTGGCCGTGTCGACGTACAAGTCCTTCACGACCTGGTGCAGATCGCCCTGCTGCGCCAGCCGCGCCAGCGTGGCGCGCATCAGCGGCTCGGGCTCGCCGCAGTCCTTGGCGAGGTCGCGGGCCCAGGCCCCCTCGGCGCCCGCCGCGGCCAGGCGCGGCGCGGCCTTCTGCGCGATGCGCTGCTCGGTGGCCGACAGCTGCACGCCATGCGCGGGCAGGTGCACGAAGGCACCTGTCTCTTATACACATCTCCGAGCCCACGAGACGGACTCTAGCTCGTATGCC
>CAXDTK010000374.1:0-4534 GCA_963992225.1 uncultured Comamonadaceae bacterium | reverse complement strand
GCAAGATCGACAGCCGCACCATCCTCGACCAGATGGGCGCCGAGGCGCTGCTGGGCATGGGCGACATGCTCTACATGCCCTCCGGCACCGGCCTGCCCATCCGCGTGCACGGCGCCTTTGTCAGCGACGACGAGGTACACCGCGTTGTGGAGTACATCAAGTCCCAGGGAGAGCCCAACTACATCGAAGGCATCCTCGAAGGCGGCGTGCTCGACGACATGGGCGGCGAGGCGCCGGCGCCCGGCGAAGCCGCCGGCGAGGCCGACCCCATGTACGACCAGGCCGTGGCCATCGTGCTGCAGCACCGCAAGGCGTCCATCTCGCTGGTGCAGCGCCACCTGCGCATCGGCTACAACCGCGCGGCGCGGCTGCTGGAGCAGATGGAGAAATCGGGCCTGGTGGGGGCCCTGGCCTCCAACGGCAGCCGCGAGCTGATCGTTCCCAAACGCGATGAATGAGCCCCGACGCATGAAGACAGTCCTGCTTTCCCTGACGCTGCTGTTGAGCGGCATGGCGCGTGCCGATGCCGTCGACGCGCTGCGCGACTTCGGCCGCGAGGTGAAGAGCGGCAAGGCCAGCTTCACGCAGACCGTCACCTCCCCCGACGGCAAGCGCAAGAAGGTGTCCAGCGGCAGCTTCGAGTTTGAGCGGCCCAACCGCTTCCGCTTCGTCTACGCCAAGCCCTTCGAGCAGGTCATCGTCGCGGACGGCACCAAGGTCTGGATCTTCGATGCCGACCTCAACCAGGCCAGCTCGCGCAAGCTGGCCGATGCGCTGGGCGCCACGCCGGCGGCCCTGCTGGCCGGTGCCAACCTGGAGCGCGACTTCACGCTGAAGGCCCAGCCCAGCGAAGGTGGCGTGGACTGGGTGCAGGCGGCGCCCCGGCAGGCCGAGTCCACCATCCAGTCGCTGCGGCTGGGCTTCAAGGGCAAGGAGCTGGCGGCGATGGAGATCGTCGACGGCTTCGGCCAGCGCTCGCGGCTGGACTTCAGCGCCGTGCAGGCCAACGTGCCAGTGCCGGCCGAGCGCTTCCAGTTCAAGCTGCCCGCCGGGGCCGACCTGATCGAGCAATAGCCAGCAGTGAGCGGCTCCCTCTTCGACGACGAGCCCGAGCTGCCGGCCGCGGCGTCGGCAGCACCGTCCGCGCCGCGCGCAGGCATCCCGCTGGCCGAGCGGCTGCGCCCCCGCACGCTGGACGACGTCATCGGCCAGCGCCACCTGCTGGGCCCCGGCATGCCGCTGCGCGTGGCCTTCGAGGCCGGCCGCCTGCACAGCATGATCCTGTGGGGCCCGCCGGGCGTGGGCAAGACCACGCTGGCGCGCCTGATGGCCGGCGCCTTCGACGCGCAGTTCATCGCCATCTCGGCGGTGCTGGGTGGCGTGAAGGATATCCGCGAGGCGGTCGAGCGCGCCCAGGTGGCCGCCGCCCAGGGCCGGCGCACGGTGGTGTTCGTGGACGAGGTGCACCGCTTCAACAAGTCGCAGCAGGACGCCTTCCTGCCGCATGTCGAGGCGGGCCTGTTCACTTTCATCGGCGCCACCACCGAGAACCCCAGCTTCGAGGTCAACTCTGCGCTGCTGTCCCGCGCCACGGTGCAGGTGCTCAAGAGCCTGGATGCCGAGGAGCTGGGCCAGCTGATCGCCCGCGGCGCGGCCGAGCTGGGCGTGCCGGCGCCCACGCCCGAGGCGGCGCAGCGGCTGGTCGGCTATGCCGATGGCGACGCGCGCCGGCTGCTGAATGCGCTGGACACGGCGGCCTCGCTGGCGCAGGGCACGCAGATCGACGAAGCCCTGCTGGAGCGCGCCTTGGGCGAGCAGCTGCGCCGTTACGACAAGGGCGGCGACCAGTTCTACGACGTCATCAGCGCGCTGCACAAGTCGGTGCGCGGCAGCCACCCGGACGGGGCGCTGTACTGGTTCGCCCGCATGCTGGATGGCGGCGTGGACGCGCGCTACATCGTGCGCCGCCTGATCCGCATGGCCAGCGAGGACATCGGCCTGGCCGACCCCCGCGCGCTGCGCATCACGCTGGACGCCGCCGAGGCCTACGAGCGCCTGGGCACGCCCGAGGGCGAGCTGGCGCTGGCGGAGGCGGTGGTCTATCTGGCCATCGCGCCCAAGTCCAACGCCGTCTACAAGGCCTTCAACGAGGTGCGCGCCTTCATCAAGCAGGACCAGAGCCGCCCGGTGCCCGAGCATCTGCGCAACGCGCCCACCCAGCTGATGAAGGAGCTGGGCTACGGCAAGGCCTACCGCTACGCCCACGACGAGCCGGGCGGCTACGCCGCCGGCGAGCAGTACCTGCCGGACGGGCTGGAACACCGGCGCTGGTACGCCCCGGTGCCGCGCGGCCTGGAGCTGCGCATTGCCGACAAGCTGGCCGAGCTGCGCCGGCTGGACGATGAAGCGGCGGCCGGGGGCTAGCGCGGCGCTGGCCGCGCTGCTGCTGGCCGTGGGCGCCGCACGCGCCGCCGACGGCCCCACGCTGACGCGCATCCGCGACACCGGCGTCATCGTCATCGGCTACCGGCCGGCCTCGCTGCCGTTCTCCTTCCTGGATGCCCAGCTGCGCCCCACCGGCTACACGGTGGAGCTGTGCGACCGCATCGTGGCCGCGGTGCGCGGCAGGCTGCAGCTGCCCGACCTGGAGGTGCGCCGCGTCGAGGTGGCCTCGGCCACGCGGCTGCCGCTGGTCATCAACGGCACGCTGGACCTGGAGTGCGGCATCACCACCCACACCGCCGAGCGCGCGCGCAGCCAGGCCTTCTCGCTGACCATCTTCGTCGCCGAGACGCGGCTGATGACGCGCGGCACGGAGCGCGTGCAAGGCCTGGCCGACCTGCGCGGGCAGGCGGTCGCCTCCACCATCGGCACCACCAGCATCCAGCACCTGGCCAAGGTCAACGAGCAGCAGGCTTTGGGCATCCGCATCCTCGGCGGGCTGGACGATCCCGAGGGCTTCCAGATGCTGCGCAGCGGCCGGGCCGCGGCCTTTCTGATGGACGACGTGCTGCTGCGCAGCCTGGTCGCGCAGCAGGGGCCGGGCGCCGACGACTACCGCATCTCCGACCAGGCGCTGACCGTGGAGCCTTATGCCATCGGCCTGCGGCGCGGCGACCCGCAGTTCAAGGCGCTGGTGGACGGCGTGCTGGCGGGGCTGTACCGCAGCGGCGAGATCCACGCCATCTACCGGCGCTGGTTCGAGTCGCCGTTGCCGGCGCTGGGGCTCAACCTCAAGCTGCCGATGAGCGCGGCCTTCCGCCGTGTCATCGCGCAACCGACCGACTCGCCGGACCCCGAGCGGTATCGGTAGCATGCCCGCTGGCCGGGCGAGGGGTCAACGAAACGCATCCAGCTGGATGCCATGCCGGTTGAGCTTGTCGTACAGCGTCTTGCGCGGCGTGCCCAGCAGTTCCATCGCGGCGGGCACCTTGCCCTGGCAGCGGCGCAGCGCCTGCTCGATCAGCGTCTTCTCGATCAGGTCCATCTGCCGCGCCAGGTTCAACGCCGGAACGGCCTGCAGCGCGGCCTGGGGGTCGAGGTCGTCCAGCGCCAACACGAAGCGGTCGGCTGCGTTGCGGATCTCGCGCACGTTGCCGGGCCAGTCGTGCGCGATCAGCTCGCGCAGCTTGTCGGGCGTCAGCTCGGGCGCGGCACGCTCGTAGCGGGCACAGGCCTGGGCGACGAAATGCTCGAACAGCAGCGGGATGTCCTCGCGCCGCTCGCGCAGCGGCGGGATGTGCAGCGTCGCGATGTTGAGGCGGTAGTAGAGGTCGCTGCGGAACTGCCCTGAAGCGGACTGCTCCTTCAGGTCCGACTTGCTGGCCGCGATGAAGCGCACATTGACGGGCAGCTCCTCGTTGGAGCCCAGCCTCTCGATGCGGCGCTCCTGCAGCACGCGCAGCAGCTTGATCTGCAGTGCGATGGGCATGGTCTCGATCTCGTCCAGCAGCAGCGTGCCACCGTTGGCGTGTTCGATCTTGCCGATGCGGCGCTTGGCCGCGCTGGTGAACGAGCCCGGCTCGTGGCCGAACAGCTCGCTCTCGAACAGCGCCTCGGGCAGGCCGCCGCAGTTGATGGCCACGAAATGGCGGTCGCGCCGCGCGCTCTGGTCGTGCAGGCAGCGCGCCACCAGCTCCTTGCCGGTGCCGGTCTCGCCGACGATGAGCACGTCGGCCGAGGTGCCGGCCAGGTTCAGCACCTGGCGGCGCAGCTGCTGCATGGCGGGCGACTGGCCCAGCAGCGCGGCCTCGATGCCGCTGGCGCGCTGCAGCTGGGCGCGCAGCTCGTCGGCCGAATGGCGCAGCGTGCGCAGGTCCAGCGCGCGGCGGGCCACGTCCAGCAGGCGCTCGGGCGCGAACGGCTTCTCGATGAAGTCGTAGGCCCCGGCGCGCATGGACTGCACCGCCATTGCCACGTCGCCGTGCGCCGTGATGAGGATGGTGGGGATGCCGGGGTCGGTGGCCTGCACATGGGCCAGCAGTGCGCGGCCGTCCATGCCCGGCAGGCGCACGTCGGTGATGACGATCAGCGG
>CAXDTK010000373.1:0-4543 GCA_963992225.1 uncultured Comamonadaceae bacterium | reverse complement strand
ACGCCGCCCGCCGCGAACAGCAGCCCCGCCGCCATGCCGCGCTGCTGGCTGGCGCTGCTGGCCAGCAGCGCCCAGCGCATCGCCCCCCAGCGCAGCGGCTCGCCACTGCCCGGGCCCACCTGGCGCAGCGCCGGCAGCATCAGCAGCGCCGCCACCGGCACCGCCGCCGCCACGGCCAGGAAGACCGAGCGCCAGCCCAGCAGGTGCACCAGGCCGGAGGCCAGCGCGGGCCCCAGCAGCCCCGGCAACACCCAGGCCGCGGCGAACAGCGCGAACAGCTTGGGATGCAGCGGCGCCGGCACCACCTGGCCCACGCCCACGTACAGCGCCACACCCAGCACGCCGCTGCCCAGGCCCTGCAGCGCCCGGCCCAGCACCAGCACCGGCATGCCCGTCGCGAAGCCGGCCAGCAGCAGGCCCGACAGGAAAGCCACCAGGCCCAGCAATGCCGCGCGGTGCGGGCCGCGCTTGTCGCACAGCTGGCCGGCGGCCGTCATGCCCAGCACCGAGGTGGCCAGCGTCGCGCCGAAGGCCAGCGCGTACAGCGGTAGGCCCTGCAACGCCTCGGCCACAGCCGGCATCGCGGTGGCGACCGCAATGGCCTCGAAGGCCAGCATGGAGATCAGCGCCACCGCGCCGATGCAGGCGGCGCGGCGCCCCGGGGCGAACAGACGGGACGCGGCGGCGGACGGCAGGGCAACGGGATCGGCAAGGGTCATGGGAACGGTGTGGGCAGGAATCCGGGGCGCAGCCTAAAAGCTCAAGCCCACTTCAAGTCAAGCGCCCCGGCACGGGCCCGGCGGGCGGGCGGCGCGACAATCGGGGCATGTCAGTTTCCGTGTTGCACTGTGCCTCCACCGGCTTCGAGTCGGCATGCCGCATTCCCGCCCTGCCCGCCACGCACCGCAGCCACGGCCTGCATGGCCACAGCTATTTCGCGACGGTGCGCAGCGCGCTGCCCGCCGGCTGGGCGGCCTTCCCGGGCGGCGAGGTGCAGGGCCTGCGCACCCGCATGCAGGACAGCGTCGCGCCGCTGAACCATGCGCTGCTGAACGACCACCTCAGCGAGCCCACCGACGAGAACCTGGCCCGCTGGGTGCGCAGCCGGCTGGCCGCGGACGTGCCGGGCATCGCCCAGGTGGGCGTGCAGAGCACCGCCCACAGCGGCGTGGACCTGGACGGCGCCGGCCATGCCCATGTGTGGCGGCGCTACCGCTTCCAGGCCGCCCACCAGCTGCCCAACGTGCCGGCCGGCCACCAGTGCGGCCGCATGCACGGCCACGGCTTCGAGGTCATCCTGCACGCCAACACCGACCTCGGCGAGCGCGATCTCGCCATCGACTACGACCACCTCGACGCGGTCTGGGCGCCGTTGCACTTCCTGCTGAACTACCGCTGCCTGAACGACATCGACGGCCTGGCCAACCCCACCAGCGAGAACATCTCCGCCTGGCTGTGGGCGCGGCTCAAGCCGGTGCTGCCCGAGCTGAGCTGGGTGACCGTCTACGAGACCGGCTCCAGCGGCGCCAACTTCAACGGCCAGAGCTACCGCATCTGGAAGGAGATGACGCTGGACAGTGCCGTTCGCATGCGGCATGCGCCCGAGGGCCACCCGCTGGCCGGCATCCACGGCCACACCTTCACGCTGCGCCTGCACCTGGCCGCAGCGCTGGACCAGGTGATGGGCTGGACGGTGGACTTCGGCGACGTGAAGGCGCTGTTCAACCCGATCTTCAAAAGGCTGGACCACCACCCGCTGTTCGAGATCGCCGGCCTGCCGGACGGCGACGCCGCGAGCATCGCCGCCTGGGTGCTGCGCGAGGGCGGCGCCGTGCTGCCGCAGATCGACCGCGTGGACCTCTACGAGACGCGCGGCTCGGGGGCCATCGTCAGCCGGGCGGACTCTGAAGAGTTGATTCCGGTATGACGTATTCAGTCAAAGAGCTGTTCTACACGCTGCAAGGCGAAGGCGCCCAGGCCGGCCGCGCCGCGGTGTTCTGCCGCTTTGCCGGCTGCAACCTCTGGACCGGCCGCGAGCAGGACCGCGCGACGGCGGTCTGCACCTTCTGCGACACCGAGTTCGTCGGCACCGATGGCGAGGGTGGCGGCAAGTTCGCCACCGCCGACGCGCTGGCGGATGCGATCGCCAAGGCCTGGCCGGGCGGCGCCGAAGGCGACGCTTCTCATGACCGGGGAAAACCGTACGTGGTCTGCACCGGCGGCGAGCCGCTGCTGCAACTGGACACGCCGCTGATTGAAGCGCTGCACGCCCGCGGCTTCGAGGTCGCGGTCGAGACCAACGGCACGCAAGCGGCGCCGCCCGGGCTGGACTGGATCTGCGTCAGCCCCAAGGCCGACGCGCCGCTGGTGCTGACCTCAGGCCACGAGCTGAAGCTGGTCTACCCGCAGCCGCTGGCCCAGCCCGAGCGCTTCGCGCAACTGGACTTCCAGCACTTCTTCCTGCAGCCCATGGACTCGGTGCTGCAGCGCGAGCACACGAAGCAGGCCGTGGCCTACTGCATGGCCCACCCGCAGTGGAAGCTGTCGGTGCAGATGCACAAGGTGGTGGGGATTGCTTGAACGTTGGAGTTGACCGGCGCGCAGCGGCATTGCGCCTCGCGGCGCAATGCCGCTGCGTGTCCGTTTCGAACGAGCTGTTGGAGCTCTCCGTCACTTCTTCTCGATGAGGCGCCAGGCCGCCTTATTCCCCTTCAGCTCCGGAATCATCTCAATGAGGCCAGCATCCTTCAGTTTGTAGAACTCTGATTTCACTGCGTTCTCGCTGCGGATGCCGGTTATGTCGCGAGCTTGCCGATTGGTGATCGTCCCCTGCTTTGTGACGAACTCCAGAATTGCCTCTTGCGCGGTGGCGAGTGGGGCATGCGGTATGACCACCCTGACATAGTTGCCTTCATCGGCGATCTCCGGGCTGCGAAGACGCCACTCCTTCATCTTCTTGAACGCGGTATCCAGGCCCTCGCCGATATCCTTGTTTGGAGGCTTCTTGTAGCGGGACAGCATGCCGACGACCTTTGGGTTCCGCGCGTAGTGGACATCGAGAATGTTGTCCTTTGTGACGAACGCTGGGAGCCTTCCTGGACTTAGAACTTCGATGCGATTGTCGAAGATCAGCACCTGCACGTCATCGGACATCGAATAGTCGCGGTGAATGAGTGCATTGACCACAATCTCCCAGAGCGTTTCAGGCGGGTAAGCCATGGCCTTGGGACTGAATCGCCCCGGTTTTCGCGGAGGCTCCAACTCTAGAGAATGGAGCCATGAGGAAGTCCCCGAAGTTTTCACCCGAGGTGCGTGAGCGCGCCGTGCGCATGGTGCTGGAGCACCGTCACGAGCACCCGTCTCAGTGGGCCGCTGTCGAGTCGATCGCCGGCAAGATCGGCTGCGTGCCGCAGACGCTGCACACCTGGGTCCGCCAGCACGAGGTCGATGCCGGTCAGCGCGAAGGTGTCTCGACATCCGAAGCTCAGCGCATCAAGGACCTGGAGCGAGAGAACCGTGAGCTGCGCAAGGCCAACGAGATCCTGAAGCTGGCCAGCGCGTTTTTCGCCCAGGCGGAGCTCGACCGCCGCATCAAGTCCTGAAGGCCTTCGTCGACCGGCATCGCCAGCAGTTCGGGGTCGAGTCGATCTGTCGCGCCATGCAGATCGCCCCGTCGGCGTACTGGCGCCATGCAGCCCGCCAGCGCAATGCGGCGCTGTGCTCGCGTCGGGCGCAGCGCGATGCCAGCCTGGTGCCTCAGGTCCAACGCGTGTGGCAGGCCAACATGCAGGTCTATGGCGCTGACAAGGTCTGGCGCCAGCTCAACCGCGAGGGCGTGGCGGTGGCGCGCTGCACCGTTGAGCGGTTGATGCGTCAGCAGGGATTGCAGGGCGTGCGCCGAGGCAAGGCAGTGCGCACCACCGTCCCAGACCCCAAGGCGCCATGCCCGCTGGACCGGGTCAACCGTCAGTTCCGTGCCGAGCGACCCAACCAGCTCTGGGTCTCGGACTTCACCTACGTCTCGACCTGGCAGGGCTGGGTCTACGTGGCGTTCGTGGTGGACGTGTTCAGCCGGCGCATCGTGGGCTGGCGCCAGAGCAGTTCGATGCACACCGAGTTCGTGCTCGACGCGCTGGAGCAGGCCCTATACGACCGCAAGCCGTCTGAAGACGACGGCTTGATCCATCACTCGGACCGCGGGTCGCAATACCTGTCCATCCGCTACAGCGAGCGCCTGGCCGAGGCCGGCATCGAGCCGTCCGTGGGCTCCAAGGGCGACAGTTATGACAACGCCCTGGCCGAGACCATCAACGGGCTCTACAAGGCCGAGGTGATTCACCGGCGCGGGCCGTGGAAGACCAAGCAGGCGGTGGAACTGGCGACGCTGGAATGGGTCGCTTGGTTCAACCACCACCGCTTGATGGAGCCGCTGGGCTACATCCCGCCGGCCGAGTTCGAGGCCAACTACCATCGACAACGCGCTGGTCAGGCCGCGACCGTCTGACTTAAACCAACGGGCCTCCGCGATACCCGGGGCGATTCA
>CAXDTK010000372.1:0-4559 GCA_963992225.1 uncultured Comamonadaceae bacterium | reverse complement strand
GGCTGCGGCCGGCGTGTCGCCCGGGCCGCCCGCCTGCGGGACGGCGGGGGCGGGCAGGGCGGCGTGGGCGGCTTCGGCGGCCGTGGGCTGCCTGAGCTCGGGGCCGGCGCAGGCGGCCAGCAGGGCGGCCGCCGCCATCAATGTCAGCGCCGCCTTCATGCCTGGCTCCCGGACTCTTCTTCGGTCTCGTGGGCGTCGCGCCTGCGCTGGCGTTCGCTGCCGGGGAAGAACCGCCGCACGATGACGAAGAACACCGGCACCAGGAACACCGCCAGCAGCGTCGCCGTCATCATGCCGCCCATCACGCCGGTACCGATGGCGCGCTGGCTGGCCGAGCCGGCGCCGCTGGCCAGCACCAGCGGCAGCACGCCCAGGATGAAGGCCAGCGAGGTCATGATGATGGGCCGGAAGCGCAGGTGCGCCGCCTCGATGACGGCGTCCACCGCGCTGCGGCCCTGGGCCTGCAGGTCCTTCGCAAACTCGATGATGAGCACCGCGTTCTTGGCTGCCAGGCCGATGATGGTGATCATGCCGACCTTGAAGTAGACGTCGTTCTCCAGCCCGCGCAGGTTGGCGCCCAGCACCACGCCCAGCACGCCCAGCGGCACCACCAGCAGCACGGCCAGCGGGATGCTCCAGCTCTCGTACAGCGCCGCCAGGCACAGGAACACCGCCAGCAGCGAGAAGCCGAACAGGATGAAGGCGGTGGAGCCCGAGAGCTTTTCCTCGCGCGTCTGGCCGGTCCACTCGTAGCCGAAGCCCGGCGGCAGCTGGGCCGCCAGCTTCTCCATCTCGGCGATGGCCGCGCCGGTGGACACGCCCTTGGCCGGCTCGCCGGCGATGCGCATGGTCGGGTAGCCGTTGTAGCGCACCGTCTGCATCGCGCCGCTGATCCACTGGCTGCTGGCGAAGGCCGCCAGCGGCACCGGCTGGCCGCTGCCGTTCAGCACGTTGAGCTTGAGCAGGTCTTCGGGCTGCATGCGGGCCTGCGCCTCGGCCTGCACCACCACCCGCTGCAGCCGGCCGGCGTTGGGGAAGTCGTTGACGTAGCTGGAGCCCAGCGACGTGCCCAGCACGGCGTTGATGGCGCCGATGGGCACGCCCAGCGCCAGCGCGCGCTCGCGGTCGATCTGCAGTTCCAGCTGCGCCGCGTCCTCCAGGCCGTCGGGCCGCACGGCCGCCAGCAGCGGGCTCTTGGCCGCCGCCGCCAGCAGCTGGTTGCGCGCGGCCAGCAGCTCGGCGCGGGTGTGGCCGCTGCGGTCCTGCAGCCGGAACGCAAAGCCGTTGGCCCGGCCCAGGTCGCGGATGGGCGGCGGGCTGACCGGGAAGATGACCGCATCGCGGATCTTGGCCAGCGCACCGAAGCTGCGCTGCACCAGCGCCTGGGCGGTGTGGTCGGGCCCGGTGCGCTCGTCCCAGGGCTTGAGCGTGATGAAACCCAGCGCCGCGTTCTGGCCCGAGCCGGCGAAGCTGAAGCCCACCACGCTGACCATGCTCTCCACCTCGGGCTGCTTGAGCATGTAGTCCTCGGCCTGCTGCATGACGGCCAGCGTGCGCTGCTGCGTGGCGCCGGGCGGCAGCTGCACGTTGACGAGGATGCTGCCCTGGTCCTCGTTGGGCACGAAGGACGTGGGCAGGCGCTGGAACAGCAGCACCGCTGCGGCGATGACCACGGCGTACAGGATCAGCCAGCGCGGTGCGCGGCGCAGCATGCGGGTGATGCCGTTCTCGTAGCGCCGCGCCATGCGCGAGAAGCCGCGGTTGAAGGCGCCGAAGAAGCCGCCCTTCTCCAGGTGGTGGCCGGCCTCCACCGGCTTGAGCAGCGTGGCGCACAGCGCCGGCGTCAGCGACAGCGCCAGGAAGGCCGAGAACGCGATGGCCGACACCATGACGGCCGCGAACTGGCGGTAGATGTTGCCGATGGCGCCGCCGAAAAAGGCCAGCGGCACGAACACCGAGATCAGCACCACCGTCACGCCGATGATGGCGCCGGAGATCTGCCCCATGGCCTTGCGCGTGGCCTTGAGCGGCGACAGCCCCTCCTCGCTCATGATGCGCTCGACGTTCTCCACCACCACGATGGCGTCGTCCACCACGATGCCGATCACCAGCACCATGCCGAACATGGTCAGCACGTTGATGGAGAAGCCCAGGGCCAGCAGCGTGGCGAAGCTGCCCAGCAGCGCGATGGGCACCACCAGCGTCGGGATCAGCGTGTAGCGGATGTTCTGCAGGAAGAGGAACATCACCAGGAAGACCAGCGCCACCGCCTCCACCAGCGTCTCCACCACCTGCGAGATGGAGATGTCGATGAACAGCGAGCTGTCGAAGGGGATGGACGCCTTCACGCCGGCCGGGAAGTAGGGCTGCAGCTCCTTGAGCCGCTTCTTGACCAGGTCGGCCGTCTGCAGCGCGTTGGCCGACGGCGACAGCTGCACGCCGATGCCCACCGAGGGCTGGCCGTTCAGCCGCGTGGAGCGGCCGCCGTAGCTCTGGGCGCCCAGCTCCACGCGTGCCACGTCCTTCAGCCGCACGGTGGCGCCGTCCGGGCTGGCACGCAGCACGATGTTGCCGAACTGCTCGGCGCTGGTGAGCTGGCCGCGCACCACGACGGTGGCGAACAGCGTCTGCCCCGGCAGGCTGGGCTGGTCGCCGATGGTGCCGGAGTCCACCTGCGCGTTCTGCGCGCGGATGGCGTCGTTCACGTCGGCCGGCGACAGCCGATAGCCCTGCAGCTTGGCCGGGTCCAGCCAGATGCGCATGCCGCGCTCGGTGCCGAACAGGCTGGCCTGGCCCACGCCCGGCACGCGCTGGATCTCGGGCAGCACGGTGCGGGAGGCGTAGTCGCCCAGCGCGACAGGATCGAAGGCCGGGTTGTCGCTGCTCAGGATGGTGAACAGCAGGAAGTTGGGGTTGGCCTTGTCCACGCGCACGCCCTGCTGGATGACGCTGGCCGGCAGCCGCGGCGTGGCGCGGGCCAGGCGGTTCTGCACGTCCACCTGCGCCAGGTCGGGGTTGGTGCCGGGCTCGAAGTTCAGCGTCAGCGAACCGCTGCCGTCGGCCTGGCTGACGGCCTCCATGTAGATCAGCCCGGGCGAACCGTTCATCTCGCGCTCGATGATGCTGATGACGGCGTCTTCCAGCGTCTGCGCCGAGGCGCCGGGGTAGGTGACCGACAGCGAGATGGCGGGCGGCGCCACCGGCGGGTATTGGGCAATGGGCAGCTGCGTGACCGCCACGCCGCCGATGACCAGGATGAACAGCGCGATGACCCACGCGAAGATGGGCCGGTTGATGAAGAACTGCGCCATGCCGGGCCCCTCAGCGTGACGCCGCGGAGGCAGGCGCTGCGGCCGACGCCGCGGACGCTGTAGACGCTGCAGACGCGGCCCCAGGCGGCGTCCAGGCCACCGGCCTGGCCTTGCCGCCGGGGCGGGCCTTCTGCAGGCCGTCGACGATGACCTTCTCGCCCGGCTTCAGGCCGGCCAGCACCAGCGCCTGGCCGGTGCGCGGCGGCCCCAGCTTCACCGGCCGCGCGCCGACGCCGCCGTCCTCGGCCACCACCAGCACGCTGTCGCCCTGGGCCGTGCGGCTGACGGCCTGCTGCGGCAGCCAGATGCCGTCGGCCACCTCGGCCTGGGCCAGCCGCACGCGCACGTACAGCCCGGGCAGGAGCTGGCCCTGCGGGTTGGGCAGCTCGGCGCGCAGCGTGATCTGGCCGGTGGCCGGGTCCACGCTGAGGTCCGAGAACAGCAGCCGGCCGGGCTGGGCGTAGAGGCTGCCGTCCTCCAGCACCACCTGCACGCGGGCCGCCTCCTGGCCGGCGGCGCGTTGCAGCCGGCCCTCGGCCAGCGCGGCGCGCAGTCGCATCACCTCGGCGGCGGGCTGGGTGAAGTTGACGTAGAGCTTGTCCACCTGCTGCACCAGTGCCAGCGGCGTGGCCTCGCCCTGGCCCACCAGCGCGCCCTCGGTGACCAGTGCCCGGCCCACGCGGCCGGCGATGGGGGCGGTGACGGTGGCGTAGCCCAGGTTGATCTGCGCCGTCTGCACGGCGGCCTTGCCGGCCTGCACGTCAGCGGCGGCCTGCTTGGCGGCGGCCTGGGCGTTCAGGGCCTCCTGCTGGCTGACGGCCTGCGTCCTGGCGAGCGGGGCGTAGCGGTCGGCCAGTGCCTGCGCCTGCATCAGGTTGGCCTCGGCCCGCGCGAGTTGCGCCTGCGCGCTGGCCAGTGTGGCACGGTAGGGTGCGGCATCGATCTCGAACAGCGGCTGGCCGGCCTTGACGTCGCTGCCCTCGGTGAACAGGCGGCGCTGCAGGATGCCGGCGGCGCGCGCCCGCACCTGGGCCACGCGGAAGGCCTCCAGCCGACCGGGCAGTTCGGTCGTCAGGTCGGTGCGGCCGGGCGTGGCGGTCACCACGCCGACCTCGGGCGGCGGCGGCGCGGCCGGCGCCTGGTTGGCGGCCGGGCTGCAGCCTGCCAGGCCGGCGCCCAGCCCCGCCCACAGCATGACCATCGACCCTGTCTCTTATACACATCTCCGAGCCCACGAGACGGACTCCT
>CAXDTK010000371.1:0-4567 GCA_963992225.1 uncultured Comamonadaceae bacterium | reverse complement strand
CCCGGCACGACACGGCCCATAAGGAAAGCGCAACGTGAAGCGGCTCCTGCTCTCGCTGCTGCTCCTCGCAGCGCCAGGTGTCCGAGCAGCCGTCCTCGACGACATGAAGGACGCCACGGCCTGGCAGGCCAGCGGCTCCGACCAGGTCAAGGCCAGCCTGCGCCGCGACACCCGCGACGACAGCCTGTGCCTGGACTACGACTTCGCCGGCGTCTCCGGCTACGCCGTGCTGCGCCGCGAGCTCCCGCTGGACTGGCCGGCCGACTTCGCGCTCACCCCCCGGCTCAAGGGCAGCAGCAAGAACAGCAACGACCTGCAGATCAAGCTGGTCGACGCCAGTGGCGACAACGTGTGGTGGATCCATCGCCCGGCCTTCGCGCTGCCCGACACGCTCACCGACCTGAGCTTCAAGCGCCGCCACATCGCCTTCGCCTGGGGCCCCACGCAAGACCGCACCCTCACCCGCAGCCAGCTCATCGAGTTCGTCGTCGTCGCCGGCCAACAGGGCGGCGGCGGGGCCGGGGCGCTGTGCGTCGGCGCGCTGGGCCTGGAGCCGCGCGAACCGGCGCCCGCGACATGGCCCGAGCCCGCGCGCAAGCGGGGCGGCGGCGAGGTGACGCTGGACTTCCACCACCTGCGCGAGTTCAACGGCCTGTGGTTCGCCAGCGGCACGCCCACGCGCGTGGAGGTGTCGGACGACAACCGGCGCTGGCAGCTGCTGTCCTCCCGCCCGGGCCGCGCGCTGTTCCTGGGTGAACAGGAATGGCGCTGGCTGCGCATCCGCCACGAGGGCCGCCGGCCGCCCGCGGTCGAGCTGCGCGACGCCGCGCAATGGCCGGACCGCAATGCCGCGGTCGCCGAGGTCGCCCGCGCGCTGCCGCGCGGCGAGCTGCCGCGGGCCTTCCTGGGCGAACAGAACTACTGGACCGTCGTGGGCGTGGACGGCGGCGCGCAGCGCTCCGGCCTGGTCAGCGAGGACGGCGCCATCGAGCTGACCCGCGGCGGCCCCAGCATCGAGCCGGCCGTCCGGCTGGCCGACGGCAAGCTCGTCACGTGGGCCCAGGTGCGAACCGAGCACCACCTTGTCGACCACGCGCTGCCGGTCGTGCAATGGCGCCATGCCGAGGTGGAGTTGCGCGTCGAGGCCGGCGCGGACGGTCCGGCCAGCGACCCGCAGCTGCTGACCCGCTACACGCTGCGCAACCCCACGACGAAGCCGCAGCGCTACGCCCTGCTGCTGGCGCTGCGACCCTGGCAGGTGAACCCGCCGCAGCAGTTCCTGTCCACGCCGGGCGGCATCAGCCCGCTGCCGAGCATCGGCTGGGCCGAGGGCCGGCTCGGCGCCGCGGGCCTGAACCTGAAGCCGCGCGAAGCCCCCGCCGAGGTGCGTGCCGCGCCGTGGAGCGCCGGCCCCGGCCTGGCCACGCTGCTGCAGGCCGCGCCGCTGGCGCAGCTGGCCGACGCTGAGGGCCTGCCCTCGGCGCTGATGCGCTTCGACGTCGAGCTGGCGCCGGGCCAGTCGCGCACGCTGGGCTGGGTGGCCGGCCGGGGCGCGGTGGACGCCAGTGCGCTCGACACCCGCCTGGCCGTGGCCGCCGCGCAGTGGCGTGACCGACTGGGCGGGCTGGAGCTGCGCCTGCCGCCGCAGGCCCAGCCGGTCGTGGACGGCATGCGCGCGGCGCTGGCGCAGATGCTGATGTCGCGCGACGGCCCGGCACTGCGGCCCGGCACGCGTTCCTATGCGCGTGCGTGGATACGCGACGGCGCCATGATGGTGGCGGGGCTGGTGCGCATGGGCGAGGCGAGGGCGGCGCGCGAGTTCGTCGACTGGTACGGTGGCTACATTTTCGACAGCGGCAAGGTGCCCTGTTGCGTGGACCAGCGCGGCGCCGACCCGGTCGTCGAGAACGACAGCCATGGCCAGTACCTGTTCGCGGTCGCCGAGCTGTGGCGGCATTCGAACCAGGGACAGCAGGACCGCGCGCTGCTGCAGCACCACTGGCCCCAGGTGCAGCGCGTGATGGCCTGGATGGAAGCGCTGCGCCAGAGCGAACGCCAGCCCGGCGCCGACCCGAGATTCAAAGGCCTGATGCCGCCGTCCATCAGCCACGAGGGCTACAGCGACAAGCCGGCCTACGCCTACTGGGACGACTTCTGGGCGCTGCGCGGCTACAAGGACGCCGTGCAGATCGCGCAGGCGCTGGGCGACGTGGCCCGGGCTGCGCGCTGGGCCGCATGGCGCGACGAGTTCGAGGCCGACCTGTCCGCATCCATCGCCGCCACGGCCAGTCACTACCAGCTGGACCACATCGCCGGCGCCGCCGACCGCGGCGACTTCGATGCCACGTCCACGACGATGGCGCTGAACCCGGCGCAGGCGCAAGACCAGCTGCCCGCCGAGCTGCTGCGCGGCACCTTCGACCGCTATGTGAAGGAGGCCGATGCGCGCATCAGCGGCGCCAAGGCCTGGAAGGACTACACGCCCTACGAGCTGCGCAACGCCAGCGCGCTGGCCCGCCTGGGCCGCGTGGAAGACGCCCACCGGCTGCTCGCCTGGTTTTTCACGCACCAGCGCCCGGCCGGCTGGCTGGGCTGGGCCGAGGTGGTGCTGGCGGACGCGCGCGAGCCGCGCTTCCTGGGCGACATGCCGCATGCCTGGATCTCGTCGGACTACCTGCGTGCCGCGCTGGACCTGCTGGCCTACGAGCGCGAGTCCACGGGCAGCTTGGTGGTGGGCGCCGGCCTGTCGCCCGTCTGGCGCGCGGCCGGCGACATCGGCGTGGCGGGGCTGTCCACCGCCTGGGGGCGGCTGGACTACCGGCTGCTGAAACGCGCCGACGGCGGCTGGACGCTGCACATCGACCGTGTGCCCGAACGCCTGCCCGGCGAGCTGCGCCTGGCCTGGCCCGGTACGGCGCGGTTACCGCGCGCTAACGTCAACTCTGCGCTGCTCGGCTGGCAGGGCCGCGAGCTGCCCCTGCCACCCGGCGCGACGACCATCCAACTGGAGCCCACGCCATGACGATCTCCCGCCGCCAGCTGCTGTTGACGGGCCCCGCGCTGCTGGGCGCCTGCGCCGCCCTGCCGCCCACCGTGCCGCCGGGTCTGGCCGCTGGCGAGCAGCGCGCCTGGACTTTGGAGGGCGAGCGCTGCTGGGTGTGGCTGCCGCGCGAGTACGCGCAGCGCAGCGAGCGCTGGCCGCTGCTGGTCTTCCTGCACGGCTCCGGCGAGCGCGGCACCGACCTGGAGAAGGTCAAGGTGCACGGCCCGCCCAAGCTGGTGGCCGCCGGCGCCACGCCGCCCTGCATCGTCGTCAGCCCGCAGCTGGAAGACACCGCCCGCTGGTGGGACGCCGAGCGCCTGCACAAGCTGCTGGGCGCGCTGAAGACCCGCCTGCACGTGGACCCGCAGCGCTGCCTGGGCACGGGCCTCAGCCTCGGCGGCTTCGGCATGTGGCACTGGGCCACGGCCTACCCGCGCGACCTGGCGGCCATCGCGCCGGTCTGCGGCTTCGGCGACCCGGCGAAGGTGGCCGCGATGCGCGGCGTGCCGGTGCGTGGCTACCACGGCGACCAGGACACGGTGGTGCCGCTGGCGCCGCACGTGGCCTGCGTGGAGGCGCTGCGTGCCGCGGGCGGCACCGCCTCGCTGACCGTCTACCCCGGCGTGGGCCACGACTCGTGGACCCCCGCCTACAACGACCCCGGCCTGTTGCCCTGGCTGCTGTCCCAACGCCAGACCTGACCATGACCTGACCATGCAAGTGCACCTGATACGCAACTCCGCCGGCCTCGAGGCCGAGCTGCTGTCCCATGGCGCGCTGCGCCGGCTGCTGCTCGCGCCCGGGCTGATGCTCAACCTCTTCCCCGGCAACGAGCTGGAAGGGGGGCCGGCCAACCTCTGGCTGCGCCGGCGCGACGCGGGCGGCGCCTGGCGTGGCGTGCCGCTGCTGGGGCCGCTGTCGCCGCTGGACGTGCATTGCGCCGACGGCGCGTTCGAGATGCGTGGCGACTGGGACGGCCTGGCGCTGCGCCTGCAGCTGCGGCTGGCGGCGCACGAGCCGACGCTGTTCTGGCACCTGCACGTGGCCAACACCGGCCGCACCGGCTGCGAGGTGGCGCCGCTGCTGGTGCAGGACCTGGGCCTGTGCGACTACGGCGCGGCGCGCACCAACGAGTTCTACGTCAGCCACTACCTCGACCTGCAGCCGCTGTACGACGCGACGCATGGCGTGCTGCTGGCGGCGCGCCAGAACCAGGCCCAGCGCGGCCAGCACCCCTGGCTGCTGGCCGGCTCGCTGCGCCGTGCGGAGAGTTTTGCGACCGACGCCGCGCAGGTCTGGGGCCATGCGGCCCGCGAGAGCAGGGCACCGCCGGCGCTGCTGGCCGGCCTGCCGGGGCGGCGGCTGCAGCAGGAGCATGCGCTGGTGGCGCTGCAGGACGAGCCGCTGACGCTGGCGCCCGCGGCGGCCGTGGACGCCGGCTTCTTCCTGAGCCTGCAGGCCCACCACCCCGAGGCCCGCGGCGCGGCCGACCTGGCGCGCCTGCCGGCGCTGCTGGCCTCGGGG
>CAXDTK010000370.1:0-4578 GCA_963992225.1 uncultured Comamonadaceae bacterium | reverse complement strand
GGCGGACGCCGCCGAGGTGCCGCTGCCGGGCCAGGCCGCGTCGGCGGCACAGGCGGCGTCCGCCCCCGCATCGGGCGCCGCCGCGTCAGGAGTCTCGCGATGACCGTCATCGAACGCCCCCCGCTGCTGAGCCGGCTGCGGCCCTGGTTCAGCGGCTTCGACATCCCGCTGCTGCTGGCCATCCTGTGGATGTGCGGCTGGGGCCTGCTGTGCATGTACTCGGCCGGCTATGACCACGGCTCCCGCTTCGTCGACCATGCCCGCAACATGGCGCTGGCACTGGGGCTGATGTTCATCGTGGCCCAGGTGCCGCCGCAAAAGCTGATGGCGCTGGCCATCCCGCTGTACACGCTGGGCGTGGCGCTGCTGGTCGCCACGGCGCTGTTCGGCATCACGAAGAAGGGCGCGACCCGCTGGCTGAACATCGGCATCACGCAGATCCAGCCGTCGGAGCTGCTGAAGATCGCCACGCCGCTGATGCTGGCCTGGTGGTTCCAGAAGCGCGAGGGCATCCTGCGCTGGCCCGACTTCATCGCCGCCTTCGGGCTGCTGCTGCTGCCCTTCCTGCTGATCGCCAAGCAGCCCGACCTCGGCACCGGCCTGCTGGTGCTGGCCGCGGGGCTCTACGTTATCTTCTTCGCCGGCCTGCCGTGGAAGCTGATCGCGCCGGTGATGCTGCTGGCCGGCGCCGGCATCGTCGCGCTGGTGGCCAGCGAGGACCGCATCTGCGAACCCGACGTGAAATGGGTGCTGCTCAAGGACTACCAGAAGCACCGCGTCTGCACGCTGCTGGACCCGACCAAGGACCCGCTGGGCAAGGGCTTCCACATCATCCAGGGCGAGATCGCCATCGGCTCGGGCGGCCTGACCGGCAAGGGCTTCATGCAGGGCACGCAGACGCACCTGGAGTTCATCCCCGAGCGCACCACCGACTTCATCTTCGCGGCCTTCGGCGAGGAGTTCGGCCTGGCCGGCGCGCTGGCGCTGCTGGCCGGCTTCACGGCGCTGATCCTGCGCGGGCTGATGATCGCCTCCGATGCGCCCACGCTGTTCACGCGGCTGATGGCCGGCGCGGTGACGCTGTCCTTCTTCACCTACGTCTTCGTCAACATGGGCATGGTCAGCGGCATCCTGCCCGTCGTGGGCGTGCCGCTGCCCTTCATCAGCTACGGCGGCACGGCCATGGTGACGCTGGGGCTGTCGCTGGGCCTGTTGATGTCGATCGCACGGGTCAAGAAGCTGGTGAAGACGTAGCCTCGGCCGCGGCCGGCAGGCCGGCAGGAAAGCGGATCGTGAAGCGCGCTCCCGGCCCCTGGCCGTCCGGCGACTCGCCCCCCGCCGCGCGGCGCACGCGGGTGTCGTCCAGCGTCAGCTCGGCGCCGTGGTGCTGCACGATCTCCTGCACGATGGCCAGCCCCAGCCCCGAGCCCTCCACGCCGCTGCCCAGCGAGCGGTAGAACGGCTGGAACACCTTCTCACGCTCGCCCGGCGGAATGCCGGGGCCGGTGTCCTCGACCTGCAGCACCACCACCTGGCCGAACGGGTCTTCCACCACCCGCACCGTCACCAGCCCGCCCGCCGGCGTGTACAGCAGCGCGTTGTCCACCAGGTTGCGGATCAGCTCGCCGATCAGCACCGGCTGGCCCTGCACGCGCAGCCGGCTTTCGTCGGGGCCGACGCCGTCGTAGCCCAGGTCGATGCGGCGCTCCAGCGCCCGGGGCACGAAGTCGCGCACGGTGTCGATGGCGATCTCGGCCAGGTTGACCGGCTCGCGCCGCATCGCCTGCTCGGCATCCTCGGCCCGCGCCATCGACAGCAGCTGGTTGACCATGTGCGCCGCCCGCTCGCTGGCGCGGGCGATCTGCGCCAGCGAGCGCTTGAGCTCCTCCGGCGTCGAACGGCCCGCCTCGATCTCGCGCTGCACCAGCTCGGCCTGCGTGCGCAGGCCGGCCAACGGCGTCTTCAGCTGGTGCGCCGCGTCGGCCAGGAAATGCTTCTGCCGGCTCATCGACGAGTCCAGCCGCGCCAGCAGGTCGTTGATGGCCTGCACCAGCGGCGCCACCTCGTCGGGCACGCGCTGCTCGTCGATGGGCGACAGGTCCGAACTCTCGCGCGAGCGGATGCGCCGCTGCAGTTCGTTGAGCGGCGAGATGCCGCGCGCCAGCGCCAGCCAGACCAGCAACACCGCCAGCGGCAGGATGACGAACTGCGGCAGGATGACGCCCTTGATGATCTCGTTGGTCAGCCGCGCCCGCTTGCCCAGCGTCTCGGCCACCTGCACCAGCATGGTCCTGCCCGCGGCGGCCTCGCCCTCCAGCGCCACCCACAGGTAGGCCACCCGCACCGCGTCCGGCCCGATCTCGTCGTCGCGGAAGTGCAGCTCCCACGGCACGATGGGGCCGTCCTCGGTCGGCACCGGCAGCGTCGCATCGCCGCTGAGCAGCTCGCCGCGCAGGCCCAGCACCTGGTAGAAGACCGTGTCGGACGCATCCGCCCGCAGCAGCGCCGCCGCCTCGGGCGCCAGCGCATAACGGTCCCGTCCCCGCGTGGGCGCCTCGGCTGCCGCGACCTGCTGGCCCAGGCTGCGCGCCATCTCGCCCAGTTCGCGGTCGTAGGGCCGGCTGGCGATGCCCTGCGCCACCAGCCAGGTCAGCGCCACGCTGATCGGCCAGATCAGCAGCAGCGGCGCCAGCATCCAGTCCAGGATCTCGCCGAACAGCGAGCCCTGCTGCGGGCCGTCCCCGTCCCTGACCGGCATCAGCTGCGCCGCCGCATCAGGCCGCGCCGGCACACCGGCCCTCCGGCCCGGCCGGCATGGCGCCTCATGACGGGATCTTCTCCAGGCAGTAGCCCAGGCCGCGCACGGTCGCGATGCGGATGGGGCCCTGCTCGATCTTCTTGCGCAGGCGGTGGATGTAGACCTCGATCGCGTTGTTGCTGACCTCTTCGCCCCATTCGCACAGGCGCTCGACCAGCTGGTCCTTGCTCACCAGGCGGCCGGCGCGCTGCAGCAGCACCTCCAGCAGCGACAGCTCGCGCGCCGACAGCTCCAGCATCTGCTCGTTGATGTAGGCCACCCGGCCCGTGGCGTCGAAGCTCAGCGGGCCATGCTTGATGACGCTGCTGGCCGTGCCCAGGCCACGCCGCGTCAGCGCGCGCACGCGCGCCTCCAGCTCCTGCAGCGAGAACGGCTTGGCCATGTAGTCGTCCGCGCCCAAGTCCAGGCCCTTGACGCGCTGCTCGACGCTGTCCGCCGCGGTCAGGATCAGCACCGGCATCGTCGAGCCGCGCGCGCGCAGCTTGCGCAGCACCTCCAGCCCGTGCAGGCGCGGCAGGCCCAGGTCCAGGATCACCAGGTCGAACTCGTGGGTCGCCAGCGCCGTATCGGCCTCGGTGCCGCTGCTGACGCGGTCCACCGCATAGCCCGAGGCGCGCAGCGCGCGCAACAGGCCATCGGCCAGCACTTGGTCGTCTTCCGCAATCAGGATGCGCATGATGTTGTCTCCTGCGCGAATGTTATGTGGGGAGCGCGAGCCGGCGGCTTGCGCCCGCGCAAGCTGGCTCACGCCATGAGCCACCCCGCCCCCAGAATCTCATCAATCCTGAGCCGCCGCCCTGCCGCGGATCGGGGAAGCAAACCACTGTACAAACATACAGATTGCCCCATAATTCGCCCATTCCCACGGAGATTCGCATGGACGCCCCGGTCAAAGCCCTCAACACCGAAAAAGCCAAGGCCCTGCAGGCCGCCCTCGCCCAGATCGAAAAGCAGTTCGGCAAGGGCTCCATCATGCGGCTGGGCGAAGGCGAGGTCATCGAGGACATCCAGGTGGTGTCCACCGGCTCGCTGGGCCTGGACATCGCGCTGGGCGTCGGCGGCCTGCCGCGCGGCCGCGTCGTCGAGATCTACGGCCCCGAATCGTCCGGCAAGACCACGCTGACGCTGCAGGTCATCGCCGAGATGCAGAAGCTCGCCGGCACCTGCGCCTTCATCGACGCCGAGCACGCGCTGGACATCCAGTACGCCCAGAAGCTGGGCGTCAACCTGCAGGAACTGCTGATCAGCCAGCCCGACACCGGCGAACAGGCGCTGGAGATCGTCGACGCGCTGGTGCGCTCCGGCTCGGTGGACCTCATCGTCGTCGACTCGGTCGCGGCCCTCACGCCCAAGGCCGAACTCGAAGGCGAGATGGGCGACAGCCTGCCCGGCCTGCAGGCCCGGCTGATGAGCCAGGCCCTGCGCAAGCTCACCGCCACGATCAAGAAGACCAACTGCATGGTCATCTTCATCAACCAGATCCGCATGAAGATCGGCGTGATGTTCGGCTCTCCCGAGACCACCACCGGCGGCAATGCGCTGAAGTTCTACGCCTCCGTGCGCCTGGACATCCGCCGCATCGGCTCCATCAAGAAGGGCGAGGAAGTCATCGGCTCCGAGACCAAGGTTAAGGTGGTCAAGAACAAGGTCTCGCCCCCGTTCAAGACCGCCGAGTTCGACATCCTCTACGGCGAAGGCATCAGCCGCGAGGGCGAGATCATCGACATGGGCGTCATCGCCAAGATCGTCGAGAAGTCCGG
>CAXDTK010000369.1:0-4604 GCA_963992225.1 uncultured Comamonadaceae bacterium | reverse complement strand
CATTCCAACCCTTTCGCGCCTGCGCCGGCCGGGGCCCGGCCGCTGCGTCAGCGCGGGGACGACGGCAAATGCCGCTCCCTGCCGGCGCCCCGGTCAGGCGATGTGTTCAGCCCCGGCCGGCGGCACCACCCATGCGTGCATGCGCTCCTCGTAGACCGACACGGTGGGTGGCGGAAAGCCGGGGTCGGCAAAGGCGCCGACCGGGATGGCCAGGTACTCGTCCAGGCCCTCGGGCTCGTAGAACACCGTGGCGCCGCACTGCGGGCAGAAGTGGAAGCGCACGCGCGAGCCTTCGTCGCCGACGCGCCCATAGACGGTGGAAGCGCCGGCCAGCGTCACGGCCTCGCGGCGGAAGCGCGCCTGCTGGCCAAAGACGCTGCCGGTGCGGCGCTGGCAGGCCAGGCAGTGGCACATGGACACGCGCACTGGCTCGCCCTCGACCCGGGCCGTGAGCTGGCCGCAACTGCAGGAGGCAAGGCGCTGGGACATGGCGTGAGCCCGTGGGTGTGGGGCCGCCACGATAACGCCGCGTCATCAGGCGCGGAGCGCGCCGCCGGCTTCAGCCGCGGGGGGTCAGGCCGGCACGCGCACCGCCAGCCGGGCCTGCTCGATGGCGCCGATGAGCGCCTCCTCGGAGTAGGGCTTGCCCAGCAGCTGGGTGACGCCGGCCTCGCGGGCCTGGTCCTGCTTGTCGTCGGAGGACGTGATCATGACCACCGGCAGCGCGGCCGTGGCCGGGTTGGCGCGCACCTGGCGGGTCAGCTCGAAGCCGTCGATGCCGGGCATCTCGACGTCGGTGATCAGCAGGTGCGGGCGCTCGGCGGCCAGCAGCGCCAGCGCCTGCTCGCCGCTCTCGGCCAGCGCGACGCGGTAGCCCTGGCCGGCCAGCAGGCGGCTGATCTTGACGCGCACGATCTTGGAGTCGTCGGCCACCAGCACCAGCGTCTCGTCGGCGCGCAACTCGCGGGTGGGGGCGGCGGCGGCCTGGCTTGCAGCCGCGGCCTCGGCGGCGCTGCGCTCGGCTTCCAGGCGCTCGGCTTCGCGGCGTGCGGCCTCCGCACGTTCGGCTTCGGCACGTTCGGCTTCGGCACGCTGCTCGGCCGCACGCAGCTCGGCCTGCAGCCGCTCGGCCTCGGCGCGTTCGGCGGCGGCGCGGCGCTGGGCTTCGGCTTCGGCGTCGCGCGCCGCCTGCTCGCGGGCCAGGCGTTCGGCGGCCTCGCGTTCGGCTCGCTGGCGTTCAGCTTCGCGCCGTTCGGCTTCCAGGCGCTCGGCTTCGGCGCGGGCCTCGGCCGCTGCGGCCTCGCGGGCGACCTGGGCCTGGGCTTCACGCGCGGCCTCGGCGGCGCGGGCGGCTTCGGCTTCGCGGGCCAGCCGTTCGGCCTCGGCGCGCTCGGCTTCGGCCCGGGCTTCGGCCTCCTGGCGGGCCTGCTCGGCGGCGGCTTCGGCAGCCTGCCGCTCGGCTTGGCGTTCTGCCTCAAGGCGGGCCTCGCGCTGCGCGGCCTCGTCGCGTTCGGCCTGGGCGCGGCGGGCTTCCAGCGCCTGGGCCTCGGCGCGCTGCTCGGCCAGCCGCTGGGCCAGGTCGTCCTCGATCTCACGCAGTGCCGGGTCGGTGTCGGTGCGGTCGTCCTGCGCGTTGGCGAGGCGCTGGGCGCGGGCGGCATGCTCGGCCTGCGCCTGCCGCAGGCGGTCGGCCTCGCGTTGCGCGGCGTCGTCGCGCGCACGCTGCTGGCGGCGACGCCCCAGCCACAGCAGCAACACAACCACGCCCGCGGTCAACGCGGCGGCCAGGATCCAGGTGAGGGAGTCGTTCATCGTCTGAAGGGGCCGCGCGGCAGGCGGCGACTGCGCATCATCGGGCGCGGCTGTGGCAGCTTAACGAAGCCGCGGGCCGCGGCGGGCGTCACGGCGCCTGAAGCGTGCGGGAAGTCTTGATCTGCGCAAGCTCGGCCGCCACCGGGCGCGGCGCGGCCTGCACCTCGAACGCCAGCCGCCCCCAGCGGCCGCGGCCGTCCAGCGCGGTCAGCGTGTGGGCGCCGGGGCGGGCCAGCGTCAGCAGCTGCACGGCGCCCGGCGGCTCGCTGTGGCCCGCGAACTGGCCGTCGAGCAGCCAGGTGAGGCCCGCGCCGGCGCCCACCGCCTGCACGCGCAGCCGGATCTCGGCCTGGCCCGGTGCGGGGCGCAGCACGCTGCCGGGCTCCAGGCCCACGATGCGCAGCGCGCCGCCCTGCGGCGAGGCGGGCGCGCAGCCGGGCCGCCAGGGCAGCAACTCGGCCGGGTCCTGCTGGGCGGCGTCCAGGAAGGGTTGCAGCAGCGTGGGCCAGCGGGCCACGTCGTGGCGGGCGGCGGCGGGCTCGCAGTCGGGTCGCACGCGCTGGCCGCCGGCCGTCCACACCGCCTCCACCGGGCCGCCGGGGCGCAGGCGGTCGGGCAGCGTGGGCGGCACGGCGCCGTCCAGCGTCCAGGCGGTGCGGCGCTGCAGGCAGTGGGTCGGCGGCGTGGCGGCCTCGGCGCTGCCCAGCGGCCAGCAGATGGCCCGGGCCGTGACGCTGGCGGGCTGGCGGCGCGGGGCCAGCTGCTGGCGCGCTTCGCCGGGGCCCAGCGCCGCGGCCAGGTCGCGCAGCAGCGGCGCGGCAGCGTTGGCGCCGAAGTGGCCGGGGTTGGGCGTGCCGTCGGGCCGGCCTATCCACACGCCGAAGGTGTAGCGGTCGGTCACGCCCAGCGCCCAGGCGTCGCGGAAGCCGAACGACGTGCCGGTCTTCCAGGCCACGCGCTGGTTGCCCTCGCGGAACGGGCTGCCGGGGCGGCCGCCGTTCTCCAGGATCTCGCGCACGATGAAGGCGGCACCCTCGCTCATCAGCCGCGCCTCGGTGACGGGTTCGGCCGGCGTCAGGCGCGGCCTGCCGGCCAGGCCGCCGCGCGCCAGCGCCGTGTAGGCGCCCACCAGCTCCTCCAGCGAGGTGCTGCCGCCGCCGAGGATGAGGCTGAGGTTGGGCGCCGCATGGGCCGGCAGGCGCAGCCGCAGGCCGGCGTGGCGCAGGCGGCCGGCAAAGCGCTCGGGGCCCAGGCGGTCCAGCAGGTCCACGGCGGGCACGTTGAGCGAGCGCTGCAGCGCCTCGGCCACGCTGACCGGGCCGGAGAAATCGGCCTGGAAGTTGCCCGGCGCGTAGCCGCCGAAGTTCTGCGGCGCATCGATGAGCAGGCTCTCGGAATGGATCAGCCCCTCGTCCAGCGCCATGGCGTACAGGAAGGGCTTGAGCGTGGAGCCCGGCGAGCGGTGGGCGCGCACCATGTCCACATGGGCGCCGCGCCTGGCGTCGCCGAAGTCGGCCGAGCCCGCGTAGCCGCGCACCTCCAGGCTGCGGTTGTCCACCACCAGCGCGGCCATGGAGGCGGTATCGGGCAGGGTGTTGAGCCGGTCGGCCAGCAGCTGTTCCAGGCGGGCCTGCAGGCCGGCGTCCAGCGTGGTGGCGATGACGGCCGGCGCGCCGCCCTCGCGCCGGGCCTGCTGGCGCTGCCGCTCGGCCGCCAGCGGCGCCAGCCAGCGCGCGCGCAGCGGCGGCGCGAAGACGCGCTCCAGCCTGGCATCGGCCACCTCGGCGGCGCTCCACACGCCCAGCGTCTGCATGCGCGTGAGCACCTTGTCGCGCGCGGCCTGCGCGGCCGCCACGGCGCGGTCGGGGCGCAGCCGGGTGGGCGACTGCGGCAGTGCGACCAGCAGCGCGGCCTCGGCATGCGACAGGTCGGCTGCGCCCTTGCCCAGGTAGGCGCGGCTGGCCGTCTCCACGCCTTCCAGCGGGCCGCCCATGGGCGCGAGGTTGAGGTAGAGCGCCAGGATCTCGCGCTTGCTCAGGTGCAGCTCCAGCTGCAGCGCGCGGGCGATCTGGCGCAGCTTGGCGGGGATGGTGCGGCCCGTGGCCTGCTCGTCGACGAGGCGCGCGACCTGCATCGTCAGCGTGGACCCGCCCGACACGATGCGGCCATGCCGTGCCCATTGCCAGGCCGCGCGCGCCAGCGCCGCGGGGTTGACGCCCGGATGCCAGTGGAAGCCGCGGTCCTCGTAGTGCAGCAGCGCTTCGAGGTACAGCGGCGACACGGCCTCGGGCGTGGTCGGGTGGCGCTGCGCGCCGTCGCTGCTGGCCCAGCTGCGCAGCGGCGTGCCGTCGGCGGCAAGCACGGTCAGCGTGGGGGCCGTGGCGGTGGGCTGGGGCAGCGGGCAAGCGAAGTCCAGCGCCAGCACGGCCGTCAGCAGCGCGGCGAGGGCCAGCTCGGCGCGGCGCAGGCGGCTGGGGCTCATGGGTAGCGCCTCAGCGCGGGCTGGATGCCGCGCGCGCCGCCCGCGCCGTCTGCAGCTCGCCCTTGAGCCACGGTCCAAGTTCCACGGTCGGCTTACCTGCGCAGCGCACCAGGTAGGGCTTGCCGCTCATGCTGCTGCCGGACGCGCCGCGTTCGATGAACTGCTCGGCGGTGGTCACGAGGTTTTTGCCCTCGAGAACCTCCAGCTTCTTCAGCAGATGGGCACGCGCCTCGGCGCCGGCATACCAGCTGCCGTTGCGGTGGAACTCGCAGCCGGAGGATTGCAGGCGGGTCAGCAGGGCGTCGACTTC
>CAXDTK010000368.1:0-4635 GCA_963992225.1 uncultured Comamonadaceae bacterium | reverse complement strand
CGGCCAGCACCGCGCGGATGCCGCTGCAGTGGTCGGTGACGTAGAGCCAGTCGCGGATCTGCTGGCCGTCGCCGTAGACGGGCAGGGGCTTGGCCGCAAGCGCGTTGACGATCATCAGCGGGATCAGCTTCTCGGGGAAGTGATAGGGCCCGTAGTTGTTGGAGCAGTTGGTGGTGACCACCGGCAGGCCATAGGTGTGATGCCAGGCACGCACGAGGTGGTCGCTGGCCGCCTTGCTGGCCGAGTAGGGGCTGTTGGGCTCGTAAGGGTTGGTCTCGGCGAACGGCGGGTCGTCGGCCTTCAGCGAGCCGTAGACCTCGTCGGTCGAGACATGATGGAAGCGAAAACCGGCCTTGGCCTCGCCATCCAGCCCACCCCAGTAGGCGCGCGCCGCTTCGAGCAGCGTGAAGGTGCCGTCGACATTGGTGCGCATGAACGCACCCGGGCCGGTGATGGAGCGGTCGACATGGCTTTCCGCCGCGAAGTGAACGAGGGCGCGGGGCTGGTGCTGGGCCAGCAGCGCATCGACCAGCGCCCGGTCGCAGATGTCGCCCTTGACGAAGACGTGGCGCGCGTCGCCGTCCAGCGAGGCGAGGTTTTCCAGGTTGCCCGCGTAGGTCAGCGCATCGAGGTTGACGACCGGTTCATCGGACTGGCGCAGCCAGTCGAGCACGAAGTTGCTGCCGATGAAGCCGGCGCCGCCGGTGACGAGGATGGTCATAAATATCGTCCGAAATAAACAGCGCCAGTGTCGCGTATCCACTCGACCCACCTGATGACCAATTGGATCAACTGGCCTGCGTTGCAGTCGACGCTGGCGGGCAGGGACCAGGTCAGGTCCTGCCGTAGGTGTCCTCGAAGCGCACGATGTCGTCCTCTCCCAGGTAGGAGCCCGACTGCACCTCGATGATCTCCAGCGGCACCTTGCCGGGGTTGGCGAGGCGGTGGGTCTGGCCCAGCGGGATGTAGGTGCTCTGGTTCTCGGTCAGCATGATGGTCTTGTCGCCGTTGACGATCTCGGCGGTGCCGCTGACGACGATCCAGTGCTCGGCGCGGTGATGGTGCATCTGCAGGCTCAGCGAGGCACCCGGCTTGACCATGATGCGCTTGACCTGGTGGCGCGGGCCGCTGTCGATGCTGTCGTACCAGCCCCAGGGGCGGTGCACCTTGCGGTGCAAAGCCTGCTCGCCGCGCTGCTCGGCGCCCAGCCGGTTGACGATCTGCTTGACCTCCTGGCTGCGCGCGCGGTCGCTGACCAGCACGGCGTCCGCCGTCTCCACCACCACCACGTCCGTCAGGCCCACCACGCCCACCAGGCGGCTGGTGGCGTGCACCAGCGTGTTGCGGCTGTCCGCGATCAGCGCATCGCCGACGAAGGCATTGCCCGCGTCGTCTTTCTCGGCCACCTGCCAGACCGCCTCCCAGGCGCCGAGGTCGTTCCAGCCGGCGTCCAGCGCCACCATGCGCAGCGGGATGTCCGAGCCAGGGCAGCGTTCCATCACCGCGTAGTCCACCGACTCAGCAGGCACGGCCGCGAACTCGGCCTTGCCGGGGCGCACGAACTTGGCGTCGGTCTGGCGCACCGCCCAGGCCGCACGCGTGGCTTCGGCGATGTCGGGGCGGAAGCGCTCCAGCGCCTTCATCCAGACGCTGGCGCGCAGCACGAACATGCCGCTGTTCCAGTAGTAGTCGCCTTCGGCCAGGTAGCGCTGGGCGGTGTCGAGGTCGGGCTTCTCGACGAACTGCGCGACGGCCAGTTCACCGGCGCTGCCGGTGGTGCGGATGTAGCCGTAGCCGGTCTCGGGGCGGTCCGGCGTGATGCCCAGGATGGTGATGGCGCCGTCGGCCGCCAGGCGGATCGCCTGTTGCAGCGCCGCCGTGAACGCGGCAGCGTCGGTGACGGTCTGGTCGGCCGGCGTCACCACCAGCACGGGGTCGTTGCCGCCCTCGAGCGCCGCCAACGCGGCCAGCGTCAGCGCCGGCGCCGTGTTGCGGCCGACCGGCTCCAGCAGCACGCTGCCGGGTTCCAGCCTGGCCTCGCGCAGCTGGTCCAGCACCAGGAAGCGGTGCTCGTCGTTGCCGACGATGCAGGGGGCGGCCAGCTCGAACTCGGGTGAGGCCAGCGCCGCCAGCCGGCGCGCCGCGAGCTGGAACAGGCTCTCGTTGCCGGACAGCACGAGGAACTGCTTGGGATAGCCGGCCCGCGACAGCGGCCACAGCCGGGTGCCGGAGCCGCCGGCCATGATGACGGGTAGAACGGGAGTTTTTGCGGCGGGCATCTTGGGTCGGTTCAGTTGAAGCCTTGGGGATTGAGGTGCTGCCAGCGCCAGCTGTCCTCGCACATGCGGGCCAGGTCCAGTTTCGCTTCCCAGCCGAGCAACTCGCGGGCCTGTGCCGGGTCTGCCCAGCAGGCCGCCACGTCGCCGGGGCGGCGGGCAACGATGTCGTAGGGCACGCTGCGGCCGCTGGCCGCCTCGTAGGCGCGCACCAGGTCCAGCACGCTGTAGCCCTGGCCGGTGCCGAGGTTGACGGTGAGCGAGCCCGCATGGCCCAGCAACCGGTCCAGCGCGGCGGCATGACCCCGGGCCAGGTCGGTCACATGGATGTAGTCGCGCACGCCGGTGCCGTCCGGGGTGGGGTAGTCGCCGCCGAAGACGGACAGCCGGGCCCGCCGGCCCACGGCCACCTGGGCGACGTAGGGCATCAGGTTGTTGGGCGTGCCGCGCGGGTCCTCGCCGATGCGGCCGCTCTCATGCGCGCCGACCGGGTTGAAATAACGTAGGCAGGCGGTCTGCCAGGCGGCATTCGCGATCCCCAGGTCGCGCAGGATCTGCTCGCCCATCAGCTTGGTCGCGCCGTAGGGATTGGTGGCCGAGGTCGGGGCGTTCTCGCGCAGCGGCAGCTGCTCCGGCGCGCCATAGACCGTGGCGCTGGAGCTGAAGACCATGCGCGTGCAGTCATGGCGCAGCATCGCCTCGCAGGTGTTGACCAGCCCGCCCAGGTTGTTGCGGTAATAGGCCAGCGGCTGGCTGACCGACTCGCCCACCGCCTTGAAGGCGGCGAAATGCACCACGGCAGCGGGACGGTACTGGCCGAAGACCGCGTCCAGGGCTGCCGCGTCGCAGACGTCCGCCCGCTCGAACTCGATGGGGGCGCTCGCCAGCTCGGCCAGCCGTTCCAGCACGACCGGCGAGCTGTTGGAAAAGTTGTCGACGCCGACAACCCGGTAGCCGGCCTGCTGCAGGGCCAGCCAGGTGTGGGACGCGATGTAGCCGGCCGCGCCGGTGAGCAGGACGGTGGTCATCAGTACACGATGGCTTGGCCGGTGCAGCCGTAGCTGCTGGCGTTGTAGACGTACTGCGCCACGCTGCTGTCGCGCTTCACGCGGTCGTACTGGCAGCTCAGGCTGAAGCTGCGCGTGATGGCCCAGCGCAGGCCGAGGTTGTAGAGCTGGGTGTCGTCGACGGCGTCCGCCACCGTGACGCCGGCCTCGCTGGTGCGGCGGGCGCGGTTGCTGCTTGCCTTGGCCGAGGCGGTGATCTTGCCGGTCACGGCATAGGTGGCACCCAGTTGCCACGAGGTGTAGACGCGGTTGAGGTCGGCGGCGCGAACCACGCTTTCCTGGCCCGTGTCGCGCGCATATTGCAGATTGAACTGCAGCTTGCCGGTCGGGCGCCAGTCGAAGCTGACCGAGCCCGTCGTGCCGCTGAAGTCGCGCAGCTGTTCCAGGCCGTTGCGCGTCTTGCTGCGGCTGATGCGGGCATTCAGGGTGCTGTGGCCGCCCGGCGTCCAGCGCGCCGTCAGGTCGACGTCGTCGCGCTTGAAGTCGTTGGGCGCGGTGACGACCACGACGGTGCCCGTGGTGGGGTCCAGCGCCAGACCGACCGGGTAGCTCGGATGCTGCCCGTTCGTATGGCGGCCCACCACGCCCAGCCGCACGTTGCCGCCCGGCGTCGCGTACAGCCCCAGCGAGCCGGTGTCCTGGTGGTAGACGAAGCGGTCGTACTCGGAGGCCGTGAAGTCGCGCCGCCGCTGCACCCAGCCGGCTTCTATGGTGTAGCGCGTCGCGACGCCAAGCCGGGCGATCGCCTCGTACTGGTCGTTGCTCTCGATGTTCTTCTTGAAGATGGGGTTGATGCCGTTGCCCATGTTGAAGTCGGCCAGCGATCGGTCCGACTTGGCGCTCACGACGCCCGACAGGTTGCCTACCGTCTGCCAGTTCAGCGCGCCCTTAAGGCTGTGCGAGCGGTAGTTCAGCTCGCTGTTGGTCGAATAGCGGTTGTTCTGCAGGATGCCGTCCAGTGTCAGGTGCTGGCGGCCGAGTCGCTGGTCGACGCCGGCCAGCAGGCCGGTGCCGACCACCGTGTCGCTGTTCGGGGCGTCGGCCACCCGGTAGACGTTGGACACATGCGAGACGCCCAACGAGGCACCGGCGTAGAAGGGCGCGGCCTCGTCAGTCTGCGCCAGCGCGGGGGTGGCCAGGCCCGCCAGGGCAGCCAGCACGGCCAGCCGCGGGGCCAGGGGGCGCAGGGGCGGGTCAGTACGCATGGCGATCGAAGGCCACCAGCCGCACGGTGCGCAGGATGATTTCTGTCTCTTATACACATCTGACGCTGCCGACGAAGGCTTAGGTGT
>CAXDTK010000367.1:0-4660 GCA_963992225.1 uncultured Comamonadaceae bacterium | reverse complement strand
GGGCCAGGGGGTCGCCGGGCTCGGGGCCGGCCAGCAGGTCCAGCGCCAGCGCGGTGTCGCGCACGCTGCGCGACAGCACGCCGTCGCTGCTGGCGCCGAACCACACCTCGCCCAGCGCCGGCCCGACCGACACGCGCCCACGCGAGGGCTTCAGGCCCACCAGGCCGCAGCAGGCCGCCGGGATGCGGATGGAGCCGCCGCCGTCATTGCCGGTGGCCATCGGCACCACGCCGGCGGCCACCGCGGCCGCCGCGCCGCCGCTGCTGCCGCCGGGCGTGCGCCGCGGGTCCCAGGGGTTGCTGCTGCGGCCGAAGGCCAGCGGGTCGGTGACGCCCTTGAGCGCCAGCTCGGGCGTGTTGGTCTTGCCGAAGACGACCGCGCCGGCGTCCAGCAGCCGCCGCACGACATGGGCATGCTGGCGGGCCGGCGCCAGGCTGCCGAGCGCGCGGCTGCCGGCACTGGTGGGCAGGCCGGCATAGTCCTGCGCGGCGTCCTTGATCAGCAGCGGCACGCCGGCCAGCGGGCCGGGCGGCAGGCCGCGCGCCAGCTGCGCGCGGGCCTCGTCGGCCATCAGGCGGCACACGGGGTTGAGGGCGGGTTGCACCCGGGCCAGCCGCGCCAGCGCCAGGTCCAGCAGCGCGCCGGCCGTCACGCGGCCGGCGGCCACCTCGGCGGCGAGGGCGGTGGCGTCATGGCGGCGGTAGGTGGCGAAGTCCATGGGCGCGCAGGCTACCCCAAGCGCGGCGCCCCGGGCCGCCGGCGATCAGATGAACAGGGGTTCGCCCGCGTTTTGGCTGCGCCGGAACGCGGGCCGCGCGCTGCGCGCGTGGCGCCCGCCCGCCTGCGGCGGCCGGTCACATGAACAGATGTTCGCCCGCGTTCTCGCCGCCCAGGATCACGTAGTTGACCTTCTTCAGGTCGGCCAGCTGCGTGCCGCCCGCGTAGGAGATGGAGCTCTGCAGGTCTTCCTGCATCTCGCGCAGCGTGTCGGCCAGCCGGCCCTTGACGGGCTCCAGGATGCGCTTGCCCTCGACGTGCCGGTATTCGCCCTTGTTGAAGTCCGACGCCGAGCCGTAGTACTCCTTGAACAGCTTGCCGTCGACCTCCACCGTCTGGCCGGGCGAGTCCTCGTGGCCGGCGAACAGCGAGCCGATCATCACCATGCTGGCACCGAAGCGCACGCTCTTGGCGATGTCGCCGTGGTGGCGGATGCCGCCGTCCGCGACGATGGGCTTGGTGGCCACGCGGGCGCACCACTTCAGCGCCGAAAGCTGCCAGCCGCCGGTGCCGAAGCCGGTCTTGAGCCGCGTGATGCAGACCTTGCCCGGGCCCACGCCGACCTTGGTGGCGTCGGCGCCCCAGTTCTCCAGGTCGATGACGCCCTCGGGCGTGCCCACGTTGCCGGCGATCACGAAGGTGGCGGGCAGGCGCTGCTTGATGTGGGCGATCATGCGCTGCACGCTGTCCGCATGGCCGTGGGCGATGTCGATGGTCAGGTAGTCGGCGCCTATGCCTTCGGCGGCGAGCTGGTCGACCAGCGCGTAGTCGGCCGGCTTCACGCCCACGCTCAGCGACACCAGCAGGCCCTTGCCGCGCATCGCGCGGGCATAGGCCAGGCTGTCCAGGTCGAAGCGGTGCATCACGTAGAAATAGCCCTCGCGGGCCAGCATCTCGGTGATGGGCTCGTCCACCACGGTCTTCATGTTGGCCGGCACCACCGGCAGCTGGAAGCGGTGCGGGCCGAACTGCACCGAGGTGTCGCAGTCCGAGCGGCTGTCGACGCGGCATTTGCGCGGCAGCAGCAGGATGTTGTCGTAGTCGAAGATTTCCATGTTCAAGATCGCAAGTGGCGGCGCGCGTTCGTGCAGTGCGCGTCCTGGGCTGCGAGCGCTTGACTTGGCTCTGCCGGCTTTCTGCCCGCATGACGCGCGGGCAAAAAAAACCGGACACCAAAATTTGGGCCCGGTGATTGATTCTACGCAGGCACGGTGACCACGGTCGGCAGCGTCTGCAGGCCGTGGTGCACGGCCAGGCCCGCCGCCAGCGCCGCGTGGACCATGGCGTCGGCCCCGGCCGAGGCGCCGCCGATGCGCAGCAGCAGGTCGCAGCGCGTCAGCAGCGCCTCGGCATGGGGATGGAAGACCCGGTCCCACACCGCATCGCCGCGCCGGCCGCCGGCAGCCTCGATCAGCGGCAGCGTGACCCACTCGCCCAGCACCGGCACATGGTGCGCGGCGGCCACCCGCACGGCCGTGTCCTGCATGGCGCGCACGTTGGCGGCGATCAGGTCCTCGCGGTCGCCGGTGCCGCTGCGGTAGGGCCCGGCGATGAAGACCAGCAGCGGCGCGCCGGCCCGCCGCGGCGGCGGGCCGAAGACATGGCGCTCGGCCCAGCGCAGCAGCAGCAGCGTCTTGGCGTCGACGATCTCGCCGGCCTCGACCTGGCGCATCGCCGCGTCGAAGTCCATCTCCACCCTATCGATGTCCTCGCCCTCGTCCACCAGGCCGCCGCCGGGGCCCACCAGGTCGGCGTCCTCGTACTCGGCGGCGAAGAAGTGCAGCTTCTCGGTGACCGAGCCGGGGCTCATGTAGGCCTCGAACAGCGGCCGCGCCTCACGCAGCTTCACGCCGGCCTCCTGCTCGGCCTCGGCGCGTATGCACTCGGCCGGCGCCGCCTCGTCCAGCAGGCCCGCCACCGCCTCCACCAGCAACCGCGGGTAGCCGTTGACGAACACCGGGTAGCGGAACTGCCGGGTCAGCAGCACGCGTCGCCGCGCGCGCTGGTAGAGCAGCAGCGTGGCGCCGTTGCCGCGGTCATAGGTCTCGCGGTCCTGCGTCTGCCACTGGCCGTCGCTGCGCAGGAAGTCGAAGCGGGTGGTCTTCAGCGTGTACCAGTGGTCGGACAGCAGCGTGACCTGGCGCACGCGCACGCGCTCGGACAGCGGCAGGTCGGTGATCGGCATCGCTGGAAGGTTTTGCATGTTTACTCCTGTTTGATTCTGAATCATGCAAAATCAAGAAAAACCATGCAACCCCACGAATGCTGACCGAACAACGCCACCTGGACATCCTGGAAGAACTGCAGCGGCACGGCCGTGTCATCGCACGCGACCTGGCCGCCCGGCTGGCGGTGTCGGAGGACACCATCCGCCGCGACCTGCGTGAGCTGTCCGCCCGCGGCGCGCTGCAGCGCGTGCATGGCGGCGCGCTGCCGGTGTCGCCGGCGCTGGCCAACCTGGCACGGCGCAGCCGCATCGCGGTGGATGAGAAGGAGGCGCTGGGCCGGCAGGCGGGGGCGCTGGTGGGCGACGGGCAGCTGGTGTTTGTGGACGGCGGCACCAGCACGCTGGCGATGGTGCGCCAGCTGCGGCCCACGCTGCGCGCGACGGTGGCCACGCACAGCCCCGTCATCGCCGCGGCGCTGATCGAGCACCCGACGGTGGAGGTGCTGATGCTGGGCGGCCGCCTGTTCAAGCACTCGGGCGTGGCGGTGGGCGCCGGTGTCGCGCAGGCCATCCAGGCGCTGCGGGCCGACTGCTTCTTCCTCGGCGTGACCGGCGTGCATGCGGAGTTCGGCCTGTCCACCGGCGACGCCGAGGAGGCCCAGGTCAAGGCGCTGCTGATGGCCAGCGCCGCCGAGACGGTGCTGATGGCCAGCAGCGACAAGCTGGGCCGGGTCTCGCCCTACCGGGTCGCGCCGCTGGCCGCGCTGTCCACGCTGATCGTCACGCCGCAGGCCGATGCCGCCGGCCTGGCCGCGCTGCGCTTGCCGGGGCTGGACGTGGTGGTCAGTGCCTGAAGATCTTGCGGTGGATGCGCCGGGTGGTGTGCCACACCGCCAGCAGCACCAGCGGGATGGCCGCGCCGGCCGCCAGCTCCGGGCTCACCGGCAGCCAGCCCTCGGCCTTGAGCGCCTTGGCGCCGTACAGCACCAGGCTGACGACGTAGTAGGTGATGGCCGCCAGCGACAGCCCTTCCACGGTGGCCTGCATGCGCAGCTGCGTGCGCTGGCCTTCGCCCAGCTGGGCCAGCAGCTGCTGGTTCTGCGCCTCGGTGGCGATGTCCACCCGCGTGCGCAGCAGCGCGCTGGCGCGCGAGATGCGCTGCGACAGCCCGGCCAGCCGCTGCGCCGTCGCATCGACCGTGGCGATGGCCGGTGACAGCCGGCGCTGCATGAACTCGCCCAGCGTCTGCGTGCCGGCCACCTTGCCCTCGTGCAGCTCGGCCAGCCGCTGCTCGACGATGGCGTGGTAGGCCAGCGTGGCGGAGAAGCGGTACTGGTGCTCGGCCGTCGCATGCTCCACGCGCGCGGCGGTGCAGATCAGGTCGTCCAGCAGTTCGTCCTCCGACGCGCCGCGCGCCTGCAGCCGCGCGGTGACCGCCGCCAGCGTGGCCTCCACCTCGGCCAGCGTGGCGCCCAGCGCCTTGGCCGCGGGCAGGCCGCGCAAGGCCATCAGCCGGTAAGTCTCCAGCTCCAGCAGGCGCTGGCAGATGCGGCCGGCGCGGGTCTCCGGCGTGCCGGGCTCGGCCAGCACCACGATGTGCTCGAAACCGCTGCCGCGCAGGCAGAAGTCGGTCACCACCAGCGAGTGCCCGCCCATGGTCGACGCGACCACCTGTCTCTTATACACATCTGACGCTGCCGACGAAGGCTTAGGTGT
>CAXDTK010000366.1:0-4665 GCA_963992225.1 uncultured Comamonadaceae bacterium | reverse complement strand
CGGAATACGATATAGGAGGCCGTCTCGTGGGCTCGGAGATGTGTATAAGAGACAGTACCCAGGCCGGCTCTGGCGCCTGGGCGCGCCGGCCTGGGTCAGCGACAGGCCCGACCCCGCGGCACGCCTGGCCTTTGGATGCGGCGACTGCGTGCTCTGGCTGGACCTGGCCGAGGTGCCGCGCGCCGATGCGGCCGAGGCCGTCGCGGCCCTGGGCGCCGCCGGCCTGCGGGTGCGCCTGCTGTCGGGCGACCAGCCCGCGGCCGTGGAAGCCATGGCCAGGGCCCTGGGCATCGGGGGCATCGAGCACTGGCAGGCCGGCGCGACGCCCGAGTCCAAGCTCGCCGCGCTGCGCGGCTGGCAGGCCGCCGGCGAGCGGGTGCTGATGGTGGGCGATGGCATCAACGATGCGCCGGTGCTGGCCGCGGCCGACGTGCGCATCGCGATGGGGCAGGGCGCCATGCTGGCCCGCAACGCGGCGGATGCGCTGCTGGTGTCCAACCGGCTGATGGCGGTGCCGCAGGCCCTGGCGCTGGCCCGCCGTACCCGGCGCGTGTTGCGCCAGAACCTGGGCTGGGCGGCGCTCTACAACCTGGCCTGCGTGCCGCTGGCCCTGGCCGGCTGGCTGCCACCGCTGGCCGCCGGCATCGGCATGGCGGCCAGCTCGCTGTTCGTGGTGCTGAACGCCCAACGACTGAACCGCTGATGGACATCCTCTACCTCTTGATCCCGTTTTCCGTGGTGCTGGTGCTGCTCATCGTGGTGGTGTTCGGCTGGGCCGTGAATTCCGGTCAGCTCGATGGCTTCGAGCACGAGGCCGAACGCATCCTGCTTGACGAGGATCAAGACGCCTAGGGCGAGGTCCGCGAAGAATCGTTTGCATCAGACTGAAGGAGTCGCGATGGCGAACGAAAAGGTCCCGGCCACCACCGGGGCGGTATACGAGGACGGACCGGTGCGGGCCTTTGCGCTCGCTGCCGTGCTTTGGGGGGTGGTGGGCATGTTGGTGGGCGTCGTGATCGCCGCCCAGCTGGCCTGGCCCGACTTGAACCTCGGCATTCCGTGGTTGAGCTACGGGCGACTGCGCCCGCTGCACACCAACGCGGTGATTTTCGCCTTCGGCGGCTGCGCGCTGTTCGCGACCAGCTACCACGTCGTCCAGCGCACCGGTCAGGCCGCGCTGTTCCTGCCCAAGCTGGCCTGGCTCACGTTCTGGGGCTGGCAGCTGGTCATCCTGGCCGCAGCCATCACGCTGCCGCTGGGCTACACGACTGGCAAGGAATACGCCGAGCTCGAGTGGCCCATCGACATCCTGATCGCCGTCGTCTGGGTGTCCTATGCCGTCGTCTTCTTCGGCACCATCGGCAAACGCAAGGTGAGCCACATCTACGTGGCGAACTGGTTCTTCGGCGCCTTCATCATCGCGGTCGCATTGCTGCACATCGTCAACAGCGCCGAGATCCCGGTCGGCCCGCTGAAGAGCTACTCGGCCTACGCCGGCGTGCAGGACGCGATGGTGCAGTGGTGGTACGGCCATAACGCCGTGGGCTTCTTCCTGACCGCCGGCTTCCTGGGGATGATGTACTACTACATCCCCAAGCAGGCCGAGCGTCCGGTCTACAGCTACCGCCTGTCCATCGTCCACTTCTGGGCGCTGATCTTCACCTACATGTGGGCGGGCCCGCACCACCTGCACTACACCGCGCTGCCCGACTGGGCGCAGAGCGTGGGCATGCTGTTCAGCCTGGTGCTGCTGGCGCCCAGCTGGGGCGGCATGATCAACGGCGTCATGACGCTGTCGGGTGCCTGGCACAAGCTGCGCGACGACCCCATCCTGAAGTTCCTCATCGTCGCGCTGTCGTTCTACGGCATGTCGACATTCGAGGGCCCGATGATGTCCATCAAGACGGTCAACGCGCTGTCGCACTACACCGACTGGACGGTGGGCCACGTGCACAGCGGTGCGCTGGGCTGGGTGGGCCTGATCTCGATGGGTTCGCTCTACCACCTGATCCCGCGCATGTACGGCCGCACCGAGATGTACTCCAAGCGCGCCATCGAGCTGCACTTCTGGATCGCGACGCTGGGCATCGTGCTCTACATCGCCGCGATGTGGATCGCCGGCGTCATGCAGGGCCTGATGTGGCGCGCGGTCAACCCCGACGGCACGCTGGTCTACACCTTCGTCGAGAGCGTCAAGGCCACCTGGCCGTTCTACGTGATCCGTCTGGCCGGCGGCCTGCTGTACCTGGGCGGCATGTGCGTGATGGCCTGGAACGTCGTGAAGACCGTGCAGGCCGGTGCACCGCAACGCGTGCGCATCCCCACTGTCCTGGCCCACGCCTGAAGGAGTCCCCATGGCATCCACGAACACTCCCGCAACCGGCCACCAGCGCATCGAGACCAGCAATTTCCTGATGATCGTGCTGGTGCTGCTGACCGTGCTGGTCGGTGGCATCGTCGAAATCGTGCCGCTGTTCTTCCAGCGCTCGACCACGCAGGCCGCTGCCAACCTCAAGCCCTACACGCCGCTGCAGCTGGCGGGCCGTGACATCTATCTGCGCGAGGGTTGCTACAACTGCCACTCGCAGATGATCCGCCCGCTGGTGGCCGAGACGTTGCGCTACGGCCATTACTCGACGGCCGGCGAGTTCGTCTACGACCACCCGTTCCAGTGGGGCAGCAAGCGCACCGGCCCCGACCTGCACCGCGTCGGCGGCAAGTACAGCGACGACTGGCACCGCATCCACCTGAACAACCCACGCGACCTGGTGCCCGAGTCCAACATGCCCGCCTACCCGTGGCTGACGACCGCCCCGGTGGACGCGGCCGCGATGCCGACCCGCCTGGCGGCGATGCGCACCCTCGGCGTGCCCTACACCGACGCCGAGATCAAGGCGGCGGCCCAGGATGTCGCCGGCAAGACCGAAATGGACGCGCTGGTGGCCTATCTGCAGGTGCTTGGCACCGCCCTCAAGTGAAGGAGCCCGCATCATGGGCATCAACGAACTCCGTGTGGCCGTGACTCTGCTGTCGCTGGCCGTCTTCATCGGCATTGCGGTCTGGGCCTGGCGCGGCCGCTTCGACGCCGCGGCGCGCCTGCCTCTGGACGGAGACGAAGCATGAGTGATTTCTTCTCCAGCGGCTGGTCGATCTTCGTCGCCGCCGCCACCATCCTCGGCCTGGTCTTCTGCGCGGTGCTGCTGTTCATCGCCAGCCGCCGCAAGGTCATGGCCTCCGACAACACGACGGGCCATGTCTGGGATGAGGACCTGCGTGAACTGAACAACCCGCTGCCCATGTGGTGGGTGGGCCTGTTCGTGCTGACCATCGTCTTCTCCGGCATCTACCTGGCGCTGTACCCCGGCCTGGGCAGCGAAGCCGGCAAGCTGGGCTGGACCAGCCTGGGCGAGCACGCGGCCGACACCGCCAAGGCGCGCGAGGCGATGGCCCCGGTCTATGCGGGCTTCGCGAACCAGCCGCCCGAGCAGCTGTCGCGCGACCCCAAGGCCCATGCCATCGGCGAGCGCCTGTTCGCCAACAACTGCGCCCAGTGCCACGGCGCGGATGCCAAGGGCTCCAAGGGCTTCCCCAACCTGGCCGACACCGACTGGCTGTGGGGTGGCAGCATCGACGCCATCACCGAGACCATCGCCAAGGGCCGCCAGGGGCAGATGCCCCCGATGGCCGCCGCGGTGGGCGCGGGCGAGGATGTCCGCAACGTCGCGCACTACGTGCTGTCGCTGTCGGGCAGCCCGCACAACTCGCTGTACGCGCAGCTCGGCAAGCCCAAGTTCGCGGCCTGCGCGGCCTGCCACGGCGTCGGCGGCCAGGGCAACCCGGCCCTGGGTGCGCCCAACCTGAGCGACAAGATCTGGCTGCATGGCTGGGGTGAGCAGGCCGTCGTGGCGATGATCAACGGCGGCAAGCACAATGTGATGCCCGCCCATGGCGAGCGGCTGACGCCGGAGCAGATCCGCGTGCTGGCCGCCTACGTCTGGGGCCTGTCCAACCACTGACCATGGCCGATTCAGAAGCCGTCATCCGGCTGTACCGCTCCGAGGACAAGATCCACCCGCGTGCGGTGGACGGCTTCTACGCCCGCTGGCGCTGGGTCATCGTCGCGCTGACCCAGCTGGTCTTCTACGGGCTGCCCTGGCTGAGCTGGGGCGACCGCCCCGCCGTGCTGTTCGACCTGGAGGCACGGCGCTTCTACGTCTTCGGCCTGGTGCTCTACCCGCAGGACTTCGTGTACCTCACGATCCTGCTGATGGTCTGCGCCTTCGCGCTGTTCCTGTTCACCGCGGTGGCCGGGCGCGTCTGGTGCGGCTATGCCTGCCCGCAGACCGTCTACACCGAGATGTTCATGGCGGTGGAGCGCTGGTTCGAGGGCGACCGCATGGCGCGGCTGCGGCTGGCCAAGGCGCCCTGGTCCTTCAGCAAGCTGTGGCGCAAGAGCGGCAAGCAGCTGGTCTGGATCGCCATCGGGCTGTGGACCGGCTTCACCTTCGTCGGCTACTTCACGCCCATCCAGACGCTGGCCCGCGAGGTCGCGAGCTTCGGCCTGGGGCCCTGGGAGACCTTCTGGGTGCTGTTCTACGGTTTCGCCACCTACGGCAACGCCGGCTACATGCGCGAGCAGGTCTGCAAGTACATGTGCCCCTACGC
>CAXDTK010000365.1:0-4680 GCA_963992225.1 uncultured Comamonadaceae bacterium | reverse complement strand
CCGTCATCCCGGCCAACATCAACCACACCGAGCTGGAGCCCACCATCATCGGCCGCAACTTCCTCGTCAAGGTCAACGCCAACATCGGCAACTCGGCCGTCACCTCCAGCATCGAGGAAGAGGTCGAGAAGCTGGTGTGGAGCATCCGCTGGGGCGCCGACACCGTGATGGACCTCTCCACCGGCCGCAACATCCACACCACGCGCGACTGGATCGTGCGCAACTCGCCGGTGCCCATCGGCACCGTGCCCATCTACCAGGCACTCGAAAAGGTGGGCGGCGTGGCCGAGGACCTCAGCTGGGCCGTGTTCCGCGACACCCTGATCGAGCAGTGCGAGCAGGGGGTGGACTACTTCACCATCCACGCCGGCCTGCGCCTGCCCTTCATCCCCATGACCACCCAGCGCCGCACCGGCATCGTCTCGCGCGGCGGCTCCATCCTCGCCAAGTGGTGCATCACGCATCACCGCGAGAACTTCCTGTACACGCATTTCGAGGAGATCTGCGACATCATGAAGGCCTATGACGTGACCTTCTCGCTGGGCGACGGCCTGCGGCCCGGCAGCGCGGCGGACGCCAACGACGAGGCGCAGTTCGCCGAGCTGAAGACGCTGGGCGAGCTGACGCAGATCGCGTGGAAGCACGACGTGCAGACCATGATCGAAGGCCCCGGCCATGTGCCGCTGCACCTCATCCAGGCCAACATGGCCGAGCAGCTGAAGCACTGCCACGAAGCGCCGTTCTACACGCTGGGCCCGCTCACCATCGACATCGCGCCGGGCTACGACCACATCGCCTCGGCCATCGGCGCGGCCATGATCGGCTGGATGGGCACGGCCATGCTCTGCTACGTGACACCCAAGGAGCACCTGGGCCTGCCCGACCGTGACGACGTCAAGCAGGGCCTGATCGCCTACAAGATCGCGGCGCATGCGGCCGACATCGCCAAGGGCCACCCCGGCGCCCGCGCGCGCGACGACGCGATGAGCAAGGCCCGCTTCGAGTTCCGCTGGAACGACCAGTTCGCCCTCGGCCTGGACCCCGACACCGCGCGGGACTATCACGACGAGACACTGCCCAAGGACTCGTCCAAGGAGGCGCATTTCTGCTCCATGTGCGGCCCGAAGTTCTGCTCCATGAAGATCACGCAGGACGTGCGCGACTACGCCGCCAGCAACGGCCTGGAGGCCGCCGACGTGGTGGCCGACGGCATGGCGCAGAAGTCGGCCCAGTTCCGTGCGCAGGGCGGGGCGCTCTACATCCCCATCGTCAACAGCTGATGGCCAGCATCGCCATTGCAGGCGCCGGCGTGATGGGCCGGTTGCTGGCCTGGCAGCTGGCGCGGGCCGGGCACCGGGTCAGCGTCGTCGACCCGGCCGGCGGGCCGGCGCAGCCGGGGGCCGCGGCCTTCGTCGCCGCCGGCATGCTCAGCCCGCTGGCCGAGCAGGAACATGCCGGGCCCGACGTCGTGGCGCTGGGCTGGCGCTCGCTGGCGCTGTGGCCGGCCATCGCCGCGGCGCTGGGCCGGCCCGGGCTGGTGCGCACCGAGGGCAGCCTGCTGCTGGCCCATGGCGGCGACGGCGGTGCGGCGCAGCGGGTGCTGGCCCGGTTGGGCGGCGCGCCCGAGCCGCTGAACCGCGCGGCGCTGCAGATGCTGGAGCCCGATGTCGCGCCGGACCTGCGGGCCTGGTGGCTGCCGGGCGAAGGCCAGCTGCTGCCGCACGAGCTGCTGGCCGCGCTGGCGGCACAGGCCCCCGGCGTGGACTGGCGCTGGGGCCGGCCCGCGGCCGTCGTGCAGCCGCACCGCGTCGCGACGGAGGACGGCCAGCGGCTGGACGCCGATTGGGTGATCGACACCCGTGGCCTGGGCGCGCAGGCCGACCTGCCGGGCCTGCGGGGTGTGCGCGGCGAGATCATCAAGCTGCATGCACCGGGCGTGCGGCTGGGCCGGCCGCTGCGGCTGCTGCACCCGCGCCACCGCGTCTACCTGGTGCCGCGGCCGGGCGACGTCATCGTGGTGGGCGCCAGCGAGGTGGAGAGCGAGGACCGTTCGCCGGTCAGCCTGCGCAGCGCGGTGGAGCTGATGGCCGCGGCCCACAGCGTGCTGCCGGCGCTCGCCGAGGCCCGCATCGTCGGCCTGGACACCCAGCTGCGGCCGGCCCTGCCGGACCACCGGCCGCGCATCGACCACCAGCCCGGCCTGCTGCGCGTCAACGGCCTGTTCCGCCACGGCTGGCTGCTGGCGCCGGCGCTGGCCGAGCAGGTGCTGGCCCATGTCTGAGTTCACGCTCAACCACCAGCCCCGGCCCTGGCGCGAGGGCCTGAGCGTCGCGGCGCTGCTGGCCGAGCAGGGCCGGGCGCCGGAGTCGGTCGCCACCGCGCTCAACGGCCGCTTCCTGCCCCGCGCCGAGCGGGCCGTGACGCTGGTCCGGCCCGGCGACGCGCTGATCCTGATCCAACCCATCACCGGAGGCTGACATGTCGCCCCTGACCCTCTACGGCCGCACGCTGGCCAGCCGCTTCCTGCTCGGCAGCGCCGGCTATCCCTCGCCCGAGGTGCTGCGCCAGGCGCTGCGTGCCAGCGGCGCCCGCGTCGTCACCGTGGGCCTCAGGCGCACGCTGGCCGCGGCCGGCGACAACGGCTTCGTCGCCGCCATCCGCGAGACGCTGCGCGAGAGCGGCGGCCACCTGCTGCCCAACACCGCCGGCTGCCGCACCGCCCAGGAGGCCATCACCCTGGCGCAGATGGCGCGCGAGCTGTACGACACGCCGTGGATCAAGCTGGAGGTGGTGGGCGACGAGCACACGCTGCAGCCCGACCCCTGGGAGCTGGTGCATGCCGCCGAGGTGCTGGTGAAGGACGGCTTCCAGGTCTTCCCCTACTGCACCGACGACCTCGTCACCTGCCGGCGCCTGCTGGACGTGGGCTGCGAGCTGCTGATGCCCTGGGGCGCGCCCATCGGCTCGGGCCAGGGCCTGCTGAACCCGTTCGCGCTGCGCACGCTGCGCGAGCGGCTGCCCGGCGTGCCGCTGATCGTGGATGCCGGCATCGGCGCGCCCTCGCATGCCGCCCAGGCCATGGAGCTGGGGCTGGACGGCGTGCTGCTGAACTCGGCGGTGGCCCAGGCCGGCGACCCCGTGCGCATGGCGGCCGCCTTCGGCCAGGCCATCGCGGCCGGCCGGCTGGGCTTTGAGGCCGGCGTGATGGCGCGGCAGGACATGGCCGTGGCCAGCACGCCCGTGGGCGGCCGGCCCTTCCTGATCGCATGAGCGCCGCCCGCGCCCCCATCGTCTGGAGCATCGCCGGGCTGGACAGCGGCGGCGGCGCCGGCCTGAGTGCCGACCAGCGCGCGGCCGACGCGGCCGGCGTGCACCTGTGCCTGGTGGCGGCGGCCGTCACGGCGCAGAGCAGCGTCGCGGTGGACGCGGTGTTCCCGCTGCCGCCCGAGCAGCTGGACGCCCAGCTGGCCGCGCTGGCCGGCGACCTGCCGCCGGCCGTCATCAAGACCGGCCTGCTGGGCGGCGTGGCGCAGCTGGAGGTGGTGGTGCGCTGGGTGGACCGGCTGCGCACGCGCGCGCCGGTGGTGCTGGTGGTGGACCCGGTGCTGCGCGCCTCCACCGGCGCCCGCCTGGCCGACGACGCGCTGCTGCGCGCCTACCGCGAGCGGCTGCTGCCGCGCGCCAGCGTCGCCACGCCCAACCGCCGCGAGGCGGCCCGACTGGTGGGCGAGGGCGCGGACGACGCACCCGCCCAGGCGCGTGCGCTGCAGGCCATGGGCGTGGCGGAGGTCTGCATCACCGGCGGCGACGCGTCGGGTGCGCTGGCGCTGGACTGGCTGGCCAGCCGCGAGGCCAGCGGCTGGCTGGCCCTGCCGCGCCGTGACAGCCGCCACAACCATGGCACCGGCTGCTGCTTCGCCACCGCGCTGGCCGCGGCGCTGGCGCGCGGCTTCGTGACGGCCGATGCGGCGGTGCTGGCCAAGATGCTGACCACCTCGGGGCTGGGCAGCGGCGACGCGCCACCCGGCGCCGGGCCCGGCCCGGTGCGGCCGGTGGCGGGCTTCATCACCGACCCGGCGCTGCTGCCGGCCTTGTTCGAGGGCCCGGCGCCCGCGGCCTGGCCCGCGCCCCGCGGGGCCGCGCCTGCGGTGCAAGGCGTCTACGCCCTCAGCGACCGCGGCGACCATGCCGCGCAGCTGCTGGCGGCCGGGCTGAGCACGGTGCAGCTGCGCCTGAAGCGCCGCGCGGGCGAAGGCGACCCGGCCTGGCGGGCGCGGCTGCGCGACGAGGTGCGGCCGGCGCTGGCGGCGGCGCGGCGGACGGGCGCGACCCTCATCCTCAACGACCATTGGCGCGAGGCGCTGGCGCTGGGCGTCGATTTCGTGCACCTGGGCCAGGAGGACCTGCTGGCGCTGTCCGCCGACGACCGCCGTGACATCGCGGCCGCCCGCACCAGGGGCCTGCGCCTGGGCCTCAGCACGCACAGCCTGTGGGAGCTGGCGCGCGCCGCGGCCTGGGCGCCGGACTACATCGCCTGCGGGCCCGTCTGGCCCACGCTGACCAAGGCCATGCCGTGGCGGCCGCAGGGGCTGGACAACCTGGCCTGGTGGGCGGCGATGGCGCCCGCGCCGGTGGTGGGCATCGGTGGCGTGCTGGCGCCGGCGCCGCTGGCCGACATCG
>CAXDTK010000364.1:0-4713 GCA_963992225.1 uncultured Comamonadaceae bacterium | reverse complement strand
GCAGGCGGCCGAGGCGACGGCGGTGAGGGCCAGCGTGGCGAGGAGGCGTTTCATGGGGGGCTGCTTTCAAAGGAGGGGGCGGGCCAGAGCAGCGCCGGGCCGGCATCGGCGAGGGTCTTGCAGCCGGACAGCGCCATCGCGATCTCCAGCTCGTCGCGCAGCAGCCGCAGCGCCTGGGCCACGCCCAGCGCGCCGCTGGCGGCGAGCGCATGCACGTAGGGGCGGCCCAGCAGCACCGCGTTGGCGCCCAGCGCGATGGCCTTGAGCACGTCGGTGCCGCGGCGGATGCCGCCGTCCACCAGCAGCGGCACGTCGGGGCCCACGGCAGCGCGGATGGGCGGCAGCAGCTCGGCGCTGGCCGGCAGGGTGTCGAGCGTGCGGCCGCCGTGGTTGGAGACGATCAGGCCCGCCGCGCCGCAGGCCAGCGCCTCGCGGGCATCGTCGGGGTGGGTGACGCCCTTGAGCAGCAGCGGCAGGCGGCTCGTCGAGCGCAGCCAGTCCACCTCGGCCCAGGTGGCCGCGCGCGGCATCAGGCCGTCGAACAGCGCGCTCTGGCCGGGCTGCAGGTCCAGCGGCTTCTTGACGCCACCGAGGTTGACGGCGCGGATGTCGTCCGGCAGCTTGAAGCCGGCACGGCGCTCGCGGTCGCGGGCGCCGTGCACCGGCGCGTCCACCGTCAGCACCAGGGCCTGGAAGCCGGCGGCCTCGACGCGCTGCAGCAGTGCGCGCATGAAGTCGCGGTCGTCGCGCCAGTAGAGCTGGAACCACAGCGGGCCGGCGGCCGCGTCGGCCCGCATGGGCGCGGCCACGGCCTCCATGTCCACGCTGGCCTGGGCGCTGAGCACCAGCCCGGCCTCCTGCGCGGCGGCGGCATGGGCGACGGCCAGCTCGCCGTCGGCGTGGAACAGGCGCTGGTAGGCGATGGGCGCCAGCAGGATGGGGTGGCGCAGCGTTCGGCCCAGCAGCGTGGTGCGGGTGTGGCCGCCGGCCAGGTCGCGCAGCACGCGCGGGCGCAGCCGGATGGCGTCCCAGGCGCTGCGGTTGGCCCGCAGCGTGAGCTCGTCGCCCGCGCCGCCGTTCAGGTAGGCCCAGGCGGCGGCGCCGCCATCGGCTGCGAGGCGGGCCCGGGCGGGTGCTTCGAAGTCGGCCAGGCTGGCCAGGCCCTCGGGCAGCTGCTCGATGACCGGCGCGCTCACGTGTCCGCCCACATGCGCAGGAGGTTGTGGTACGTGCCGGTGAGCTGCACCAGCTCGGTCGTCTCGCCCATCGCCTGACGCAGCCGCATCAGGCTCATGTCCATGTCGTAGAGCAGGCGGCGCTGCTCGTCGCTGCGCACCAGGCTCTCGATCCAGAAGAAGCTGGCCAGCCGCGCGCCGCGCGTGACCGGCTCGACGCGGTGCACGCTGGTGCCGGGGTAGACGACCAGGTCGCCGGCCGCGAGCTTGACGCGCTGCTCGCCGTAGGTGTCCTGCACCACCAGCTCGCCGCCGTCGTAGTCGGCCGGGTCGCTGAGGAACAGCGTGCAGGAGATGTCGGTGCGCACCCGCTGCACCCCCGAACCGGCATCCGGCAGGTAGCGGATCGCCTGGTCGACGTGGTCGCCGTAGGTGTTGGCGGCGCCGGCGTAGCGGTTGAACAGCGGCGGCAGCACCCGCTTGGGCAGCGTGGCGGAAAAGAACAGCGGGTGCCGGTCCAGCGCCTGCAGCACCAGTGCCTGCAGCTCGCGCTGCTGCGGGCTGCCGGGCTGCAGCTGCTGGTTGTTCTTGACCTGCGCGGCCTGGGCGCCCGCGGTGGCGCGGCCGTCCTGCCAGGGGGCGGCGGCCAGCAGCTCGCGCGCCCGCGCCACGCCGGCGGCGTCCAGCACCTGTTCGATCTTCAGCAGCATGGCGGGGCCCGCTCGGTCAGGCGGTCAGAACTTGTAGGTGCCGGTGAGGCTGGTCACGCGGCCCGTGCCCGGCACGTAGAACGAGGTGTAGAGCTGGTCGGCATACAGCTTGTCGGCCACGTTGCTGACGTAGAGCTTGAACAGCAGCTGCTCCGGGATCACCGCGTACTCGGCCATCAGGTCGGCCGTCACGAACTTGGGCGCATAGATGCCCGCCGGGTTGCGGATCGGCGTCTGGCCGCTGCGGGCGTTCAGGCCGGCGCCGACGCGCAGCGCGGGCAGCGCCTGGTAGGCCGTCCACAGGCTGCCGGAGTAGCGCGGCGACAGCGACGGCCGCGCGCCCTGCACCTCGCCGGAGTTGGCGCTGGAGATGTCAATCCGCGACACCGGCATCCAGGTGAAGTTGCCGAACACCTCCCACTGCGGCGTGATGCGGCCCACGATGTCCACGTCCAGCCCGGCCGCATGGCGCTTGCCCGACAGCGTGACCAGGTTGGTGATCAGCGGGTCGGTGTTGCGCTCGTGCAGCTTGGTGTTGCGGAAGGCACTGGCGCGCACGCTGAGCTTGCCGTCCGCGCTGTCCCACTTGGCGCCCAGCTCCACGTTGACGGACTCCTCGGGCGGGATGTCCTGGTTGGCCGCGCTCAGCGAGTAGGCGTCGCCGGAGGTGTTGAACGAGGTGGCGCCCATCAGGTGGAAGGACCATTGCTCGTTGGGCTGGAACAGCAGCGCGGCGCGCTTGCTGACCTCGGAAATCTTCATCTGGTAGCCGGTGGTGGTGACCGGCGTCAGCGCGGTCTGCGGCACGCCGTAGGTGCTGTAGTCGCCCTGCAGGTTGTCGTAGCGCAGGCCGGCCAGCAGCTTCCACATCGGCGCGAGCTGCACCATGTTCTGCAGGTAGCCGCCATAGGCCTTCGAGGTGTACGAGCTGGTCTCGCGGTAGCTGCGCAGGCTCTCGTCGATGCTGGCGCCATCAAAGGGCGTGCCGATGGTGGTGCTGGGTCGCACGGGCACGACGCCGCCCTGGGCCGCGGTGATCTGGCCGAACACCTGCTTCTTCTCATGCGCGAAGTCCACGCCGGCCTGCAGCGTGTGCTCCAGGCCCCAGGCGGTGAAGCGGGTGCTGAGGTCGCTCTGCGCCGTGATGGTCTGCATGTCCTGCTTCTTGGGCTGGAAGCCGCGCGTGAGGACGGTGGCGGGCGTCAGCGTCGCCAGCGACACGGCCTGGCCGCCCGGCTGCTGGGCCGCCGGGGCGAAGTTCCACAGCGTGGCGCGCTGGTCGCGCGTGTACTCGGCGTAGCGCAGCTTGGTCACCAGCTCGGTGTCCTTGGAGAACCGGTGCGTGTGCGACAGCATGCCGTAGTAGGCCGTGCCCTTGTTGAAGTCGCTCGCCAGGCCGTAGTAGGCGTTCGGGTCCAGCCGGGTGTTGAGCTGGTTGGCGATGGTGTCGGTCGGGTTCTGGCGCATCCAGCGCACGCCGTAGTTGATGCCGTTGTCGTTCTGCAGGCCGTACAGCGTGATGCCGAACTCGTCGGTCTCGTCCACGCCCAGGCGGTAGTTCACGCCGATGCCGCGCTTGTCGATGCGCGAGCCGGCGCCGTTGCTGTCGGCGGTGTCGCTCATCGCGCTGACGCGCAGCGCGGCCGTCTCGCCGGTGCGCTGGTTGAAGTCGGCGACGGCGCGCAGCGCGCCGTGGCTGCCCAGGCTCACGGCCACCTCGTTCTGGTCGGCCAGCTGGGCCTGCTTGGTGACCTGGTTGACCGCGCCGCCCGTGGAGCCGCGGCCGAACAGCAGCGAGGCCGAGCCGCGCAGCAGCTCGACCTTGTCGAGGAAGAAGGTGTCGCGGTCGTAGAACGCGGGGTCGCGCATGCCGTCGATGAAGATGTCGCCGGTGCTCTGCAGCGAGATGCCGTGCACCTTGATGTCCTCCTCGCCGCCCTCGGCCGCCTGGAAGGTGATGCCGGCGGTGTTCTTCAGCACTTCCTTGACGTTGCTGAAGTTGCGGTCGTCCATCAGCTTCTCGGTGATGACGGTCAGCGACTGCGGGATGTCGCGGATGTCCTGCTTGCCCTTGCCGATGCGGGTCTCGGTGGCCTGGTAGGCGTCCTTGCCCTGCGGCTCGGCGCTGGCGCGGGCGCGCACGGTGGGCAGCACGCTCTCTTCCTTCGCGGGCGTGGCCGTGGCGGGGGTGGTCTGGGCCAGCGCGGCCGAGGCCAGGCCGAAGCCGGCGGCCAGCGCGCCGAGCGGCAGCAGCGCCTGCGGCTTGGGCAGGGGGGTCTTGTTCTTGCGGGACATGGAAGGCTCCGAGGGATCGTGAATGGGCATGGCTTTGCCCAGGACGGGGCCGGGCACCGTCGGCGGCATGGCTAGGGGGAGGGAAAGGGAGTCAGCGGTCGAGTTCGTAGGACACCGGGGCGATGACCTCCCACTCGACGGGCTGGCCGTTGTCCAGGTACGGCGCGAAGCGGGCGCCGCGCATGTCCTGCAGCGCCTGCTCGTCCAGCCGGGCGAAGCCGGAGGAGCGGGCCAGCGTGATCTCGCGCGGCTGGCCGCGCACGTCCACGACCACGCGCAGGTGCACGACACCGGACTCGCGCAGCCGCCGCGACATCAGCGGCACGCTGGTGCGCGGCTCGCGCACATAGCGCACGGCGCTGGCCGGAATCTGGCGGACCGCCGGCGTCGCCGGCGGCGCCACCGGGATGACGGCGGTGGGCGCGGCCTGCACGGTCACCGCGGCGGGCGGGGGGGGCGGCGGCAGCGCGGCCACCAGCGGCGAGGGCCTGTCTCTTATACACATCTGACGCTGCCGACGAAGGCTTAGGTGT
>CAXDTK010000363.1:0-4729 GCA_963992225.1 uncultured Comamonadaceae bacterium | reverse complement strand
GCGCCGGCAGCGTCAGATGTGTATACGAGACCGCCGGACGCCGGCGCGGCGGCGGCCAGCGGGGCCGAAGCGACCGGTGTCGCAGCCGCGGCCGGCGCGACGGCGGAAGCGGCGACGGCGGCGGGCTGGGAGGCCAGCGGCGCGGCCGGGGCCGGCAGGAATTCGACGGCCGGCGTGCTGGCCGGCCCCACGGTGCCGGAGATGGTCGGCGACGAGGGCGCCGTCTCACGCTCGGGCAGCCAGCCGGCCGGGATCCAGTAGACCGCCGCGGCGGCGGCCAGCAGCAGCAGCGGGCCCCACACCACCGGCCGGGCCAGCAACGCCAGCACGGCGCCGTCGCCGCCACCGCTGCCGCGCTCGCGGAACGGCTGGTTCAGGCCCGGCGGCACGTCGAAGTCGCGACCGGTGCGCGGCAGCAGCGCCAGCACCGGCGCGGCATCGACCTTGAGCGCCCGGCACATGGCCGTGGCCAGCGCGCGCGCAAAGGTGGCGTCCGGCAGTTCGTCGTAGCGGTCGGCTTCCAGCGCCTCCAGCTTGGCCTGCGGCACCTTCAGCATCACGGCCAGCGCCGCGATGTGCAGGCCGCGCTGCTGGCGTGCGTTCTTCAGCCAGGCGCCGGCCGTGGCGGCCTGGGGAGCACGTCCCTCGGGGATGGGTTCCATCGTCTTGTTCTTGGGGTCAGTCTTCGTAGCGGCCGGCGTCCAGCGCCTGGGTCTCGGGCGACTGCGGGTACTTGCGGCGCAGCTGCAGCGCCAGGTCCTCGACCTGCGCCGCGTTGCCGAGCTTGCGCTCGATGCGCAGCTGCAGCCACAGGCTCTGCGCGTTGACCTGCTCGGGCTGGTTGTTGACGCGTCGCACGTAGAAGCGCGCCCGCTCCAGCTCGGCGTTGCGGTACAGCACCTCGGACAGGTTGATCGCGATGGCCGGGCTGCCCGGGTCCAGCTCGAAGGCGCGGGCCAGCGTCTTCTCCGCCACCAGCATGCGGCCGGCGCGCGCCTCGCAGACGCCCTTGGCCAGCAGCGTGCGGGCCGGCGCGCGGTAGGTGGACTGGGCCAGCGCCTGGTCGAACAGCGAGTCGGCCGTCTGCCAGCGCTGTTGCTGGCACAGGAACCAGCCGTAGTTGTGCAACGTGTCGGGGTCGTTGGGGTAGACCGTCAGCGCGCGGCGGAAGGCTTCCTCGGCGAGCTGGCTGTCACCCATCGCGCCGTAGATGAGACCGCGCAGGTTGACGGCCTCGCGCATGTCGGGCTTGGCCTGCAGCGCGAGCTTGAGCTCGTCCAGCGCGGTGTTGAACTGGCCGCGCGAGAAATAGCCCTGGGCCAGCTCCAGGCGGATGCCGGCGCGGCGGTCGGCATCGGTCTGGTCGGAATCGGTCTTGATCTCGCGGTTGGCCGCCGGGGCGGTCACGGTGCCGGCACAGGCTGCGAGCAGCATGGCCGCCACGGCGGCGAACAGAACGGTCAGCGGTCGCTTCATCGGATCCTCGGGGTTGGGCACGGTGTCAGGTGGATTTGGCCACCGTGACGGGTGCCCTGACCATGCGGATATGCGCGCGGGTGCGGTCCTGCACCTCGCCGGCCAGCTGGCCGCAGGCGGCGTCGATGTCGTCGCCGCGCGTCTTGCGCACCGTCGTGACGATGCCGGCCTGGATCAGCACCTCGGCAAAGGCCTGCACGCGCGCATTGGTGCTGCGCACCAGGCCCGAGGCCGGGAAGGGGTTGAACGGGATCAGGTTGATCTTGCAGCTGACCTGGCCCTTCAACAGCCTGACCAGCGCATGGGCGAACTCCGGCGAGTCGTTCACCTCCTGCAGCATGCAGTACTCGAAGGTGATGAAGTCGCGCGGCGCCTTCTCGAGGTAGCGGTTGCAGGCGTCCAGCAGCTCGGCGATGGGGTACTTCTTGTTCAGCGGCACCAGTTGGTCGCGCAGCGGGTCGGTGGGTGCGTGCAGGCTGACGGCCAGCGCGACAGGGCAGTCCTCGCGCAGCCGATCGATCATCGGCACGACGCCCGAGGTCGACACCGTCACCCGGCGGCGCGACAGGCCGTAGCCATGGTCGTCCAACATGGTCTTGAGCGCCGGCACGAGCTGGTCGTAGTTCTGCAGCGGCTCGCCCATGCCCATCATCACCACGTTGGAGATGACACGCTCGGTCGTGTTGAAGCGCTTGCGCAGCGCATGCTCGGCGAACCACAGCTGGGCCGTGATCTCGCCCGTCGTCAGGTTGCGGCTGAAGCCCTGGTGGCCGGTGGAGCAGAAGCGGCAGCCGACCGCGCAGCCGGCCTGGCTGGACACGCACAGCGTGCCGCGGTCATCCTCAGGGATGAAAACGGCCTCGACCGCATTGCCGCCACCGACGTCGAACAGCCACTTGGTGGTGCCGTCGGTGGAGACATGCTCGGAGATCACGTCCAGGCCGCGGATGACGGCCCGGCCGCTGAGCTTCTCGCGAAGCGACTTGGCGAGGTCGGACATCTGCTCGAAGTCCGACGCGCCCTTCTGGTGGATCCAGCGGAACAGCTGGGTCGCACGGAATTTCTTTTCGCCCAGTTGCTCGCAGTAGGCCGCCAAGCCTGGCAGATCGAAACCGAGCAGGTTGACGGCGTCCATACGAACTTCCTGGGCCGGGGTCTCCGACCCCGTTGGGGGATCAGCGACCGGCGTAGACGTTCATGCCGGGGAAGAAGAACGCGATCTCGGCGGCGGCCGTCTCGGCAGCGTCCGAACCGTGCACGGCGTTGGCGTCGATGCTGTCGGCGAAGTCGGCGCGGATGGTGCCCTTCTCGGCCTTCTTCGGGTCGGTGGCGCCCATCAGGTCGCGGTTCTTCAGGATGGCGCCTTCGCCTTCCAGCGCCTGGATCATCACCGGACCGGAGATCATGAAGGTCACCAGGTCGTTGAAGAACGGGCGGGCCTTGTGCACGGCGTAGAAGGCCTCGGCCTCGCCACGCGACAGGTGCACCATCTTGGCGGCCACGACCTTCAGGCCGGCGGCTTCAAAACGGGCGTAGATCTGGCCGATGACGTTCTTCGCCACGGCATCGGGCTTGATGATGGACAGGGTGCGTTCGATCGCCATGGAATTCTCCTGAAGGGGGGTATTGGACAAAACCTGCGATTGTAGCGGGCAGGGGTGACCCTAGGTCACACCCTGCCCGTCCGCGCATCAGCGGCGACCGCCGCCGAAGCCGCCGCCGGAACGGCCACCGCCACCGCCGCCCTTGCCGCCGCGGCCACCGCCACCGCCACCGCGGCGCAGGAAGGCGTCGCCACCGATGTAGCCCACCGCCGTCTGCAGCGGATCGGGTTCGCGCGGACCGCCCTTGTTGCCGCCGCCCTTGGCCGGCTTGTTGCCCTGCTGGCTGCCGCCGGCGCCGAAACCCTGCGGGATGCCACGCTTGCCGCTGGTCGCGAAGCGGCGGTCGAAGGTCTGCTCCAGCGGATTGATGTGGTGGGGGATGAAGTCGTCCTCCTCCTCGTCATCGCGGCGCGGGGCGCGCTCCTCGCGCGGCGGACGCGGCTGCTGAGCCTCCGGCGGGCGGCTGGGGCGCGGGCCCACGCCGCCGTGGCGGTCGTCGGACCGGCGCTTGTTGCGGTCGTTCTTGCCGCCCTGCTGCTGCGCTGGCTGGCCCTTGCCCTGACCCTGGGCGGTGCCCCCCTGGCCAGCCCCCTGCTGCGGGCCGGGGCCGCTGTGGGAGGTGTGGCCGGCCAGGCGGCGGATGACGCGCACGTCGTCGTCGCCCAGCTCCACCCAGACGCCGCGCTTGAGTCCGCGCGGCAGCACCACGGTGCCGTAGCGGATGCGGATTAGCCGGCTGACCACCATGCCGACGGCCTCGAAGAGCTTGCGCACCTCGCGGTTGCGGCCTTCGGTGATGACGACGCGGTACCAGCGGTTGGCGCCTTCGCCGCCGCCGTCCTCGATGCTCTTGAAGGACGCCATCTGGCCCTCGACGCTGACGCCTTCCAGCAGCCGCGCACGCTGCTCGTCGCTCAGCGAGCCCAGCACCCGGGCCGCGTACTCGCGCTCCACGCCGAAGCGCGGATGCATCAGCTGGTTGGCCAGTTCGCCGGAGTTGGTGAACAGCAGCAGGCCTTCGGTGTTGATGTCCAGGCGGCCGACGGACTGCCACTTCTGGCCCTGCACGCGCGGCAGCGAGCGGAACACCGTCGGGCGACCCTCGGGGTCGTTGAACGTGGACACCTCGCCCGTGGGCTTGTGATAGGCCAGGATGCGCGGGTTGGGCGGCGAGATGCGCACGCGCACCTCCTTGCCGTTGACGCGCACGCGGTCACCGAACGAGATGCGCTGGCCGACATGCGCGACCTCGCCGTTGACCTCGATCTTGCCCTCGGCGATCCACTCCTCGATGTCGCGGCGCGAGCCGATGCCCGACTGCGCCAGCACCTTCTGCAGCTTGGGTGCATCGGCATCGGCGGCCAGCACCCGCTTGGTCTCGCCCTCGGCCTCCTCGGCGTCGCCCTCGGCGCCCTCTTCCACCCCGGCCTGCGGCGCCAGCACCGGCGGCTCGGCATCCGGCGCCTCGGACTCGGCGTCCAGGTGGCCCGACAGCACATCGGCAAAGCGCGCCCCCGCGGCCTCGACCAATTCCGGCGCCAGCAGCGGCGCGGGCGCATCGCCGCCCCCGCCCGCAGCCGGCGCACCGCCCTGCCCCGCCTGGCGCTCGGCGCGCTCCTTGCGGTTGCGGCGGCGGTTGCGGCTGCGGC
>CAXDTK010000362.1:0-4730 GCA_963992225.1 uncultured Comamonadaceae bacterium | reverse complement strand
GACGGCACCACCACCGCCACCGTGCTGGCCCAGGCCATCGTGCGCGAAGGCATGAAGTACGTGGCCGCCGGCATGAACCCGATGGACCTGAAGCGCGGCATCGACAAGGCCGTGCACGCCCTGGTCGCCGAGCTGAAGAAGGCCTCCAAGGCCACCACCACCTCCAAGGAAATCGCCCAGGTCGGCACCATCTCGGCCAACAGCGACTCCGAAGTGGGCCGCATCATTGCCGAGGCGATGGACAAGGTCGGCAAGGAAGGCGTCATCACCGTCGAAGACGGCAAGAGCCTGGAGAGCGAGCTGGACGTCGTCGAAGGCATGCAGTTCGACCGCGGCTACCTGTCGCCCTACTTCATCAACAGCCCCGAGAAGCAGTCCGCCATCCTGGACAACCCCTTCGTGCTGCTGTTCGACAAGAAGATCAGCAACATCCGCGACCTGCTGCCCACGCTGGAGCAGGTGGCCAAGGCCGGCCGTCCGCTGCTGATCATTGCCGAGGAAGTCGAAGGCGAAGCCCTGGCGACGCTGGTGGTCAACACCATCCGCGGCATCCTGAAGGTCGTGGCCGTCAAGGCGCCCGGCTTCGGTGACCGTCGCAAGGCCATGCTGGAAGACATCGCCATCCTGACCGGTGGCAAGGTCATCGCCGAAGAAGTCGGCCTGACGCTGGAGAAGGTCACGCTGGCCGACCTGGGCCAGGCCAAGCGCGTCGAAGTGGGCAAGGAAAACACTACCATCATCGACGGCGCCGGCGCTGCAGCCGACATCGAAGCCCGCGTCAAGCAGGTCCGCATCCAGATCGAGGAAGCCACCAGCGACTACGACCGCGAGAAGCTGCAAGAGCGCGTGGCCAAGCTGGCCGGCGGCGTGGCCGTCATCAAGGTCGGTGCCGCCACCGAAGTCGAGATGAAGGAAAAGAAGGCCCGTGTCGAAGACGCGCTGCACGCCACCCGTGCCGCCGTTGAAGAGGGCATCGTCGCCGGTGGTGGCGTGGCCCTGCTGCGCGCCAAGCAATCGGCTGGCGAGATCAAGGGCGACAACGCCGACCAGGACGCCGGCATCAAGCTGGTGCTGCGCGCCATCGAGGCCCCGCTGCGCGAGATCGTCTACAACGCCGGTGGCGAAGCTTCCGTCGTCGTCAACGCCGTGCTGGCCGGCAAGGGCAACTACGGCTTCAATGCCGCCAACGACACCTACGGCGACATGATCGAGATGGGCATCCTGGACCCGACCAAGGTGACCCGCACCGCGCTGCAGAACGCCGCCTCCGTCGCCTCGCTGATGCTGACGACCGAGTGCATGGTCGCCGAGTCCCCCAAGGACGAGGCCCCGGCCGGCGGCATGCCTGGTGGCATGGGCGGCATGGGTGGCATGGGCGGCATGGACATGTAATCGGCACGGCATTCGGCTACTGCGCAGGCGCTGGACGACGCTGCAGTGCGCACCGCACGAAAGTGCGGTTCCGCGCTTGACACCGCCCAACACCTGCTCGCTACGCCAACTGTCGTACCGATTGGGGGTCGCCAGGCGACTCACGTCCTTCAACAAAAGGGGCTGCGCGAGCAGCCCCTTTTTTATTGGCGAGCCGCAGGCGTCAGTCGCCCGAGCGCGCATCCGACCGCATCAGCGTGTAGCTCAGCCCCAGGCCGTAGGTGACGCCGGTGGTCTGGCGCACCAGCGGGCTGGCCCGGTTGGCCGCACCGGCCACGCTGTCGATGCGGCCGAAGGCGAACAGGCGCAGGTCCGGCGTCAGCTGGCGCGTCACGCGGCCGTTGAGCCGCCAGGCCAGCAGGCCGGCGCGCGCGGCGTAGGCGGGCCGATCCGGCAGCGCCTCCTCGGGCGTCACGCCATAGAAGGTCGAGCCCAGGCGGCGGTCGCCGATGAACACGCGGGCATTGAGGCCGTAGCCCCAGCCCGACGCGCCGGCGCTGCGCTCCAGCCCCAGCTCCGGCTCGACGCTCATGCCCTGGTGCCGGCCCTGGTCGCCCACGTCGAAGACCGCGCGCAACGGCAGCTCCGCGGTCAGCCGGTCGGATGCCTGGCGGCCGTTCAGGTACCAGCGCGCCACCGGCCCGAACTCCAGCAGCGTGCCCAGCCGGCGCATGCCCTGCCGCGCCTTCAGCGAGCGCCCGCCGCCGCCCAGCGCGGCCGCGGCCGACAGGTCCAGCTCGAAATGCTCGGACTTCACCGCCCGCAGGCCGGCGCCCTCGTTGTCCGCGCGCAGCACCTTGCCGCGGTAGATCAGGTAGGGCAGCACCAGGCCGCGGCGCAGCGTCTCGTCGGAGCCCGGGTAGGCCTGCTGCGCAATGCCCAGGCCGAACAGGCCCGCCTCCCACAGCGGCAGCGCGGCACGCGCAGGGGCCGCCGCCTCGTCGGCCTGCGCGAGCGAGGTCAGGCCGCACAGCAGCGCGGTGGCGAAAGACGTTTTCATGGCGGGCAAGCGGGTGTTGGCACCGGGGCCGATCATGCCGTCACCAGGGCCAGCAGCTGGTCGGCGAAGCGGCCCGCGTCACACAGCGGGCTCGCGGCCAGGCGCGCGCGCAGCCCCGCGCGCAGCGCGGCCAGCCCCGCACGGTCCTGCACCCGGGCCGCCGCGCGGCGCACGAAGTCCGCCTCGTCCGCGGCCACCCAGTCGTCCGCCAGCCCCAGCGTCTGCAGGAAGCTCAGGCCCTGGCGCGAGATCGGCGCCGGCCCGGGCAGCGTCAGCACCGGCACGCCCATCCACAGGCCGTCCAGGCTGGTCATGCCGCCGCTGTGGGGCCAGGGGTCCAGCGCGATGTCCACCTGAGCGAAGGCGGCGAGGTAGTCCGCCAGCGGGCCCGGCCCCTGCAGGTCCAGCCGGCCGGCATCGCCCGGCCAGCGGCGCAGCAGCGCCTGCCGCTCGGCCTTGTGCTGCAGGCCGGGCGCCTTGAGCAGCAGCCGGCTGTCCGGCACCGCCGCCAGCACCTCGGACCAGAGCGCCAGCACCGCGTCGGAGAGCTTGTGCAGCGCGTTGAAGCTGCCGAAGCGCGGCAGCCCGCCGAGCGCCGCCACCGCCGGCGCCTCGGCGGGCGGGGCGTAGACCGTGAAGCTGTCGGGCAGCCGCCGCAGCGGCTCGACGAAGCCGGCCTCGGCCCCGGCGGGCAGCAGCCAGCGGTCGCCGATGAAGCCGTCCATGGCGGCCAGGCCGGTGCTGGCGGCGTAGCCCAGCCAGCTGAACTGCCGCGGCGCCGGGCGGCGGGCGAACATGCCCAGCCGGTGCCCGCCCGTGTGGCCGCTCAGGTCCAGCAGCACCTCGATGCCGTCCGCGGCGATGCGCTTCGCCAGCGCCGCGTCGTCCAGCCCCGCCACGTCCAGCCAGCGCGGCACGGCGCGCTGCAGGCGCTGCGCCAGCGCGTCGCCGGGCTCGGGCGCCGCGTTCGCATAGACATGGACGTCGCAGCGCGCCGCCAGCGCCGGCAGCCAGGCCGCCGCCAGGCGGCCGACCGGGTGGCTGCGCAGGTCGGCGGACACCAGCCCCAGCCGCAACGGGCCCGCGGCCCGGGGCGGGCGCGGCACTGGCGGCGCCCCGACCTCGATCTCAACCACCCCGACCTCCACGCCGAAGGCCTGCGCCTCGGCCCGCAGGCCGGCGGCCTGGTCGGCACGCTGCTGGCGGTAGGCGCGCAGCAGCAGCCGGTCGCTGCGGGCCGTGACCAGCGCCGGCTGCCGTTCGATCAGCCGGCTCAGCACCGCGTCGGCCTCGTCCAGCGCGCCCTGGCGCTTCAACGCCTGGGCCAGGTTGCTGAGCGCCTGCGGCGCGGTGGGCGCCTCGTCCAGCGCCAGCCGGTAGGCCGCCACGGCGTCACCGAAGCGATGCGCCTGCAACCTCAGCCCGCCCAGGTTGGCCAGCACCACGGCACGGCGCTCGCCGCGCACGCCCGCGGCGAGCGCCGCGCCCAGCACCGCCTCGCCGCGCGCCGGTCGCAGCAGCGCCAGGTTGCAGGCGGCCTCCGCATGGCCGGGGTCGATGGCCAGCAGGCGCTCCCAGCTGTCAGCCGCGCCGGCGCCGTCGCCCTCGGCCTGCAGCAGCTGACCGAGGCTGAACCAGGCGTCCGTGCGCGCCGGCGCCAGCGTCAGTGCCGCCCGCAGCTGCGCGACGGCAGCTGCAGCGTCGCCCGCCGCGGCATGGGCCGTCGCCGCATGGACGCGCAGGCCCGCGTCCGCCGGCCGGGCGACCACGGCACGCTCGAAGGCCTGCGCCGCCTCGGCATGGCGCCCCAGCGCCAGCAGCGCCCGCGCGCGGTTGCCCAGCGCCGCGACCAGGCCGGGCTGCAGCGCCAGCGCGCTGTCGAAGGCCGCCAGCGCGCGGTCCGGCTGCTGCAGGGCCAGCAGCGCGTTGCCCAGGTTGTTGTGCGCGCCCGCCAGCCGCGGCTGCAGGCGCAGCGCCTGCTCGTAGGCGGTCAGCGCCTCGGGCCAGCGGCCCTGCGCGGCCAGCAGCGCGCCCAGGTTGGCGGGCAGGTCGGCGTCGGCCGGCAGCAGGGCCATGGCCCGCTGCAGGGCCGGCAGCGCGTCCTCGCCCAGCATCTGCTGGGCCACCGACAACGCCTTCCACAGCGCGCCGTCCTGCGGGCGGGTGGCCAGCAACAGGCGGGCACGGGCTGCCATCTCGGCATGGCGACCCGTCTGGAAAAGCGTGAAAAGGTCCTGAATTTCAGGGGCTGCCACTGTCTCTTATACACATCTCCGAGCCCACGAGACGGACTCCTATC
>CAXDTK010000361.1:0-4793 GCA_963992225.1 uncultured Comamonadaceae bacterium | reverse complement strand
GTGGCGCGCACGGCCGGGCCCTTGGAGGAGTTCAGGATGCGGAACTGGAGGCCGCCTTCATCGGTGGCCAGCGCCATCGCGCCGCCCAGCGCGTCCACCTCCTTGACGAGGTGGCCCTTGCCGATGCCGCCGATGCTGGGGTTGCAGCTCATCGCCCCCAGGGTCTCGATGTTGTGGGTCAGCAGCAGCGTCTGCGCGCCCATGCGCGCGGCGGCCAGCGCCGCCTCCGTGCCGGCATGGCCGCCGCCGACGACGATGACATCGAATTCCTTGGGGTAGAGCATCTCGATCCTGAAAGAACGCGCCGCCCGGGCGAGTGCCAGGGCAAACCCCGAATTTTACGAAGCGGCTGTGGATAAGTCACCCGCCGGATTTCTCGGGACCGACCGCCACGCGCAGGCCGCCCAGCGTGGGCGAGCGGTCCGCCACCACGGCCCAGCCCAGCAGCGCGGCGATGCGTTGCACGATGGACCAGCCCAGGCCGCTGCCCGGCGCCACGGCGTCGGCGCTGCGCTGGAAGCGCTGGCCCAGCCGCGCCAGGCCGGCCGCGTCCAGCCCCGGCCCGCCGTCCTCCACCAGCAACCGCCAGCCGGCCGGTTGCGCCTGCAGCGTCAGCGTGACCGGGCTGCCGGGCGGGCTGTAGCGCAGCGCGTTGTCCAGCAGGTTGCGCAGCAGCACCTGGGCCAGCAGCGCGTCGCCCTGGGCCTGCACCGGCGCCGGCGCGTCCAGCGCCAGCGCGTGGCTGCGGTTCAGCGGGCTCTCGGCCGCGTCGGTCACCGCCTGCCGGGCCAGGTCGGCCAGGGCCAGCGGCGTGCGCGGCGGCGCGGACTCAGCCTCCAGCCGGGCCAGCATCAGCAGCTGGTCGATCAGCCGGGCGGCGCGGTCGCAGCCGGCCAGCGTGGCCGCCAGCGCATGGGCGCGCTCGGCATCGTCCCGCGCGCCCTGCGCCACCTGGGCCTGGGCCCGGATTGCCGCGATGGGCGTGCGCAGCTCGTGCGCGGCATCGGCGGTAAGCCGGCGCTCACCTTGCAGCAATGCCTCGATGCGCGCAAACAGCGCGTTGAGCGCCGACAGCACCGGCGTCAGCTCGGCCGGCGCGCCGGGCAGGGCCAGTGCGGCGAGCTGGTCGGGCCGGCGGCTGGCGAGCTGCTGGCTCAGCGCGCGCAGCGGTGCCAGCCCCCAGCGCAACACGGCGTCGCTGAGCAGCAGCACCAGCAGCACGGCCGCCAGGCCCAGGCCGGCCATGGGCCCCAGCACCGCGACCAGGATCTCGCGCCGGGCGGCCTCGCGCTCGCCCACCAGCACCGTCACGTCGCGGCTGGCGCCGGGCGTGACGAACACGCGCCAGGCGGTGCCGCCGCGCTCGACCGTGTGCATGCCGCGGGCCATGTCGGGCACCAGCGGCTCGGTCGGCGCCTGGGAGGACCGCAGCGCCAGCCGGCCCTCGTGGAAGACCTGCCACACCGCGCGTGGCGCGTAGCGGTGCAGGGAAGGGGCGTCCAGCACGCCATCGTCGTCATGCGCGACGACGGCCGCCTGCTGCACCACCAGCAGCGCGGCCGCCTGGGCCAGGTGGGCGTCCAGCAGCTCGTCCAGCTCATGCGCCGCCCAGCGGCCCGCGAGGAGCGCCATCACGCCGCCCACCAGCAAGGCCACCGCCACCAGCCCGGCCAGCAGCCGGGCCTGCAGCGACGCCAGCCGGCGCCCGCTCATGGCCGCGGCACCCGGTAGCCCACGCCGCGCACCGTCTCGATGACGCCGGCGCCCAGCTTGCGCCGCAGGTGGTGCACATGCACCTCGACCGCATTGCTGTCCACCTCCTGGCCCCAGCCGTAGAGCTGCGACTCCAGCTGCTCGCGGCTCAGCACCCGGCCGGCCTGGCGCAGCAGCAGCGCCAGCAGGTCGAACTCGCGCACCGACAGCGCCACCTCGGCGCCGGCCCGCGTGACCTGCCGGCTGGCCGGGTCCAGCACCAGATCGCCCCAGGCCAGCTGCTCCTGCGGCTGGCCATGCGCGCGCCGCACCAGCGCCCGCAGCCGCGCGCCCAGCTCCAGCAGGTCGATGGGCTTGACGACGTAGTCGTCGGCGCCGCCGTCCAGCCCGCGGATGCGGTCGGTCACCGCGTCGCGCGCCGTCAGCACCAGCACCGGCACCGTGCAGCCGGCCGCGCGGGCCTGGGCCAGCACGTCCAGGCCGTCGCGCCGCGGCAGGCCCAGGTCCAGCACCGCGGCGGCATAGGGGGCGGCGCGCAGCTCGCGCGAAGCCGCCTCGCCGTCGCGCACCCAGTCCACCTGGAAGCCCTGCTGGCGCAGCCCGGCGCGCAGGCCGTCACCGAGCAGGGGATCGTCTTCGGCCAGCAGGATGCGCATCGTCAGTCGTCGTCGTGGTCACGGCCGCCATGATGCCGCTCGCCGTGCCCGTTGGGGGCGCCGATGTCGCCGTCCCGCCAGGGCGATGCCGGCCCCAGGCTCCAGGCCCACAGCCCCAGCACGGCCGCCAGGATCAGCGCGGCCACGCCGCGGTGCATGCGCCGCGTCGGCGGCGTGCCGGCGGGCACCGCCTTGCGGCCCGTCAGCATCGCCGGCACCAGCCGGTCGCGGCTCAGCCAGCCGGTCAGCAGCACGGCCGCGATGTGCAGGCCCACCAGCGCCAGCAGGCCGGTGGCCAGCGCCTCGTGCACCTCCTCCCAGGCCTCGCCGGCGCTGTAGGCCAGCCAGCCGCTGCCGGCGGCCGCCAGGCCCGTGCCCAGCAGCGCCAGCACGGCCCAGCCGCCCGCGGGGTTGTGGCCGGCATGCGGCCGGGCGCGGCCGGCCAGCAGGTCGCGCAGGTGGCCCACCACGGCGGCCGGCCCGCGCACAAAGTTCGTGAAGCGCGCCGGCCCGCTGCCCACCAGGCCCCACACCCCCCGCAGCGCCATCGCGCCGGCCAGCGTCAGCCCGAAGCTGATGTGCACCGCCCGCCAGCCGTCGGCCTCGGCCGTCAGCCAGGCGCCGGCCATGCCCAGCGCCATCAGGCCGTGCAGCAGCCGCACGGGCGCGTCCCACAGCGGCTGCGTGACCAGGGTGGGGGTGTCGGCCGCGGCATCTGCTGGCGCGCTGCCCGGCGTGTGGCCCTGCAAAGGCGTGTCCATCGCGATCTCCTCAAGCGTGATGCCGGCATGCTGCGGCGCCCGGCTTAGGGCCGGCTGAAGCCGTGCTGCAATGGCGCCATGAGTCTGCCGCCCGACCCTGCCCTGGCGCCGCTGGCCGAACTGGCCCGCCGCGCCCGCCCGCTGCGCGTGCCGGCCGGGACGCGGCTGTTCGATGCCGGCCAGCCTTGCCCGGGCTTCCCCATCGTCGACGAGGGCAGCGTGCGCGTGTCGCTGGCCTCCCCGGACGGCCGCCAGATGGAGCTCTACCGCGTCGAGCCGGGCGAGGTCTGCGTGGTCTCGGCCACCTGCCTGTTCGCCCACCGCGTCGCCACGGCGCAGGGCGAGGCGCGCACCGAGACGGCGCTGCGGCTGGTCAGCCCCGAGGACTTCGAGGCCGTCTGCGAGCGCGACCCGCTGCTGCGCCGCTACGTGATGGGGCTGATGGCCGAGCGGCTGGCCGACCTGATGGCGCTGGTCGAGGCCGTGGCCTTCCAGCGGCTGGACCAGCGCCTGGCCGCGCTGCTGGCCGCCCGCGGCGCGCGGCTGGTCGCCACCCACCAGCAGCTGGCCGACGAACTGGGCACCGTGCGCGAGATCGTCAGCCGGCTGCTGCGCCGCTTCGAGCGCGATGGCCTGGTGCGCCTGGGGCGCGAGCGCATCGAGGTGGTCGACGCGGCGGGCCTGCAGCGGGTTTGCGCTGGCGCAAACGCTGTGTGACCGGCGTCACCGACGCCATGCCCTTCCCGGCGCAGGATGCGAGGCATTCCAACCCGAGGAGAAGCAAGATGTTCAAGACCAATGTCGGCGGCCTGGACCGCGGCGCCCGCATCGTGGCCGGCCTGGTGCTGCTGGGCCTCGCGGCCACCGGCACCGTGGGCGCCTGGGGCTACATCGGCGTGGTGCCGCTGGCCACCGGCCTGCTGGGCAGCTGCCCGCTGTACTCGCTGTTCGGCTTCAGCAGCTGCCCGATGAAGCGCTGACCGGTGCAGGGCGGGACAATCCCGCCATGGCCGCCGACGCCCCGCCCAACCCTCCGTTCGCCTGCCGGCCGCGCTGCGCGGCCTGCTGCATCGCGCCGTCCATCAGCTCGCCCATCCCCGGGCACCCGCAGGGCAAGCCCGCCGGCGTGCGCTGCGTGCAGCTGGACGACGACGACCGCTGCCGCCTCTTCGGCCAGCCGCAGCGGCCGGCCGTGTGTGGCTCGCTGCAGCCCAGCGAGCAGATGTGCGGCACCAGCCGCGAGCAGGCGCTGCGCTGGCTGGGCTGGATGGAGCGCGAGACGGCGCCCGAGCACGGTCAGGCCGGTTGAGGCGGTGGCGCGGCCGGGCGGCGGCGCAGCCGGGCGCGCCAGGCCTGGGCCCGCGGGTGGTCCCAGTACTTGTCGAAGAAGTAGTGCAGCACCGTGTTGGCCAGCGGCTCGATGAAGGTCACCGCGCCGGCGATGGTGAGGCTGCCGGTCAGCGCGTAGGTGATGCTGAACGAAGTGCCCAGGTGCAGGATGCCGAAGCTGACGGTCTTGGCCATAGGAACCTATCGGTGCGGGATGTTGAATAGGCAAATGCTACATTCGCATCGACGGCCGCCAATCACTTGCGGCTATGGCGGCGATTGCCGCTTCTGTCTCTTATACACATCTCCGAGCCCACGAGACGGACTCCTATCT
>CAXDTK010000360.1:0-4808 GCA_963992225.1 uncultured Comamonadaceae bacterium | reverse complement strand
TCTACACCTAAGCCTTCGTCGGCAGCGTCAGATGTGTATAAGAGACAGTGACGGCCGTCTTCTTCTTGGGCTCTTCGGCAGGAGCGGGGCTGGCCTTGGTCGCGGTCTTCTTGGCGGTCATGCGGGTCTTTCGAGGGGTTTGCGCGGTCAACTCAGAAATGCAGCAGCCACCGTGCCCGGCCCAGGCTCGGACTCAAACCGGCGGGGCAGGGGGACGGTGGCTTTCGTCGCCGGGTATCACTCGGACTGCGAGCGGGGGACCCTGGCGTGGCGCGAACAAGCTGGCGTGATCGTTTGGTATGCAGAGCTGGCGGATGTTGTGGCCATCAAAACTCTTGATCGAGTTGCCCAGTGTCGCTGGGTGGCCGGGTCCGGCATGTCTCTGCCGTCACTCTTGTTGACGCGCGCGGAAAACGCAAGATTATCCTCGATCGGCGCGCAGATTGCAAAAATGTGTCCGCCGCGAGGTCAGTTCTTGGCGATGCCGTGGCGCTCGCGCAGCCGCGCCAGCGCCTCGAGGGCGCGGCGGCGCTCGTCGTCCGAGGCCGTGGCGCCGCCCGGGAGCGCGGCAGGCCGGCGCGACCGCAGCTCCGCCACGGCGCTGGCCAGGTCGCCGGCGGGATCGGATTCCTCGATGCCCAGCTCCTGGAACGAACGCGCCAGGCGCTGCGCCTTGTCGGCCAGGCCGTCCGCCGCCAACCCGGCCTGCACCACCGCCCAGGGGCTCGGGCCGTGGTGGGTCAGGTGGCGCTCCAGCCAATGGATCAATTCGCCGTGACCGCCGGTCAGGTCGTGCAGCAACGCGCGGTCCTCGTCGGCCAGGCTCTCCCACAGCTCGCTGTGCTGCAGCAGCAGCCGGGTGGCGTGGTCGGCCGCCGTGGCGGGCGCGGCTCGCGGCCCTGCAGGGCGCGGCTCCGCGTCCCGGCGGAATTTCCAGTCACCCTTGCCCTTCCATTCCGCCTTGGGCTTCCATTCGCCCTTGGGTTGCCAGCGCGGCTTTTCGGCTGCCGGGGAGGCGTCCACGGCGGGCTGGGCGGCGGGAGCGGCCTCGCCCAGCCACAGGGACTGCAGCTCGGCCTCGGGCATCTGCCCCTGGCGCGCCAGGTCGCCCAGCAGCTGGCGGCGCAGCAGGCCGTCGGGCAGTAGCGCCCACAGCGGCCGGGCCTGGCTGAGCATGCGCGCCCGGCCTTCCGGCGTGCCCAGGTCGCAGCCCTCGGCGGCGACGGTGCCGAGCTGGCGCGACAGCGGCACCGCGCCCTCCACGCAGCGCTCGAAGGCCTCGGCGCCCAGCTCGCGAACGTAGGAGTCGGGGTCGTGCTCGGTGGGCAGGAACAGGAACTTGACGCTGCGCGTCTCGGTCGCGTGGGGCAGGGCGGCTTCGAGCGCCCGCACGGCGGCACGCCGGCCGGCCGCGTCGCCGTCGAAGCTGAACACCACCGACTCCGTGAAGCGGAACAGCTTGTGCACATGCTCGGCGGTGCAGGCCGTGCCCAGCGTCGCCACGGCGTTGCCGAAACCGTGCTGGGCCAGCGCAACGACGTCCATGTAGCCCTCCACCACCAGCGCATAGCCCCGCTGGCGCATCGCCTGGCGGGCCTCGAACAGGCCATAGAGCTCGCGCCCCTTGCTGAAGACAGGCGTCTCGGGCGAGTTCAGGTACTTGGGCTCGCCCTTGTCCAGCACGCGGCCACCGAAGCCGATGACCTCACCCTGCACGTTGCGGATGGGGAACATCACGCGGTCGCGGAAGCGGTCGTAGCGCTTGGCGTCCTCGCCGGGCTCGACGTCCGGGCTGATGACCAGTCCCGCTTCGACCAGCTGCGGATCGTCATAGGCCGGGAAACCGCTGGCCAGCGAACGCCAGCCCTCGGGCGCGTAGCCCAGGCCGAAGCGGGCAGCGATCTGGCCCGTCAGCCCGCGGCCCTTCAGGTAGGCGACGGCACGCGGCGACTTGCGCAGCTGTGCCTTGTAGTAGTCGGCGGCGCGGGCCAGCACGTCGGTCAGGCTCTGCTGCTTCTGCTTCTCGGCCTTGGCGCGCTCGCGCTGCTCGGCACTGCGCTCGTCCTCCGGCACCTGCATGCCGACCTGCTGGGCCAGGTCTTCCACCGCCTCGACGAAGCCGGCGCCGGTGTGCTCCATCAGGAAGCCGATGGCGTTGCCATGCACGCCGCAGCCGAAGCAGTGGTAGGTCTGGCGGCTGGGGCTGACGATGAAGCTGGGCGACTTCTCGCCGTGGAACGGGCACAGGCCCTTGTGGTTGATGCCCGCCTTCTTCAGCTCGACATGCCGCCCCACCACCTCGACGATGTCGACGCGGGCCAGCAGGTCATGGATGAAGCCAGGTGGTATCACCCCCGGAGTTTAAGGAGGCGCCGATGTCGGGCTGCGCATCTGGCCGGTCCAGTCGCTGCGGCGGAAGTTGTCCATCCAGCCCGGCAGCGCCATCGGGTGCATGGCCGCGGCGATGCCGTGGCCCTGGCCCAGGCGGCAGCCCAGGCGCAGCAGCTCGCGGGCATGCGCCCGGCTTTCCACGCCCTTGGCCAGCACGACGCAGCCAATGTTGCGTGCCAGCGCGATGACGCTTTCCACCAGCGAGAGGTCCTGCGCATCGCCCAGCATGCCCTGCACATAGCTGCGGTCCAGCTTGAGGGTGTCGACGCTGAGCTGCTTGAGCGCGGACAGGCGCGAATCGCCGGCGCCGAAGTCGTCCAGCGCGACGCCCACGCCCAGCGCCAGGCAGCGCTGGATCAGCGCCCGCGCGGCGCTGGTCTCGGCCAGCGCGTCGGCCTCCACCACGTCCAGGTTCAGCAGCCGGGCCACCTCGGGGGGGCGGCGCTGCAGCAGCTCCTGCAGGCGCTGCGGGAAGTCGGCCCGGCGCAGCTGGCGGGCGCCGACGTTGACGCTGATGGGCAGGCCCTTGCCGCCGTTGACGCCGGCCTGCAGCCAGGCCGCCGCCTGCGCCAGCGCCTGCTCGATGACCCAGTCGCCGATCTGCAGCGCCAGCCCGCTGGTCTCCAGCAGCGGCAGGAAATGCGCCGGCGTCAGCAGCCCGCGCTCCGGGTGCTGCCAGCGCAGCAGCGCCTCCACGCCCATCAGCTGGCCGCTGCGCAGGTCGATCTGCGGCTGGTAGTGCAGCAGCAGCTCATCGCCGTCCAGCGCCTGCTGCAGGCGCGCCAGCGCGATCAGCCCGGCCTCGTCGCGCTGGTCCAGCCCCGGGTCATGGAACTGGATGCGGCCGCGCCCGCCCTGCTTGGCGCGGTACAGCGCATGGCCGGCATGGCGCAGCAGCGTCTCCGGGTCGGCGTCGTCATGCGGGTAGAGCGTCACGCCCATGCTGGCGCTGATCTCCAGCGCCATGCCCGGCCCGACGCGGCTCTCGCGGATGCCCACCGGCGCGCACAGCAGCCCCAGCAGCCGCTGCACCGCGCGGTGCGCTTCCTCGGGCGTCTGCACGCGCAACAGCACCGCGAACTCGTCGCCATGCAGCCGCGCGAGGTGGTCAGCGGTGTCCGGCCAGGCGCCGCGGGCGCCGCGCAGCGTGGCTTGCAGCCGGCTGCTGAGCTGCTGCATCACGGCGTCGGCCACCAGCGGGCCGTGCGCCACGTTGATGCGCGCGAAGTCGTCCAGGTCGATCAGGCCGACCGCCAGCTTGAAGCCGTCGCGGTTGGCGGCCGCCATCGCCTGCGGCAGCACGCGCATGAACTCGTCGCGGTTGGGCAACCCGGTGGCGAGGTCATGGCTGAGGCTGCGCCGCAGCAGTTCCTGCTGGCGCAGCGTCTCGCCGATGTCGGTCACGCCCAGCAGGCGCCAGCGCGGGCTGACGCCATCGGGCTCCGGCACGGCGCTGAGGCGGGCCGCGTACACATGGCGCCCGCCATGCTCCAACTCCACCCGCAGCTCGCCGCGCCAGGTGCGGCCGGCGTTCAGCTCCGCCTGCAGCGCCGCCGGGTCATGGCCGCTGCGCTGCAGGTTGGCCAGGCTCAGCGGGGCGGCCAGCCGGCCGACCAGGCCCTCGCGCGAGGTGTGCAGGATCTCGCAGTAGGCCGGGTTGGCCTCGACGATGCGCCACTGCATGTCGATGATGGCCAGGCCCTCGCCCGCCTGCTGGAACAGCGCCGCGGCCATGCGCTCGCGTTCCTCGGCGGTGTGGCGCCAGCTGATGTCGGCCAGCGTCGCGATGAGGGCGCGGGCGCGGCCGCGGCGGTCGCGCTGCGGCACATGGGCCTGCAGTTCATGCCAGCGCCAGTCGCCGCCGTCGGCGGCCAGCCGCAGCGACAGGCTGAGCTGTTGCCGCCCCGGCGCGGCGAGGAACTCGCGCAGCGCGCGGCGTGCCGCTTCGCGGTCACGCGGGTGGGCCACGCGCAGCCAGTCCAGCGGCCCGCTGCCGGGCGTGGCCTGCGGCGCCACGGGTGTCGTCAGTGCCAGCCAGCGCGCCGAGGCGTGACGCCGGCCCTCGGGCAGACGCCACTCGGACAGCGCCAGGCCTTGCGCGTCGACGGCGCTGCGCCAGCCGTCCCGGTCGCGCAGCTGGTGCCGGCTCAGCGCGATCAGCAGCAGCGGCAGCAGCGCCAGCAGCGCGCCGGTGACATAGCCCAGCGGCGTGGGCGGCGTGCTCAGTGCCCACAGCCCCAGCAGCGCGGCGCCGAGGCGGGCGTTGTGCCGCGGCGACGCCTGCAGCGCATGCAGGCACAGCAGCAGATGGGGCGTCAGCAGCGCCGCCTGGGCCTCCGGGTGCAGCCCGGCAGCCAGCTGGGCCGCCAGCGCCTGTCTCTTATACACATCTGACGCTGCCGACGAAGGCTTAGGTG
>CAXDTK010000359.1:0-4818 GCA_963992225.1 uncultured Comamonadaceae bacterium | reverse complement strand
GGAGAAGCTCAGGCTCGCGCCCACTTGTCCACTGGTCGGGCCGCTGATGCTGGCCACCGGCGCTTGGTTGGTCGCGCCTCCCGCCGTCCAGGCCTCCACCTCGACGATGCGGGAGAAGTTGTTCATCGCACCTGATACCAAGACTCGAATGCGGGTCGTATTTACGGGTGCAAATACAAATTGCTGCCACACCTTGTCGTTTCCGACGACATTGCCGCCTTCAACGTTCACCCATGCATCGCCATCCCAATATTGAACGTCAAACCGAGTGATGCCGTATTTACTGAAAGTTAAGCCCAGCGTAGGCACCAACGGCGATTCGCGATTGTCCTGCAATGTGAAGACATCAATCTGACCAATGGTCTGCGGGCCATTGAAATCGATTTGCACCCAATCAGGATAAGCGCCCAAGGTGGCATCGTTCCATCCTCCTCCTGCGTTCCAATTCAAACCCCTTCTATCACCGTTATTGATGGATTCAACGGGGTAGCGCGTGTCATACACACTGGAAGCAGACGCGATGCCGCCATTGGCTGCCAGTGCCACATTTGTGGCGATGCCCGGAGGTGCTGCGACTGCAAACAAAGCCGTCTTCACTGAACTCAGTCCGCGATTGTCCGTCACCGTCAACGTGACTCTATACGTTCCGATGTACGGATATGTTTTTTCGACGTTGACCCCGCCCCCCGTCGTGCCGTCGCCGAAGTCCCAAACATACGAAACGATGGAACCGCTCGGCGCATTGCTCAATGCGGCGGAAAACTGGGCGACTGCCCCTGCGACGCCAGCACTCGGCTGCACTGTGAAGTTCGCGGTTGGTGGCAAGTATGCTCCCTGCGACACGACCACCTGCTGCACAGCGGTAGATATTGCCCCCAGAGAATCAGTGACCGTCAACTGAACGGTGTAAGTTCCGACGTTTGCATAGACCTTCCTCGGCGAAACGCCGACCGCGGATGTTCCATCACCAAAGTCCCACGCATACGATGCAATGTTGCCTTCGGCATCGGCACTCGCAGAACCAGAAAAATCAGCAAAAACACCGGCCTGCAAATTAATCGATGGCAAATTGATGACTGCAACGGGAGACGTGTTTGCCTGAAGACAGAGTTCCCATATGCCAAACAATGCCGAACCCCTAGACTGGCCATACACCGAATAGCCACATCCCGTGGACGGTGCAAACGTCGTGAGCGCAAGCGCCACATTCCCCGGATTTGTTGCAGGCACTCGCACCTCAGTCCAAGACAGGGTTCTTGTGTCGAAAGTCCAAAGATCGTCCAGTGAAGAACCCGACGGCGACACACCGCCGAATAAAACAACCACTTCATTCTTCGAGTCGAAATACATCTGCGCTTGGCTGCGTTCGCTCGGACCAACGGTTGCGGTCACTTTCGTCCAACCGTTAGTTGCGGGGTCATAGAGCCAAGTGTCGCTTAGATAGGAACCGTTGGCACACCGCACAGATTGCCGGTCAAAGCATACTCCTCCAAAAAGCAAGAATTGCCGGCTGAAGGGGTCGTAAACAAACTGATTCTCAATTTGGCCGCGGGGCTCTGGCGAAGTCTCTTGCCCAGCAGCAATTGCAAGAGAAAAATCTTTGGCCGAAAAATTGAGCCTATACAAAGCGTTGTCATTGCTGGCGCCGCCAAACAGATAGGCATTGACCCCATCTCCAGCGAACCCTGGGCTCCGGCGCTCGGTAGGCGCCAGTCCCGAATAGCCCCAGTGACGCTCCATTAGCCTAGTGTATTGACCGGTACTCAGGGAGTAAGCCCACGCACCGCTGCCGAAGTCCGCGTATACGGAATAAGCCGCACCGGCGCCGATCCCAATGTCACGATCCAACTTCAGCGTCTTCCGCGCCGCGTCATAGGACAGAACCACGGCCGTAGCGGTGCCGCCTTTCTGTACCAGCCAATCCTTGTAAAAGTCATTCGTCGTGCCGGGCAAGGTCGTGTCCACCAACGTCGTACCCGCTGTACCTGCACCGGCAGACCGCGTAAAACCGGGCTGGCTTGCACACGTATAACCCCGGCCGCCGTTCCAGAGCCAGAAGTAGTTGTTTATGGGATCGAATACGATGCCATTCTCGTCGGAGCCATTTGGCCTATGGAAGGAAGTGTTCCCACCGCAGCCGTCATTGGGATCAAGCACCGTCCATGACTTAGCAAGTGGATCAAACGCCCAGACATCGTTCAGATAGGCACCGCCGCCAGCTCCGCCCCATAAAACAGCTTTATTGAGCGAGTCCACCCAAGTCATGGCGCTCCACTCGCGCCATGTCGGCGCGTTGGTCGTAGAAATCGAACGCCACTTGGCGATGAATTCCGCAGCGTGCACATCCCTCACCGCAAGTCCCGCCACAGTGACGCACGCACCGAGCAAGACAGTCGGTAGCCGGCTAAAAAGGACACGCATAGGAGCCTCAATCAGATATGTAAAGAAAACCGTCAGTCCCACCGCACCTCACGGGAGCTTCTTTTCGCTATAAGAGCGGCCCACCATGAACTTTCCGGTCATCAAATGACTTCTTCGTCGCACAACGGACGCCAAAGGTGGCTTTAGCAGCTCAGACTCTGAGAACCAGTGGCGCCCTGTTTGATCTATCAACGATAGGGCCAGAAGCAAGTTAGGGGTGTAAGCAGTCTTCGTACCAGGCGACCCAAAGCAGTCGCCTCGACCCTTGCACTCATCGACCAAGATTGTGCTCAGGCGCAATTGAGGTGGGATTGCGCTCAAGCAGCCGCAGCACGGCAGGGGCGACCTTCGCGGCGCCGGTCATGCTGAGATGGTTGTCGTCGAAGTACAGGCTGGCATCCCCCTCCAACACCTCACAACGCGGGCCGTTGCAGAGCAACTCGCCCAGCCCGACGCGTTCGGCTTGCCCACCAGCTACTAGCCGCTCCATCAGGGCCAACGACGAGGCCTGCCGGACACGGTAGTCAGCCGCCGTCTGGCCTTGTGAGGCCAGTTCGTCTCCACGTCGCCAGCGCGTGGCGAGAGCCGCCGGCAGCGGGTAGTGGTAGGTAGGCACCGGGTCGAGCAGCAGCACTCGTTTGCCTGCAGCACGCAACCGGCGGATGCTCTCAGCCAAGCCCGCCTCGAAGTCATCCGATTTGGGGCCGCCAAGGTAGAACTCATAGCGGCCGCCAGCAACACCGCATCGACGCTAGCGTCTTCAGTGAGCCGCTCCAACACGGTGGCATTGACAGCCACGCAGCGCGGTCGACCCGGCGGTGAATAGCCCGGCGCCGGCGGGCAGCTCGAGCCCGTCAGCTGCGCAACGCGACGTTCGGCGGCAATATCACCCAGCGCGCGGGCGATCTCGACGCCATGGCTATCGCCCCATACAGCCAGGGTGGGCGCTGCGTCGAGCGGCCCGAACAGACAACGCTCATCGTAGCCAAGCCAGCGGTTGCCGCTCGAATGGCAGCGCTTGCGGTCGGTGCTGAAGTCCACCGCACCCGCACGCAGGGCTGCCTCCCGGCCAGGCTCTGCGGCGCGCTGATCGGCAAACGTACCCAAGACCCAGGCGCCGGCCAGACTCGTCCCAATGGCGCAAGCGCCGGCCAGCAGCATCACGGGCTGTACCGTACGCGCGTGCCGCACCGGCGACTCCACCCAGCGCAGCGAAGCCCAGGCCAGGACCATCGAGAGCGACACTGCGACGCCGGCCTGCAGCGGCGTGGGCTGGTCCAGCAGCCAATGGCGCGTCAACGCCAGCACTGGCCAGTGCCACAGGTAAAGAGAGAACGAGTGCGCTCCGATCCAGCGCAACGGTGCCACGCTGAGCCAGCGCGTGGCCAGCGCCTGCCCGGTGCTGCCAACCCAGATGAGGGACGCTGTCGCCAGGCAGGGCCACAGCGCCGCCGGCCCGGGGAAGGCCAGGTCCGCACGCATGCAGACCAGCGCGGCCACCAGCGCGACCAGCGCCGCCCCGCCCACGAGGCCGTCCAGCCAAGCGGCTCGCACCGAGGGTTCGGCGGAGCGTGCCATCCACCAGGCCAAGCCCGAGCCGATCATCAGTTCGAAAGTGCGCGCTGGGGCAGCGTAAAAGGCCAGCTCCGGGTCGTAGCTCATCAACCGCAGCGAGTAGGCCAGCGAAATCGCGCACACCGCCAACAGAACCAGCCCGATCTGCCGACGCGCAAAACGCCACAACAGGGCGAGCAAGGGCGGGAAGCCAATGTAGTACTGCTCCTCGACCGCCAGCGACCAGGTGTGCAGCAGCGGCTTCAAGTCAGCCGCGCCTTCGAAGTAGCCCGTCGTGCGGTAGAGCTCGATGTTGGAGACGAAAAGACCCGTGGCCCCCAGCAGCCGCGCGAACTCGTGCAGGGGCTGCGGTTCCAGCAGCAGCACGCAGGCCGGCGTCACCAGGGCCAGCATCACGAACAACGCCGGGAAGATTCGTCGAATGCGGGCCGCATAGAAGGAGGCGATGCTGTAGGTGCCGGACTCCAGCCGTTGCAGCAGCAGCGTCGTGATCAGGTAGCCCGAAATCACGAAGAAGATGTCAACGCCGACGAAGCCACCGGGCAGCAACGACGGCCAAGCGTGGAAGACCACGACCGGCACGATCGCCAGGGCCCGCAGTCCCTCGATGTCGGGCCGAAACTTCACGCGGGATCAGGCCAGCGCTTGGGCGAGCGCGCCGACGACCTGATCCTGCTGCGCCTCGGTGAGGTCGGCGCTCATCGGCAGGCTCATCACGCGCTGGGCGGCGCGCAGGCTGTGCGGGCAGTCCTCGGGCTGGCCGTACCTGGCATAGGCCGGCTGGTGGTGCAGCGGCCGCGGATAGTGCACGGCGGTCGGCAC
>CAXDTK010000358.1:0-4851 GCA_963992225.1 uncultured Comamonadaceae bacterium | reverse complement strand
TCGCCGCGCTGCTGGGCACGCGCTTTCGCAATGCCCACCTGCACACGGCGGCCGAGGAGGTGCAGTTCGCCGTCAGCCGCAAGGGGCGGGAAACGCTGCGCGTCACGCGCGTGGACGCTGCCGCCGAGGCACCGGAGCCCGCCACGCCCGCCGCGCACGACAAGGCCAAGCACCGGCCGCTGGAGATGGGCCGGCCGGTGTGGTCGGCGCTGGGGCTGACCCATCTCGTCAAGGGCGAGCCGGCGCTGGTGCCGGCCATGGCCCGCAAGTGGAAGCAGATCAACCGCTTCGTCGAGATCCTGGCCGCGGCCGTGGACGAGGCCGGCCTGAAGGCGCCCGTGCGCGTGGCCGACTTCGGCTCCGGCAAGGGCTACCTGACCTTTGCGGTGCACGACTGGCTGCAGTCGCGCGGGCTGCAGCCGCGGGTCACCGGCATCGAGCTGCGCGACGACATGGTGAAGCTGTGCAACGCCGTCATCGCCGACGAGCAGCTGGCGGGCATCCGCTTCGACCAGGGCGACGTGCGCACGCAGGCCGTACAGCCGCTGGACGTGATGATCGCGCTGCACGCCTGCGACATCGCCACCGACCATGCGCTGCACGTGGGCCTGCAGTCGGGTGCGCGCATCATCATGAGTTCGCCCTGCTGCCACAAGGAGCTGCGCCCGCAGATGACGCTGCCGGCGGTGCTGCGGCCCATGCTGCAGCACGGCATCCACCTGGGCCAGGAGGCCGAGATGGTGACCGACTCGCTGCGCGCGCTGCTGCTGGAAAGCCAGGGCTACCGCACGCAGGTGTTCGAGTTCATCGCGCTGGAGCACACCAGCAAGAACAAGATGATCCTGGCCGTCAAGGCGCAGGGCGCCGCCGCCGAGGCGCTGGCCGCGCGCCGGCCCGAACTGCTGGCGCAGATCGCCGAGATCAAGCGCTTCTACGGGCTGCGGGAGCAGCGGCTGGAGCAGCTGCTGGCGGCTTGACAGGCGCTGGGAGGCTGGCCGGCGCGTCCAGCAGCGAACGCACGGCGCCGCCGCCCGACGTGAGGGCCTGGGTGTAGATCGGGGCAACGGCGTGGATAGCGCCTGGCTCTGGGTTGACGGTGCCGCCGGGGCGGTCGTTCGCCGAATGCTTGTTACCGGTTAACTATGGCGTTATGCCACTGACGGGTACAGTGGACAACACGGTGCTTCCGATGAAACCAAGACGCCACCCCCATGCGTCCGCTGCTGACACCACGGCGGCGGTTGATGAGTTCATGGTGGCCCTGGAGCACCGCTCAAAAAATGAAATCCAGGCAATCCGGGGCCTGATCCTGGCCGCCGATCCGAGCATTTCGGAAGGCATCAAATGGAACGCTCCCAGCTTCCGCACCACTGAATACTTTGCGACGACGAATCTGCGGGAGAAGCAGGGGGTCGGGGTCATTCTTCATCTTGGCGCGAAGGTCCGGGAGGTCCCGCCCGGCGGCCTGCCCATTGATGACCCTGACAAACTCCTGAAATGGCTGGCTCAGGATCGAGCGGTGGTGGTGTTCAAAGACATCAACGATTTCAATGCCAAGAAGGTTGCCTTTCTGAGCATCATTCGCAGCTGGATTGCCCATGTCTGAGGGCCGGCGCGCCTTGAGGTCGCCCCGGGCCTGAATCGGGCAAGAACCGGGCCCTCGGGTCAGCCCCGGGGCACCCGTGTCGCCCGCAAGGCGCTGCCGGCTTCAGCGCCCGGAGCGGCGGGCCAGACCCAGCGCCAGCAGTGCCGGCAACAGCAGTGCCCAGGTGGCCGGCTCGGGCACGGTGGCGGCCAGTTCGACGCCGCTCAGGGTCAGGCGCCAGAAGCCGCCCTTCTGGTCGTTGGCATTGATGTCGTAGCCGGGCTGGTTCCAGTCGGCCAGCGGGATCGGGGCCTGGCCGTCGTACAGGAAGCCGTCACCGAGCGTGCTGCCCAGGGCGTCGTTGGAGCTGGCGTTGAGCACCAGCCGGTAGCTGGCGGCCGCGGCGGCCGTGAACTGCAGGCCGGCGTCGTAGTAGCCGGCAGCGGGGTTGACGAGGCTGCCGCCGTCGTTGTCGCTCTGCACGATGACGCCGTCGCGGGCCAGGAAGAGCTGCGGGTCGAAGTTCAGGCCCGCTTGCCAGCTGTCGGTCCACAGGCTGACCTCGCTGCCGGCGGCGACGCTGAAGTCGATGACGATGGGGTCGTTGTGGTGAACGGCCTGGCCGGACAGCGTCACGACGGCAGCCTCAGCGCCGGGGGACAGGGTGGCCGAGGCGGCGAGCGCGAGCAGGGCGGTGAGCGGGAACTTGGGCTTCATGGGGCGTCCTGTGGAGAGGCGTCGGCGTGGCGGCGCCTCAGGGGGCCAGCAGCGGCGGGTTGGCGCGGTTGAGCGTCTGGGCCGAGGGACGCAGGTGGTTCTCGCCGGCGCGCACTTCGAAGGCAGTGCCGAAGGTCTCGATGTTGCTGGGGCTGGCCACCGTGTCGACGTACCACCATTCGCCCACCACGCGCTCGCGGTTCACGTCCACCAGCATGTAGCCGCGTCGTGTCAGCTGCACGTACTTGAAGTGCGGGTTGTAGAAGCGGATCGCGCCGGCGATGGCGCCGCTGGTGTCGCTGTCGATGCCGGGCGAGGTGACCGAGGTGCCGACGAACTCGACCGCCAGCGCGCCGGCGCCGGTGGCCTTGTCGTAGGCGGCCGGGTTGTAGGGGTTGGGGTGCAGGTCGGCGGCCCAGCTGCTGTGGATGTCGCCGGTCAGCACCACCAGGTTGTTGACCGCGGCGTTGGCCGCGTCGCCCTGGATGGCGGCATACAGGCGGTTGCGCGCCGGCTCGTAGCCGTCCCACTGGTCGCCGTTGATGTAGTACAGGCCGGGGTCGGTGGCCTGGTTGGCGCCCGGGGCCTTGAGCTGGGCGAACATGACGCCCTGGCCCAGCAGCTTCCACTGCGCCGGCGTGGCGCGCAGGCGGTTGACCAGCCAGGCCTCCTGGGTGTCGCCCAGCAGCGTGCGGGCGGGGTCGCCGTAGCCAGGGTCGGTGGTGACGAAGCCGGGGCCGAAGGCGGTGGCGTGCGTGGCGGTGGTCAGCTGCTTGGAGCGGGCGCTGACGCGCTCCTCCAGCATCAGCAGCTCGGCCAGATCGCCGTAGGCGAAGCCGCGGTGGTTGTCGCGCAGGTTGGCGGTGTCCTGCGGGTGCACCGGCATCCACTCGTAGTAGGCCTGCAGGCCGGCGGCCAGGCGGGCCTGCCAGTCGCCTTCGGTGGCGGGCTGGTGGTTCTGCGCGCCGTCCTTCCAGGCATCGTTGGTGATCTCGTGGTCGTCCCAGATCGCGATCAGCGGGTGCTGGCGGTGCATGGCCTGCGAGTCGGCGTCGCGCTTGTACTGGGCGTGGCGCATGCGGTAGTCGGCCAGCGTCACCATCTCGTGGGCCGGCTCGGGCGTGCGCACGCTGCCGTACTGGCCGGCGCCGTATTCGTAGAGGTAGTCGCCCAGGTGCATGACCAGGTCGAGGTCGGCGCGCGCGGCGATGCGGGCGTAGGCGTTGAAGTAGCCGTAGGCGTGGTTGGAGCAGCTCACCACGGCCATGCGCAGGCTCTGCACGCCGGTGGTGGGCAGCGTCTTGGTGCGGCCGACCGGGCTGGCGGTGCCCTCGGCGCGGAACTGGTAGTAGTAGGTCGTCGCGGGCTTGAGGCCGGCGGCATCGACCTTGACGGTGTAGTCGCGGCCCGGGTTGGTCTTGGTGACGCCGCGCTGCACCACCTGGGTCAGCGCCGGGTCGGTGGCGATGACGTAGTTCACCACCACGGCCGGCCGGGCGGTGGTGGGCGTGACGCGGGTCCACAGGATCACGCGGTCGGCCAGCGGGTCGCCGCTGGCCACGCCATGCTGGAAGGCCGTGTTGACGGCGGCCTCGGCGGCAGCCGGCAGCAGCGCGGGCGCGGCCACCAGGGCCACGGTGCCGGCACCGGAGCGCTTGAAGAAATCGCGGCGGCTGCTGCCTTGGCGCGCGGGCTGGACTTGCTTGGGACGACCCATGGAATGACCTCGCTGTTGCGACGGCCACTATGGCGGCGGTGTTTGACGGCGCTGAGACAGCCGGGGCATGAGCCGGACCATGCCGGCCGCCCAAAGGAAAGGCCCCGCCCGGCAGGGCCGGTCGGGGCAGGAAAAGCGCTTCACACCGCCCGGGACGGCACCTCGCGGTGCGTGGGGCTGCGGCGTGCACGGCAGCGCAGGAGGCTGGGCGCAGGCGACACACCGCAGGGGCGTGACGCAGGCGAGCCGGAATCGTTGTGCTCTTCGTCGCGGGCGGCTCGCGTACCGCCTCGCCAGGGGCCGCAAACGTTGCCGGGGGCCGTGCACTGGTGACGGGCTGAATCATCGGCGCCCGCCGCGGCGACAAAACGGTGATCAGCGCGGGTCTCGGGCCGTTAATCCAGCGCATCGACGCCGGCTGGCCCCCGCGGTCGCGCGGCGCCCGGATGGGCCGTTCGGGCCACGCGGCGCCGCGCCGTGTCACGCGGGCGGCGTGTTGGCCTGACAGACTCGCACGCCATAAAACCAGGGGGAGCGATAAAGAAGAACACGACGGCCCTTGCCGTGGCATGCCTGTGCGTCGCCGGCAACCCGGCCTGGGCGGCCTCCGGATCGAGTCCTTCCACGGGCAACGGCCCGACGACGGCAGACCGGCAGGCGCCTGCTCCGCCGCTGACGCTCGGTACGCCGCCGGCGCCAAGCCCCGCGCCGACGCCGAGCCCGGCGCCTGCGCCTGCGCCGGTTCCCCCGCCGCCTGCGCCCGCCCCGGTGCCACCGCCGATGCAGCCCTCGGCCGGCAACGGCCCGACCACCGGGAACCGGCTGCCGCCTG
>CAXDTK010000357.1:0-4901 GCA_963992225.1 uncultured Comamonadaceae bacterium | reverse complement strand
TAAGCCTTCGTCGGCAGCGTCAGATGTGTATAAGAGACAGTGCGTGGGCTTCGCGAAAGCTTGTGTCCACAACGACCCCTCGCGGCGCCCCGTTGACGCAGGGCGCCGGCGTTGCAATGCCTTACACCGCGCAGAATCGGGGCATGGACACCGCACACCGCTTCGACTGGACCGCCGGCTATCCCAGCCGCCGCAGCCCGCTGTTCGCCCGCAACATCGTCTCCACCTCGCATCCGCTCGCGGCCCAGGCCGGGCTGCAGATGCTGAAGAACGGCGGCAACGCGGTGGACGCCGCCATCGCGACGGCCGCCTGCATGACGCTGGTGGAGCCCTGCAGCAACGGCCTGGGCTCGGACGCCTTCTGCATCCTGTGGGACGGCCGGCAGCTGCATGGCCTCAACGCCTCCGGCCCCGCGCCCGCGGCGTGGACGCCCGGGTTCTTCGGGGGTCAGGTCATGCCTCGGCGCGGCTGGGGCTCGGTCACGGTGCCGGGCGCGGTCGGCGGCTGGGCGAGCTTGAGCGAGCGCTTCGGCAGGCTGCCGTTCGCCGACCTGATGCAGCCGGCCATCGCGATCGCCGAGCGCGGCTATGCGGTGCCGCCCATCGTGCAGGGCAAATGGGCGATGGCCGCGGCGCTGGACGAGCTGACCTCGCAGCCCGGCTTCGCGCAGGCCTTCCTGCCGCGCGGCCGCGCGCCCGAGGTCGGTGAGCTGTTCCGGTTCGAGGACGCGGCGCGCAGCCTGCGGCTGATCGCCCAGTCCGGCGGCGAGGCCTTCTACCGCGGCGAGATCGCGGCCGCGCTGGCGCGCTTCGCCCGCGAGACCGGCGGTGCGCTGACCGAGGCCGACCTGGCCGCCTACCGGCCCGAGTGGGTCACGCCGCTGGCCCAGGACTTCGCCGGCCACACGCTGCATGAGATCCCGCCCAACGGCCAGGGCATCGCGGCGCAGATGGCGCTGGGCCTGCTGAGCCACTGCCGCATCACCGACCATGCCGCCGACAGCCCCGAGGCCCAGCACCTGATGATCGAGGCGATGAAGCTGGCCTTCGCCGATGTCTACCGCTTTGTGGCCGAGCCCGGCGCGATGTCGGTCAGCCCGGCACAGTTGCTGGACCCGGCCTACCTGGCCGAGCGCGCCAAGCTCATCGACCCGGCGCGCGCCCAGGTGTTCGGTGCCGGCAACCCCGTCAAGGGCGGCACCATCTACCTGACCGCGGCCGACGAGAGCGGCATGATGGTCAGCTTCATCCAGAGCAACTACATGGGCTTCGGCTCCGGCCTGGTGCTGCCGGGCTACGGTGTGAGCCTGCAGAACCGTGGCCACTGCTTCACGCTGGAAGCGGGCCATCCCAACCAGGTGGCGCCCGGCAAGCGCCCCTTCCATACGATCATTCCCGCGTTCCTGACCCAAGACGGCGCGCCGGTGATGAGCTTCGGCGTGATGGGCGGCAACATGCAGCCGCAGGGCCACCTGCAGACGCTGGTGCGCATGCTCTGCTACGGCCAGAACCCGCAGGCTGCCTGCGATGCGCCACGCTGGCGCTTCAACGAGGGGCTGTCGATCAACATCGAGCCGCACATGCCGGCTGCGACCATCGCGGCGCTGCGGGCGCGCGGGCACGAAGTGGGCGACATCCACGACAGCTACCAGGACTTCGGCGCCGGCCAGTTCATCTGGCGGCTGGGCGATCCGGCGGTGGAGGGCTATGTCGCGGCCAGCGACCCGCGCCGCGACGGCGCGGCCGTGGGTTACTGACGGCACGCGGCGCCATCATGTGCCGCTGCTAGCATCGGCAACCATGACCAAGCTGCTCGACCTCGACTGACCGCGCGCGCCGCGCGTCCCCACCCCCGGCGGGCGTTGCCCGCCTGTCGAGTCGTTCCGAGCTGAGCCAAGCCATGTGGTCTCGTCTGATCCAGTTCTTCACCCTCGCGCCCGGCGACCTGCTGCGCGATGCCGTCTACCGGCGCCTGTGGTCCTCCATCCTGATTTCGTCGCTGGGCGGCCAGATCACCATGCTGGCGCTGCCGCTGACGGCGGCCGTGCTGCTGCAGGCCACGCCCACGCAGATGGGCCTGCTGCAGGCGATGGAGATCCTGCCCTTCGTGCTGTTCTCGCTGCCGGCCGGCGTGCTGCTGGACCGCATGCGCAAGCTGCCGGTCTACATCTGGGGCGAGACGCTGCTGGCCGTGGCCGTGGCCACCGTGCCGCTGGCGGCCTGGCTGGGGGCATTGAGCATGGGCTGGCTCTACGTCGTGGGCTTCGTGCTGGGCTGCGTCTACACGGTGGCCGGCAGCGCCGCGCAGATCGTGCTGACCCAGGTGGTGCCGCGCGAACGGCTGGTGGAGGCGCATGCGAAGAACGCGCTGGCCTCGTCGGGCGCCGAGGTGGCGGGCCCGGGGCTGGCGGGCGCGCTGATCAAGCTGTTCGGCGCGCCGCTGGCGCTGGCCGTGGACGCCGCGCTGCTGCTGGTGTCGGCCGTGATCCTGCGCCGCGTGCGCGTGCAGGAGACGCTGGCCCGCGGCGACGGGCGGGACTTTCTGGCGCAGCTGCGCGAGGGCCTGCGCTTCGTGCGCGAGCGGGCCTTGCTGGTCAGCCTGGCCGCGGCCGTGGGCGCCTGGCAGCTGTGCCACAACGCGGCGCTGGTGGTGCAGATCCTGTTCGCCACGCGCGAGCTGCACCTGAGCCCGCAGACGGTGGGCCTGTCCTATGTGGCACTGGGGGTGGGCACGGTGCTGGCCAGCGTGTTCGGCCACCGCATCAGCCGGCGCATCGGGCCAGGGCCCTGCCTGGTGCTGGGCTTCGCGGCCTGCGGCCTGGGCTGGCTGCAGCTGGCGCTGGTGCCGGCCGGCACGGCAGGTGTCGTCAGCTTCGGGCTGATGCTGTTCGCCTTCGGCGTCGGGGCGGTGCTCATCTTCATCAACTTCCTGTCGCTGCGCCAGGCTGTCACGCCGGCGCCGCTGCTGGGCCGCATGACCAGCACCATGCGCTGGCTCATCCTGCTGCCCGCCGGCCCCGGCGCGCTGATCGGTGGCTGGCTGGGCGAACACGTCGGTCTGCGCGCCGCGCTGGGCTTCTCGGGCGTGGGTGCCTGCCTGCTGGCGCTGCTGGCCTGGCGGCATGGCGTCATCCGCAGCGTGCGCGAGCTGCCCAAGCCGGTCGAGGTGGCGACCGCATGAGCCAGACGGACCCTTTGCTGATCGACATCCCCGAGCGCCTGGACGGCCCGCGCACGGTGCTGGTGGCGCCGCGCGCCGGCCTGGGCGCGGAGATGGCGGTGGTCATCACGCAGTCGCTGTCGCACCTGCGGCCCTGGATGCCCTGGGCGCAGGAGCCGCCCACGGCCGAGAGCGCCGAGCTGGTGGTGCGGCGCATGCAGGCCGACTTCATCGCGCGGCGCGACCTCTGCTACCACCTCCATGCGCGGCGGCCCGACGGCAGCGCCGGCCGGCTGCTGGGCGGCACCGGCCTGCACCGCATGGACTGGGCGGTGCGCCGCTTCGAGATCGGCTACTGGATACGGCCCGAGGCGGCCGGCCAGGGCCATGTCAGCGAGGCCGTCGGGCTGTTGACGGCGCTGGCCTTCGACCGGCTGGCGGCGCGGCGCGTCGAGATCCGCTGCGATGCGCGCAACCTGAAGAGCCGGGCCGTGGCCCAGCGCTGCGGCTTCGAGCTGGAAGGCGTGTTGCGCCACGACGCCCTCGGCGTGGACGGTGTGCCGCGCGACACCGCGGTCTACGCGCGCATCACGGGTTGATCGGCGGCTGAGCGGCAACTGGCTTGTCAGGCTGCTGCGGACATTTGGACACATCGTGCTGCCGCAGATGCTGGGCGGGGTGCAGCAGCATGGCGATGAGCCATCAGGGCGGCCGGGCGTGTCCTAGGGGGCGAAGAGGCTCAGGCCGTCAGCCCGGCCAAGCTCTCATCTTGAAGCTGTTGACGAGGAACTCGACCATCAGCCGCACTTTCGGGGATACGAACTTCCGCGAGGGATACAGCGCGTAGACGCCCAGTTCGAGCGAGCGCCAGGCCGGCATCAGTTCCACCAGTGTGCCGGCCTGCAGGTCCGGGCCGACGAGGAAGGTGGGCTGCAGCATGATGCCCTGGTGACGCAACGCTGCCACTCGGCAGGTGTCGCCGCTGTTGGTGTGCATGCGCGGCCTTACCTTGACAGACACGTCTCCATCCGGGCCCGTGAATGCCCATTGGTCCCCCATCGAGAACAGGCTGTAGGCCAGCACATCGTGGTGGACCAACTCGGAAGGGTGCTTCGGTTCGCCCCGCGCCTCCAGGTAGTTTGGCGAAGCGCACAACACCAGCCGCGTCGAGGTGAGTTGACGGCTGACCAGCGAGGAGTTGGGCAGCCGCGCGATACGCACCGCCATGTCGAACCCCTCTTCGACGAGGTCCACCACCCGGTCCGCCAGCGTCACGTCGAGCGTTACCTTCGGGTGCTGGGCCATGAACTCCACCCACAACGGCGCCAGGTGCAGCAGGCCGAAGGAAAACGGCGCGTTGATGCGCAGCAGGCCGCTGGCTTCGCCGCTGCGCGAGGTGATTTCCGCCTCTGCTTCGTCAACGCCGCCCAGCAGCTCACGGCAGCGCCCGTGGAAGACCTCGCCTTCCGGCGTCAGCGAGAGCTTGCGCGTGGTCCGGTGCAGCAGCCGCACGTTGAGCCGCGATTCCAGCTCCGCCACGTAGCGCGAGACGGCCGCCTTGGACATCGCCAGCGACGCGGATGCCCCGACAAAGCTGCCGGCCTCCACCACGGCGGCAAACACGCGCATTTCCTCGAAGCGGTCCATTTGTCTCGATATTCGGGATGGTTGGTCTCATTCAAGCATGTTTATCTCTCTGTCTCTTATACACATCTCCGAGCCCACGAGACGGACTCCTATC
>CAXDTK010000356.1:0-4929 GCA_963992225.1 uncultured Comamonadaceae bacterium | reverse complement strand
ATCCCGCCCACCGCGCGCCACGCCCGGCCCGCCTGGACGCGTGAACCGCTGCTGCATTTCCTGCTCGCGGGCGCGCTGCTGTTCGGCGTCGACCGGCTGCTCAACGGCGGCGCCGACCCCGCCAACGAGATCGTCATCGGCGCCGAGGTCGAGGAAGAGGCGCGCCAGATCTTCAAGGCCAAGCGCGGCAAGGAGCCCAACGCCGAGGAGATGGCCGCGCTGCGCAAGGTCTGGCTGGACAACGAGGTGCTGTACCGCGAGGGCCTGGCCCTGCAGCTGGACAGGGGCGACACCGCCATCCGCGAGCGCGTGATCTTCAAGGCGCTGAGCGTGGTCGACGGCGGCACCAAGCTGCCGCCGGTCGACGAGCAGCGGCTGCGCGACTGGTTCGAGCAGCGCCGCGCGAAGTACGACGAGCCGGCGCGCTTCGACTTCCAGGAGGCCGTGCTCGACGGCGAGGCCACCGAGGCCGCCGTGCGCACCTTCGCTGACGCGCTGAATGCCGGCACGCCGGGCGACGCCCGGGCCGGGCTGCGCGTCTTCAAGGGCCGGCCGCATGCCAACCTCGTGCAGAGCTACGGCGAGGCGTTCGCCAAGACGCTGGAGGCGGCGACGCCGGGCCGCTGGCTGGCCCTGCCCTCCGGCGACGGCTGGCGCGCGGTGCGGCTGGACGCCGCCACCGCGCCCAGGCCGGCCAGCTTCGAGGCGCTGCGCGGCGTCGTGCTGCAGGACTGGACCGACGCCACGCTGGCCGAGCAGCGCAGCGCCGCGGTGGCGGCGCTGGCGCGCAAGTACACCGTCCGGGTCGAGGCACCCGCGCCATGAGGCGGCTGCTCTGGAGGCTGGGCGCCGCCCTGCTGCTGGTGTTGGCCCTGCCCGCCGCGGCGCATGAGCTGAGCATGGCCGAGATGCAGCTGCGCGAGACCCAGCGCGGCGAGTTCGTCTGGCAGTGGATGGCCGGCGACAAGCGCCCGGTCGGCCGGGACCTGGCGCCCCAATGGCCCGCCGGCTGCGCGGCCGAGGCCAACCTGCTGCGCTGCGGCGAGCGCGGCCTGGCCGGCACGCTGGCCGTCAAGGGCGTCGGCGAGCGCTACTCCGCCGCCGTCATCAAGGTCTTCTGGCTGGACGGGCAGAACCGCGTCTACACCCTCACCAAGGGCCAGCCCACCGTGCAGCTGTACGGCGCCGCCGACGACCCGCGCGGCCTGGGCGAGATCGCACGCGCCTACACGCTGCTGGGCGTGGAACACATCCTGGGCGGCATCGACCACCTGCTGTTCGTCATCGGCCTGCTGTTCCTGGTCGACTTCCGCCGCCGCCTGGTGTGGACCATCACCGCCTTCACCGCCGCGCACAGCCTGACGCTGGCCAGCAGCGCGATGGGCTGGCTGACGCTGCGCTCCGCGCCGGTGGAGGCCAGCATCGCGCTGTCCATCGTGCTGGTGGCCGGCGAGGCGCTGCACCGGCGCGAGACCCTGGCGCGCCGCTGGCCGGCCGTCGTGGCCTTCCTGTTCGGCCTGGTGCACGGCCTGGGCTTCGCCGGCGCGCTCAAGGAGATCGGCCTGCCCGAGAACCACCTGCCGGTGGCGCTGCTGACCTTCAACGTGGGCGTGGAGCTGGGCCAGCTGATGACCGTGGGCCTGTGCTGGGCGCTGTGGCGCCTGGGCAGCCGCTGGCCGGCGGCGCAGCGGCTGCGCACCGGGCTGCTCTACCTGATCGGCAGCCTGGCGGCCTACTGGTCCTGGCTGCGCATCGCGGCGGTGGTGGCATGAGCGGCGCCGACGAGGTCATCGGCCTGTTCCCCGTGCCGCTGCTGCGCGCGCCGGGCGTGCTGCCGCCGCCGCTGGTGAACGCGCTGGTGGACCACTTCAGCAGCCGTGCGCTGGAGCCCAACAACAGCTCCGACGCGCTGTCCCACACCCGCATGCTGCAGCCGTCGGACAGCCCGCTGCTGGTGCAGGCCGCCGCGCTGATCACGCCCAAGGTGGCCGAGTTCGGCCGGCTGCTGTTCGGCGAGGCGCTGGGCTGGGCCATCAAGGAGATGTGGGTCAACGTGCTGGACACCGGCGGCCGGCAGGCCATGCACAACCACGCCAACAGCTTCGCCTCGGGCGTGGTCTACCTGACCGAGACCGACGACTCCGCGCGCACCGTCTTCATGAAGTCGCCCGGCGGGCATGACTTCACGCTGAAGAACGACCATGCCGGCGTCACGACCGGGCCGTACAACGCCGAGAAATGGGTCAGCCCCGCGCCCCGGCCCGGCGACCTGATGCTCTTTCCCAGCTACCTGATGCATGCCGTGCCGCCCAACGCTGGCGGGCGCCGCATCACGCTGGCCTTCAACGCGATCCCGACGCGGCTGGAGAGCTGGGGCTACACGTTGAGCTTCTCCGCTTGAAAGGGGCGAAGCCCCTCGCCCGGTCGCGCGCCGCTGAACGCGGGCGAGCCCGGTCGGTCCCCCGAGGGGGCGGCGATGCATGCGGCGTTGAGCCGCTTGCACATCGCCTGCGGGCCGGCTTGGGTTGGCCCGGCGCTCGGCCCGCATGAAGCATCTGGCCCTGCTGCTGATGGTCGCCTCCGGCTTTGCCGGGCTGGGCTACCAGATCGTCTGGACGCAGCAGTTCGGCCTGGTGCTGGGCCATGAGTCGGCGGCCGTGCTGGCCGTGGTGGCGGCCTTCTTCGGCGGGCTGTCGCTGGGCGCGCTGCTGCTGGGCCGGCGCATCGAGGCCAGTGCCGTGCCGCTGCGCTGGTATGCCGGCTGCGAGGCGTTGATCGGCCTGTGGGGCGCGCTGCTGATGGTGGCCATGCCGGCGGCCAGCCGCGCGGCGCTGGCGCTGATCGGGCCCGAGGCCGGGCCCGCCTGGCACTGGAGCGTGGCCTTCGGCGCCAGCTTCCTGCTGCTGTTGCCGGCCACCGCCGCCATGGGCGCCACGCTGCCGGCGATGGCGCGCCTGGGCACGGCGGCCGTGGCGCCCCTGTACGCGGCCAACACGCTGGGCGCGGTGGCGGGCGTACTGGCCACCGCCTTCTGGCTCATCCCCGACTGGGGCCTGACGCGCAGCGCCGGCCTGTGCGTGGCGCTCAACCTGGGCTGCGCGCTGCTGGCCGGCGTGGCGCTGCAGGGCCGGCCGGCTGCGCCGCGCGCCACCGCCAGCTCGCGCCGACCGCTGGGGCTGCTGGCCCTCACCGGCCTGCTGGGCATCGCCTACGAGGTGCTGGCCGTGCGCGTGCTCAGCCAGGTGGCCGAGGACACGGTCTACACCTTCGCGCTGCTGCTGGCCGTCTACCTGGCCGGCAGCGCGCTGGGCGCCGCGGCCCATGCGCGCTGGCCCCTGCTGCGCCACCGCGAAGGGCTGCTGTGGGCGCTGGCCGGCAGCGTGCTGCTGGGCATGGCGGCGCTGTGGGGCGCCGAGGCGCTGAAGCAGGCGCTGGCGCAAAGGCTGCCGGCCACGCTGGCCGCTGCGCTGGTGGTGGAGGCGCTGCTGGCGGTGGCCGTGTTCGCGTTGCCGACGCTGCTGATGGGCGCGCTGTTCTGCCAGCTCGCCGCCGAGGCCGCCGCGGCGGGCCAACCACTCAGCCGGGCGCTGGGCGTCAACACGCTGGGCGCGATGCTCGCCGCGCCGCTGTTCGGCGTCGTGCTGGCGCCGCTGCTGGGCCCGAAGCTGGCGCTGCTGCTGGTGGCGGCCGGCTACCTGGCGCTGGCCCCCGCGCCGCGCCGGCTGGCCTGGGGGCTGCCCGCCGGCGCGGCCGCGGGGCTGGCGCTGCTGGCGCCGCCGCTGGCCTTCGTGGACCTGCCCGAGGGTGGCCGGGTGCTGAGCTACCGCGACGGCACGCTCGCCGCCGTCAGCGTGGTGGAAGACGCCGCCGGCGTGGCCCGGCTGCGCATCAACAACCGCCAGCAGGAGGGCAGCAGCGCCACGCTGCATGTCGACGGCCGCCAGGCGCTGCTGCCGCTGCTGCTGCACGGCCAGCCGCGCCAGGCGCTGTTCCTGGGGCTGGGCTCGGGCGTCACCGCGGGCGTGGCGGCACGGCTGCCCGGCGTGCAGGTGGACTCGGTGGAGCTGCTGCCCGAGGTCATCGAGGCCGCGGCGCTGTTCCAGCCGGCGCTCGCCGCGCTGGGCGACGGCCAGCCGCGCCTGCAGGCCGCCGACGCGCGCCGCTACGTGCGCAGCACCGAACGGCGCTACGACGTCATCGTGGCCGACAACTTCCACCCGGCGCGCAGCGGCTCGGGCGCGCTCTACACGGTGGAGCATTTCGGCGCCGTGCGCGACCGGCTGGCCGACACCGGCCTGTTCTGCCAGTGGCTGCCGCTGCACCAGCTGGACCTGGCCACGCTGCGCAGCATCACCGCGGCCTTCCTGCAGGCGTTCCCGGACGGTGCCGCCGTGCTGGCCAGCCACAGCCTGGACACGCCCACCGTGGGCCTGATCGGCCGCGCCGGCGGCACGCGCTTCGCCGCGCAGGCCGGCCGCCCGCCACTGGCCGCGGCGTTCGGGCTGGCCGACGACTTCGCCGTGCTGGGCAGCCTGCTGGCCGACGCCGCCGCGCTGCAGCGCTTCGCGGCGGGCGCGCCGCTGAACACCGACGACCGGCCCTGGGTGGCCTACCGCGCGCCGCGCATCACCTACGCGCCCGACTCGGCGCCACGCGACCGCCTGCTGGCGCTGCTGGACAGCCTGGCCCTGCCCGAGCCCGCCGCGGCCCGGCTGCTGGCACCGGCCGACGCCGCGCTCGCGCCGCGCCTGGCTGCCTATGCCGCCGCGCGGCAGGCCTACCTGGCGCTGGGGCGGCGCACCCTGCCCAGCGCCGACCCGGCGGAGATGCTGGCGCGCGTCGGCGCACCGCTGCTGGCCGTGCTGCGCCGCAGCCCCGACTTCCTGTCTCTTATACACATCTGACGCTGCCGACGAAGGCTTAGGTGTA
>CAXDTK010000355.1:0-4948 GCA_963992225.1 uncultured Comamonadaceae bacterium | reverse complement strand
TAGGAGTCCGTCTCGTGGGCTCGGAGATGTGTATAAGAGACAGCCACCACGCTGCTGAAGGCGGTCGAGCGGCTGGGCGGCTTCGTGCAGGCCGACCCGCTGCGCGCGCCGGCGCGGGCGCAGGACCTGACGCTGCGCCACCGCGTCAAGGACTACCGCGCCGGCGACCTGGAGCGCCGCTACCCGCGCCTGCCGCTGCAGGAGGACTTCTTCATCAACTATGGCTTCGTCACGCCGCAGCTGCGCGCGCTGATGCACCCGCGCACCACCCGCCGCGTCTGGGACGAGGCGCGCTGGCAGCTGGCGCGCGCCGTGCTGGCGGAGGTCGAGCGCCTGGGCGAGGCCCACCCCGCCGACGTCGACGCGGCACTGGGCCATGGGCCGGTGAAGAACTGGTTCGGCGGCAACAGCCGGCTGTCGACCGAGCTGCTGGACGGCCTGCACTACCGCGGCCACCTGGACGTGGTGCGGCGCGACAGCGGCACGCGTGTCTACCGCCTGGGCCCGGCCTGGCAGGCCCCGGTCGACCCGCAGGCGGCCATGGACGCGATGGCCGACGCGCTGGTACAGAAGTACGCGCCGCTGCCGGCGGGCAGCCTGTCGCAACTCATCAACATGCTGTTCAACGCCGCCCACCAGTGGGAGACGCTGCGCAAGCCCACGCTGGCCCGTGCGAAGGCGCGCCTGGCCCGCACGCGCGTCGACGGCGTCGACTGGTACTGGCCGGCCGGCGAGGACCCGACACGCGGCTGGCGCATCCCGTCGCAGGTGCGGCTGCTGGCGCCGTTCGACCCGGTGGTGTGGGACCGCCGCCGCTTCGAGCTGCTGTGGGGCTGGGCCTACCGCTTCGAGGCCTACACGCCCAAGCCTAAGCGCGTGCGCGGCCATTACGCGCTGCCGCTGCTGTGGCGCGACCAGGTCGTCGGCTGGGCCAATGCCGGCGTCAAGGCGGGTCGCCTGCAGGTCGACTGCGGCTACGTGGCCGGTCGCGCACCGCGCGACGCCGGGTTCCGCACCGCGCTGGACGAGGAGATCCAGCGCCTGGCCGACTTCCTCGGCGCGTCCCTCTAGCACTCGGCCCGGCGCCGGTCGACGATTTGTTGGCAGCGGGCAGCACCCCTGCAGGCACCAGGCGGGCGGGCCGCGCACTAGAATGCCGGGCTTCCGAGGAGCGTTGCAACCTCAGCACCTATTGAGGCCAGGCTCGGAACCACCCCTTGCAACCGCGCTCACCCGCTGGCCCACCGTGCCGGGGTGAGTTCCATGACCACCCTGCGCGACCCAGCGGCTTCATTCGCTTGAAGGAGCCCGCATGACCGCCAATCTTCCCGCCCACATCGTCAAGGACCTGTCGCTGGCCGACTGGGGTCGCAAGGAAATCAACATCGCCGAGCACGAGATGCCGGCGCTGATGGCCATCCGCCGCGAATACGCCGCCGCACAGCCACTCAAGGGCGCCCGCATCGCCGGCAGCCTGCACATGACCATCCAGACCGCCGTGCTGGTGGAGACGCTGCAGGCGCTGGGCGCGCAGGTCCGCTGGGCCTCGTGCAACATCTTCTCGACGCAGGACCACGCCGCCGCCGCGCTGGCCGTCGCCGGCACCCCCGTGTTCGCCTACAAGGGCGAGACGCTGGAAGACTACTGGGACTACACGCATCGCATCTTCGACTTCGGCGCCGCCGGCACGCCGGGCGAAGGCCCCAACATGATCCTGGACGACGGCGGCGACGCGACGCTGCTGATGCACCTGGGCCAGAAGGCCGAGAAGGACCTGTCCGTGCTGGCCAACCCCGGCAGCGAGGAAGAGCGCATCCTGTTCGCCGCCATCAAGGCCAAGGTCGCGGCCGACCCGACCTGGTACACCCGCAAGGCCGCCGAGATCATCGGCGTGACCGAGGAAACCACCACCGGCGTGCTGCGCCTGAATGAGATGGCGGCCAAGGGCACGCTGCAGTTCCGCGCCATCAACGTCAACGACAGCGTCACCAAGAGCAAGTTCGACAACCTCTACGGCTGCCGCGAGAGCCTGGTGGACGCCATCAAGCGCGCCACCGACGTGATGGTGGCCGGCAAGATCGCCGTGGTGGCCGGCTACGGCGACGTGGGCAAGGGCTCGGCCCAGGCGCTGCGCGCGCTGTCGGCGCAGGTCTGGGTGACCGAGATCGACCCGATCTGCGCGCTGCAGGCCGCGATGGAAGGCTACCGCGTCGTGACGATGGAATACGCCGCCGACAAGGCCGACATCTTCGTCACCGCCACCGGCAACAAGAACGTCATCCGCCGCGAGCACATGGCCGCGATGAAGAACAACGCCATCGTCTGCAACATCGGCCACTTCGACAACGAGATCGACGTCGCGGCGATCGAGGACTGCGGGTGGGACGAGATCAAGCCGCAGGTGGACCATGTCACCTTCCCCGACGGCAAGAAGATCATCCTGCTGGCCAAGGGACGGCTGGTGAACCTGGGCTGCGGCACGGGCCACCCGAGCTATGTGATGAGCTCGTCCTTCGCCAACCAGACCATCGCGCAGATCGAGCTGTTCGCCCACCAGGACCGCTACGAGGCCGGCAAGGTCTATGTGCTGCCCAAGCACCTGGACGAGAAGGTCGCCCTGCTGCAGCTGACCACGCTGAACGCGCAGCTGACCCAGCTGACCGACGAGCAGGCGGCCTACATCGGCGTCAGCAAGGCCGGCCCCTACAAGGCCAACACCTACCGGTATTGAAATGAGCCCCTCACCCAGCCCCGCACTGCGGTGCGCAGGCGCGCCCGGCGCTCGGCCCGCAGGGGCCCGCCCTCGCGGCAGTGCGTCCCATGCGCGCTGACCAGCTCCTCGTCGCCCAAGGGCTCGCGCCCACGCGCTCGGCGGCCCAGCGGCTGATCCAGCAGGGCGCGGCCGAGTGGGCCGGCGCGAGCGGCTGGACCGTCATCCGCAAGGCCGGCGAGGAGCTGCCCGAGACGGCGCAGCTGCGCGTCACCGACGACGCGGAGCTGCGCTACGTGTCGCGTGGCGGGCTCAAGCTGGAAGGCGCCCTGCGCCACACGCGGCTGGACGTGGAGGGCCTGACGGCGCTGGACGTGGGCCAGAGCACCGGCGGCTTCACCGACTGCCTGCTGGCGCATGGTGCGCGGCATGTGGTGGGCGTGGACGTGGGCCACGGCCAGCTGCACGCCCGGCTGCAGGCCGACCCGCGCGTCACGGCGCTGGAGGGCACGCATGTGCGCGAGCTGGCCGGCCTGCGGCCGCATGTGCCCACCGGCGGCTTCCCGCTCATCGTCGGCGACCTCAGCTTCATCTCCATGGTGGGCAGCCTGCCCGAGCTGCTGCCCTGGCTGGAGGGGCACGGCCGCCTGCTCGTGCTCATCAAGCCGCAGTTCGAGCTGGGCCCGCAGGCGCTGGGCAAGGGCGGCCTGGTCAAGGACGAGGCCGACTTTCCCGCCCTGGAAGCCCGCGTGCGCCTGGCCTGCACGGCCCTCGGCCTTGAAGTGCTGGACTACTTCGACAGCCCCATCACCGGCGGTGATGGCAACCGTGAATTCTTTTTGTACGCCTCCCGATGAGCACTGCCGTCTCGTTTGAATTCTTCCCGCCCAACACGCCGGTCGGCGTCGAGAAACTCAAGACCGTCGTGCAGGAGCTGGGCGCGCTGTCGCCGCAGTACTTCAGCGTCACCTACGGCGCCGGCGGCTCCACGCGCGAGAAGACGCTCTCTGCCGTGATGGACATCGCCGGCGCGGGCTTCGAGGCCGCGCCGCACCTGTCCTGCGTGGGCTCCACCCGCGAGAACATCGCCGAGATCCTGGCCACCTACCGCGCCCAGGACATCCACCGCGTGGTGGCGCTGCGCGGCGACCTGCCCAGCGGCACCGCCACCGCGGGCGAGTTCCGCTACGCGGCCGAGCTGGTCGACTTCATCCGCGAGACGCAAGGGCCCGACTGGCACATCGAGGTCGCCGCCTACCCCGAGGTGCACCCCCAGCAACGCTATGCGGCGCGCGACCTGCAGCACTTCGCCGACAAGATGAAGGCCGGCGCCAGCGGCGCGATCACGCAGTTCTTCTTCAACGCCGACGCCTACTTCCAGTTCGTCGACGAGGCACGCAAGCTGGGCGTCACCCAGCCCATCGTGCCGGGCATCATGCCCTTCCACAACTACGGCCGCATCGCGCAGTTCGCGCAGCGCGACGGCATCGAGATCCCCCGCTGGGTGCAGATGCGCATGGAGGGCTTCATGGACGACGCCGCCTCCATCCGCGCCTTCGGCCTGGACGTGGTGGCGCGGTTGTGCGAGCGGCTCATCGACGGCGGCGCGCCCAGCATCCATTTCTATACGCTCAACCAGAGCGCGCTCGCGCTGGAGTTGTGCCGCCGCCTCGGCCTCGGCGGCAAAGCTTGATGCAGCGCAAAACCCTGCCGCAGTCATGGCGGGGTTGAACGGCGACCTTGTGTTGCCTCAAATCGCGCGGCTGCCACAACTTGTGCAATGCCTCCATCGGGACCCGTCCCATTCACTGGAGCCATTGATGAAGTTCTCTGCCACCCTCCGCCTGGTTGCCATCGCCGCTGCCGCGCTTGCCCTGCAACCTGCCCAGGCCGAAGAAGGCGCGCTGATGGTGCGCGTGCGCGCGCTGCACCTGGACTCGGCCAACAAGGACAGCACCGGCCTGGGCCTGTCGATCAACAACAAGACCTTCCCCGAGATCGACTTCAGCTACTTCGTCACGCCCAACATCGCGGCCGAGCTGATCCTGACCTACCCGCAGAAGCAGCGCCTGTACTCCAACGGCACCGAGATCGGCTCGCTCAAGCACCTGCCGCCCACGCTGACGCTGCAGTACCACTTCAACCCCACCGGCACCGTGCGCCCCTATGTCGGCGCCGGCGTGAACTACACCAACTTCTCCAGCGTGAAGTTCGCGCCCGGGGTGCAGACGGCGCTGC
>CAXDTK010000354.1:0-4973 GCA_963992225.1 uncultured Comamonadaceae bacterium | reverse complement strand
GGTGCTTCAGGCGCTTGTACTTGCCGCACAGGCACTCGTAGTCCTTGATCGGGCCAAAGATCTTGGCGCAGAACAGGCCGTCGCGTTCCGGCTTGAAGGTGCGGTAGTTGATGGTCTCGGGCTTCTTCACCTCGCCGAACGACCAGGACCGGATCTTCTCCGGGGAAGCCAGGCCGATCTTGATGGCATCGAAATGCTCATCGGGGGTGAATTGCTTGAAAAGGTCGAGTAGTCCCTTCATGCATCTGCTCCTTAATTGCGTTCCAGTTCAATGTCGATGCCAAGGGAGCGAATCTCCTTGACCAGGACGTTGAACGATTCGGGCATGCCCGCTTCGATGGCGTGTTCGCCCTTGACGATGCTTTCGTAGACCTTGGTTCGGCCGTTCACGTCGTCGGACTTGACCGTCAGCATTTCCTGCAGGATGTACGACGCGCCATAGGCCTCCAGCGCCCAGACTTCCATTTCGCCGAAGCGCTGGCCGCCGAACTGCGCCTTGCCGCCCAGCGGCTGCTGCGTGACCAGCGAGTACGGGCCGGTCGAACGGGCGTGCATCTTGTCGTCCACCAGGTGGTGCAGCTTCAGCACGTGCATGTAGCCGACGGTGACCGGGCGTTCGAACTGCTCGCCGGTGCGGCCGTCGCACAGCCAGGCCTGGGTGCGCGTCTCGGTCAGCCCCTTCTTGGCGGCGATGTCGTCCGGGTACGCCAGCTTCAGCATGCCGCGGATTTCTTCTTCCTTGGCACCGTCGAACACCGGCGTCGCGAAGGGCACGCCCTTGGCGAGGTTCTCAGCCATCTCCAGCACTTCGGTGTCGGTCAGGTCGTCGATGTTCTCGGTCTTGCCGCCGCTCTGGTTGTAGAGCTGGTCGAACAGCTTGCGCAGCTCGGCCACCTTGCTGTGCTGCTGCAGCATGTCGCCGATGCGCTGGCCGATGCCCTTGCCGGCCCAGCCCAGGTGCACTTCCAGCACCTGGCCCACGTTCATCCGCGACGGGACGCCCAGCGGGTTCAGCACGATGTCGGCAGGGGTGCCGTCGGCCATGTAGGGCATGTCTTCGATCGGAACGATCTTGGACACCACACCCTTGTTGCCGTGACGGCCGGCCATCTTGTCGCCAGGCTGCAGGCGGCGCTTGACGGCCAGGTAGACCTTGACCATTTTCAGCACGCCGGCGGGCAGCTCGTCGCCTTGCGTCAGCTTCTTGCGCTTTTCTTCAAAGGCCAGGTCGAAGCTGTGGCGGGTCTGGTCCAGCGAGTTCTTGATGGACTCCAGCTGATTGGCCACTTCCTCCTCGGCCGGACGGATGTCGAACCAGTGGAAGCGCTCGACGGAGGCCAGGTAGTCCTTGTCGATCTTGGTGCCCTTGGCGATCTTCTGCGGGCCGCCGTTGGCGATCTTGCCGACCAGCAGCTTCTCGATACGGTCGAAGGCGTCGCTTTCGACGATGCGCAGCTGGTCGTTCAGGTCCAGGCGGTAGCGCTTCAGCTCGTCGTCGATGATCTGCTGGGCGCGCTTGTCGCGCTGGATGCCTTCACGGGTGAAGACCTGCACGTCGATGACGGTGCCTTGCGTGCCCTGGTCGACGCGCAGCGACGTGTCCTTCACGTCCGAAGCCTTCTCGCCGAAGATGGCGCGCAGCAGCTTCTCTTCAGGCGTCAGCGTGGTCTCGCCCTTGGGCGTGACCTTGCCGACCAGCACGTCGCCGGGGTTCACCTCGGCACCGATGTAGACGATGCCCGACTCGTCCAGGCGGCCGAGTTGTTGCTCCGACAGATTCGGGATGTCGCGGGTGATTTCCTCGGCGCCCAGCTTGGTGTCACGCGCGTTGACCACCAGCTCCTCGATGTGGATCGAGGTGTAGCGGTCTTCGGCGATGACGCGTTCGCTGATGAGGATCGAGTCCTCGAAGTTGTAGCCGTTCCACGGCATGAACGCGACCAGCATGTTCTGGCCCAGGGCCAGCTCGCCGATGTCGGTGGAAGCGCCGTCGGCAATGATGTCCTCGGCCCCCACCTTGTCGCCGCGCTTGACGATCGGGCGCTGGTGGATGTTGGTGTTCTGGTTGGAGCGCTGGTACTTGATCAGGTTGTAGATGTCGACACCGACCTCACCAGCCACGGTCTCGTCATCGTTCACGCGGATCACGATGCGGTTGGTGTCGACGTAGTCGACCACGCCGCCGCGGCGTGCAGCCACGACCGTGCCCGAGTCCTTCGCCGCCACGCGCTCGACGCCCGTGCCCACGAAAGCCTTCTCGGGACGCAGCACCGGCACGGCCTGACGCTGCATGTTGGCGCCCATCAGCGCGCGGTTCGCGTCGTCGTGCTCGAGGAACGGCACCAACGAGGCGGCCACCGACACGATCTGCGTCGGCGCCACGTCCATGTACTGGATGCGCTCGGGCGACGTCAGCACCGATTCGCCGTTTTCACGCGCCGACACCAGCTCGTCGGTCAGTTCGCCGGTCGTGTTCAGCGTCGCGTTCGCCTGGGCGATGACGTACTTGCCTTCCTCGATGGCCGACAGGTAGTCGATCTGGTCGGTCACCTTGCCGTCCACGACGCGGCGGTACGGCGTCTCCAGGAAGCCGTACTCGTTGAGCTGCGCATACAGCGCCAGCGAGTTGATCAGGCCGATGTTCGGGCCTTCCGGCGTTTCGATCGGGCAGACGCGGCCGTAGTGGGTCGGGTGCACGTCACGGACTTCAAAGCCGGCGCGCTCGCGGGTCAGACCGCCCGGGCCCAGGGCGGAGACGCGACGCTTGTGCGTGATCTCCGACAGCGGGTTGGTCTGGTCCATGAACTGCGACAGCTGCGACGCGCCGAAGAACTCCTTCAGCGCCGCGGAGATCGGCTTGGAGTTGATCAGGTCGTGCGGCATCAGGGCTTCGGTCTCGGCCTGGCCCAGACGTTCCTTGACGGCCTTCTCGATGCGGGCGAGGCCCGAGCGGTACTGGTTCTCGGCCAGTTCGCCCACGCAGCGCACGCGGCGATTGCCCAGGTGGTCGATGTCGTCCACTTCGCCGCGGCCATTGCGCAGCTCGACGAGGATCTTGACGACGTCAAGGATGTCCTCGTTGGACAGGTTCATCGCGCCTTCCGGCGTGTCACGGCCGACACGCGCGTTGAACTTCATGCGGCCGACGCGGCTCAGGTCGTAGGTGTCGGTGCTGTAGAACAGGCGGTTGAACAGCGCCTCGACGGCGTCTTCCGTCGGCGGCTCGCCGGGGCGCATCATGCGATAGATGGCCACGCGGGCGGCCAGCTGCGTCTCGGTCTCGTCAGACGCCAGCGTCTGCGAGATGTAGGCGCCTTCATCCAGCTCGTTCGTGAACAGGCACTGGATTTCCTTGACGCCGGCCGCGCGCAGCTTCTTCAGCAAGGCTTCGGTCAGTTCGTCGTTGGCCTTGGCGATGATCTCGCCGGTGTCGGCGTCGATCATGTTCTTGGCCAGCACGCGGCCGACCAGGAAGTCCTCGGGCACCGAGATGTGCTGCGTGCCGGACTGCTCCAGCTGGCGCACATGGCGGGCCGTGATGCGCTTGTCCTTCTCGACGATGACGGCGCCGCTCTTGTCGACGATGTCAAAGCGGGCGACTTCACCCTTCAGGCGGTCGGCGACGAACTCCAGCTGCGCGCCGACGTCCATCAAGCGGAAGTTGTCGAACACGAAGAAGTGGGCCAGGATCTGCTCGGGGTTCAGGCCGATGGCCTTGAGCAGGATGGTGACCGGCATCTTGCGGCGGCGGTCGACGCGGAAGTACAGGATGTCCTTCGGGTCGAACTCGAAGTCCAGCCAGGAGCCGCGGTAGGGAATGATGCGGGCGCTGAACAGCAGCTTGCCCGACGAGTGCGTCTTGCCCTTGTCGTGCTCGAAGAACACGCCCGGCGAACGGTGCAGCTGCGACACGATGACGCGCTCGGTACCGTTGACGATGAACGAGCCGTAGTCGGTCATCAGGGGCACTTCGCCCATGTAGACCTCCTGCTCCTTGATCTCCTTGACGGTCTTCGCCTGGGGCGACTCACGGTCATAGATGATCATCTGCAGGCGCGCACGCACGGCGGCCGCGTAGGTCAACCCCCGCTGCTGGCACTCGCGGGTGTCGAACGGCGGCTTGGCGATGTTGAACTCGAGGAACTTCATCTCGACGAAACCGTTGTGCGAAACAATCGGGAACGCCGACAGGAAGGCCGCCTGCAGCCCTTCGGGCTTGCGTTTGGCGGGCGCCACGTCCTTCTGCAGGAAGGCCACGTAGCTGTCCTTCTGCATGGTGAGCAGATAAGGAACGTTGAGAACGCTCTCGCGCTTGCCGAAGCTCTTGCGAATCCGCTTGCGCTCGGTGTAGCTGTAGGGGGTTGCTTGCGCCATAAACACTCCGTGTCGAGTGCATCCCTGGCCGTGGGACGCACCGCGTCGGCGACTGGCTGGCTTGCTCGCCCAGGACGGGCGACTGCCTAGCTTGGTGGTTGGCCACTACCAACCGCTGGCGGACAACTCTGGCCTCGCGTTGAAGGCTTACCAAAGTCCGACCAAACTGGCTCTCTGCAGTCGGATCAGAGAACACGTGAAAGAACCGCGCATCATACCGCGCGCGGTTCTTTCAACTGTTCTCTACGGGGACAAACCCGCAAAGACGAAAAAGGGGAAGCCTGTCGGCAACCCCTTTCATGAACCTGGACAAACCAGATTCGGCGAGGGAGCGGCGTCGCGAGCCGGTCGAGGTCGGGCTTGAGACGCGGAGCCGTACGAGCGTACGGCGAGCATCGAAAGCCCGGGATCGGCCGGCGCAGTAGCCGAGCCCTCGTCGAATTACTTGATTTCGGCCTTGGCGCCGGCTTCCACCAGCTTCTTGACGGCAGCTTCGGCGTCAGCCTTGGCAATGCCTTCCTTGACGTTCTTCGGCGCGCCGTCGACCAGGTCCTTGGCTTCCTTGAGGCCCAGGCCGGTGATTTCGCGAACGGCCTTGA
>CAXDTK010000353.1:0-4980 GCA_963992225.1 uncultured Comamonadaceae bacterium | reverse complement strand
AAGTTCGACTCCAGCAAGGACCGCGGCCAGCCGTTCAAGTTCCGCCTCGGCGGCGGCGAGGTCATCCAGGGCTGGGACGAGGGCGTGCAGGGCATGAAGGTGGGCGGCACCCGCATGCTGGTGCTGCCGCCCGAGCTGGGCTATGGCGCGCATGGCGCCGGCGGCGTGATCCCGCCCAACGCGACGCTGCTGTTCGAGGTGGACCTGCTCGCGGTCTGACCCGCCGGCGCGCGGGTCGGCGTCGGACGGTGTCCGGGCCGACCTGCCCCCCACGAAGCGGGCAGCAATCCCGGCGCCCCTTCACCGCGGTGTCATCGCGGGGTGGTCTGCTGAGGGCATCCCAGCGCCACCCCCGACAGACATGCAGCACCCGCCCCAGGCCGGCGTCGACCAGCGCCGCTTTCCCCGCGTCGAGTTCTTCCTCGTGCCGGCCGCGCATGAGCAGCTGCCCGTCTGGGTCATCAAGCCACAAGCGCTGGCCAACGCCCGCGGCGGCGTCGTGGTGGACCTGAGCGAGGCGGGGCTGCAGATCCTCACCTCGGCCGAGCCCCCGCTGGACGCGCGCCACTACGAGATGCGGCTGCTGCTGGGCGAGGACGACGGCGTGCCGCTGTTCAGCGCCGCCGTGCGCCGCGTCTGGAGCCGGCCGCTGAGCCAGCATGTGCAGTTGGGCGGCTTCGAGTTCGAGTCGGCCCAGTCGCAGGCCGAGGAATTCCTGCGCACCCAGACCGCCCAGATCACCGAGCGGCGCTGGGTGCACTGCGTGCTGATGGAGCGCATGGCCTCGCTGGCCTGACGCCGCCGTCGCCGCACGCGCCGGCACGCCTTCGCCGCAACTGCCCCTTCACCCGTGCAGCCGCGCCCGCAACTGGGTGGAGAAGCGCGTCCGGCCCATTGCGCTGGGGCGGCAGAACTGGCTCTTCGCGGGCACTTGCGCGCGGGCACACGGGCTGCGGCCGCGATGAGCCTCATCCAATCGGCCAAGCTCAACCGGCTTGATCCCTATGCCTACCTGCGTGATGTGCTGGAGCGGCTGCCGACGCAGCCGGCCAACCGGATCGCCGAGCTGCTGCCGCATCGCTGGTCGCCGACGACTGGATACTGGCTTGCCCAAGCCGACTCCCATCCCCTTCCGGTGGGGATGGCAATCGCATCGCGTCGCGTCTGCCGCTGGAAGGCGGCTCGGCCGGCCCCCGGCCCGACTGCGCGGCGCGGCCGTCAGTCGATCGCCGGGTAGTCGCCCAGGCCGTCCGGCCAGGGCGTCAGGATCTCGAAGCCGTCGTTGGTCACGGTGACCATGTGCTCCCACTGCGCCGACAGCGAATGGTCGCGCGTGACCACCGTCCAGCCGTCGTTGAGCTCGCGGATGCCGGCACCGCCGGCGTTGATCATGGGCTCGATCGTGAAGATCATGCCCTCCTGCAGCTTCAGGCCCTCGCCGGGGCGGCCGAAGTGGTTCACGTGGGGGTCGTCGTGGTAGACGGTGCCGATGCCATGGCCGCCGTACTCGCGCACCACGCTGAAGCCCGCCGCATGCGCGACCTGCTGGATGGCATGGCCCACGTCGCCCAGCGTCGCGCCGGGGCGCACCTGGCGGATGCCGGCGCGCAGCGCCTCATACGTCGTCATCACCAGCCGGCGCGCCAGCACATTGGCCTCGCCGACGATGAACATGCGGCTGCTGTCGCCATACCAGCCGTCCGGCGTGGTGAGCGTGACGTCCACGTTGACGATGTCGCCCTTCTTGAGCTTCTTGTCCCTGCTGGGAATGCCGTGGCACACCACATGGTTGGGCGAGATGCAGGCCGTCTTGGGGTAGCCGTGGTAGCCGATGTTGGACGGCGTGCACTTCAGGTCGTCCACGATGTAGGCGCGGCAGCGCTCGTCCAACTCCTCGGTCGTCACGCCGGGCACCACGTAGGGCTTGAGCATGGCCAGCACCTCGGCGATCAGGTGGCCGGCGTGGCGGGCCCGGGCCACCTCGTCGGGCGTGCGCAGCTTGATGCTCTTCATGCGCGTGCTCCACGGGTCCTGGCGGGCTGGGTCCAGCCCGACATGCGCGCCAGGTCCAGCCCGCCCTCCTGCTCGGCGCGGATCAGCAGCTGGCACAGCTCGCTGTGGTTGAGCTGCGGGTGCAGCTCGGCCAGCAGCCCGATGCGCATCCAGTGCTCGGCCTGGGCATTGATGGAGCGCGACAGCGCCTGGCTGGCCACCCGCAGGCTTTCGTGCAGCGGGTCGGAGATTTTGACGATTCCCATGCCGCAACTATATACGGTTTGTATACGAAACGTATATCAGCCGGCAGCAGGCACCACCGCGGTTTCGTAGATGGCCAGGAACTCGGGTGGCATGCGCCGCGGCCTGCCCGCGCTGATGTCGATGCACACCAGCAACCAGCGGCCGCGCACGATGGTCTGGCCGTCGGTTTCCCGGCGCAGCTGGAAGCGCCGCTCCATCGTCAGCTTGCCGTCGCTGGCGGTCAGCCACGTGCCCAGCACCAGCGCCTCGCCGGCGTAGGACGGCAGCAGGTAGTCGTAATGGCCCTCGCGGATGGCCATCGCGCGGTCCAGCCGCCGGTAGTCCGCCAGGCCCAGGCCCAGCGCCTCGGAATGCGCCCAGGCGACCTGCTCGCACCACTGCACGTAGGCGGCGTTGTTGGTGTGGCCCAGGCCGTCGATGTGCTCGACGGCAGGCGACAAGGTCCGCGTGAAGGGTGATGCGCGGTCCCATCCGTCCGTCATAGCCAGCCCTCCTGTTCAGCCTTCACCCCGCGCTCGATCAGCGCATTGCGCAGCGCGGCCAGTTCGGGCGGCAGCGCGCGCTCGGCGAGGCGCGCCAGCACCTCGCGGTCGTAACGGCCCAAGGGCTGAAGCCCCGGGCGGTGCAAACGCTCGGGCTCCATCGCGGTGGCCGTCCAGGGCAGGCCGGCAGCCTGCCAGGGCTGTGCTGCGGACAGCGCGATCTCGATGCCTGCAGGATCCGCATCCGCGCTGATGTCCGCCGGGGCGGGGGCCAGCCGGAGCAGCTGCGTCATCGCCGTGGCCCAGGAATATGTCGGTCTGCCGGCGATCCACACCAGCGCCACGCCGGGCGCGCAACGCACCGCCTGCTTCTCGAAGCTCGCGCGCCCTTCGATCAGCCACCAGCGCTCAGGCGGTGTGACGCGCTCAAGACTTGCCACCGAGGCCGATGGCAAGGTGATGAAGGACGCCACGCCCATGTCCACGCGCAGGGCCTGCCCCCAGAACAAACTCAGGTGGCCGGCCAGAGTGAGCTGCGGCGCAAAGGCGCCTATGCCCAGCGCCGGCAGGTCGAAGTGGTGCTCCAGCCAGGCCCACTCGCCGTCGCCGACGGCCTTGGTGTGGCCCAGGCGCAGCGCGAAGTCGCGGCGCAGGCCGTCCTCGCCGTCGCGGACCCAGCCGAGCAGTGCTTCCAGCAGCGCGGCACGCGATTCGGCCGCTGCGATGGCCATGCGCGACTCGGCCAGGGCCTGCGCGGCCTCGCCGACCAGCTCGTTGCCCATCAGCGCATCAAGCCGCGATGACAGCGCCGCGCGACGAGCATCGCGGGCGCTGCGCGTGCGCAAGCCCAGCGCGGCCTGCAAGGCCTCCAACTCGACCCAGCACAGCATCGCGGGCCGCCACCGGCCTTGCTCGAAAACTTCCTTGCGGGTGGCCACACCCTGGCGCAAGAGCTTGTCGCTCAGGCGGTCGGCCAGCTCGATGCGCGCCGCGCCCGCCAGCTCCAGCAAGACCTGCCACTTCCGCGTGTCGGCGCTGTCGTGCAGCCAGTTGAGCAGCAGGGCCTTCTCGTCCTCGTCGAGTGCCGGTGGCGAGCCGGGCCAGATCGGCGAGGCCGCCGCGAGATGCCGGCGCGAGCGGTCGGCAGACAACTCACGCCAGCCGGTCATGCGTACTCGCTGACCTCGGGCCGCCGCGCCAGCACGGCAATGGGCGGCGCCCAGCGTTCGCCGCGCGGCTTCTTGCTGGTCACCAGGGTGATCTCGCTGGGCTCGAACACCTCGACGTTGTGCGTGATGGGCGTCGTCAGCAGGTATTGCGCGCGCGTGCTGCGCAGGAAGTGGCCCACCAGCTGGATGTTGCGCACGTCCAGGTGGGCGAAGGGCTCGTCGATGAAGACGAAGCCGCCCGGCGTCTCGTCGTCCTTCATCAGGCCCACCAGCAGGATCAGGCTCTTGAGCACCTGCTGGCCGCCCGAGGCCTCGCCGTCGTTCAGGCCCACCTCGCCCTTGCCGTCGAAGTTGAACTTCACGTGCAGTCCGGCCTGGGCCAGCACGGTGTCGTCGTTGTCCAGATGCGGCAGCTGGGCTTCGGCAGCCACGCCGGCCAGCTCACCCAGCTCGGCGACGTTCTTCTTGTAGCGGCGCACGGTGGCGCGCAGCACATCGATGTAGCGCTCGCGGGCGTTGCTCGCGGCCGTCTGCGCCATCGCGTTGCTGGCCTTGCGGTTGGAGAGCTGCTCCTCCTCGTCGCGCACCTGCTTGGTCATGCGCAGGTGGCGATCGACGACGGTGGCGTCGGTTTCCCACACGCCCTTCTCCAGCTCCTGGTCCACATGGTGAGCGCGGATCTCGGCCTGGCGGGCGTTCTCGAATTCGTTGCGCAGCGCGGTCAGCGCAATGGGCGTGATCCAGCGCGGCGGGAACTTCGCACCCGCCTCGCGCGACGCCATCGCCGCGGTGTGCAGCGCCTTGCGGCGCTCGGCATGCTCGCGTGCGGTGCGGGCCTGGCGTTCCTCGCCTTCTGCCAGCTCGCGCTGGGCGCGCTCGTAGTTCTGCTCGTGAACGCCGGAAGCCTTGAGCAGCCGGTCGTGCTCGGCCTCGACGGCGCTCATGCGCGTGGCGGCTTCCGCGCGCGCCTGCTTCAGCGCGGGCAGGCGGGCGCGGGCTTCGGCGAACTCGTCGGCGCGCTCGCCCCTGTCTCTTATACACATCTCCGAGCCCACGAGACGGACTCCTAT
>CAXDTK010000352.1:0-4985 GCA_963992225.1 uncultured Comamonadaceae bacterium | reverse complement strand
GAGATAGGAGTCCGTCTCGTGGGCTCGGAGATGTGTATAAGAGACAGCAGTGCGGGCATGGGGGCTCCTTGAAGCAGTGCGCCGACTGTAGGAACGCACCCGTTCAGACACAATCCAGCCTCTTATCGATTCAGCGTTTCCAAACGGAGCACATTGATGGGCCGCCTTGAAGACCTCCATGCCTTTGCCCGGGTGGTCGACGCGCGCGGCTTTTCCGGCGCCGCACGGCTGCTGGGCACCACCAAGTCGGCCGTCAGCAAGCAGGTCCAGCGCCTGGAAGACCAGCTCGGCACCCGGCTGCTGCACCGCACGACGCGCAGCGTCAGCGCCACGGCCGAGGGCCGCGCCGTCTACGAGCGGGCGCTGCGGCTGCTGGACGAGTCGCTGGCGCTGGAGACCGAGTTGGCCGGGCGCCGCGACGAGCCGCGCGGCGTGCTGCGGCTGTCGGTGTCCACCGCCTTCGGCAACCTGCAGTTCACGGCGCTGATGGCCGAGTTCTGCGCCCGCCATCCGCAGCTGGACGTGGTGCTGGGGCTGAACGACCGCTACGTGGACCTGGCCGAGGAAGGCTTCGACGTGGTGCTGCGGCTGACCAGCCGCCCGTCGGACGGGCTGGTGGCGCGGCGGCTGGCGTCCATCCGCTTCGTGCTGTGCGCCGCGCCGGCCTACCTGCAGGCGCACGGCGAGCCGCAGGCCGTGGCCGACATCGCCGGCCACCGCTGCCTGCGTTTCGGCTACCTGCAGTCGCCCGACCGCTGGCGCTTCCGCCATGCGACGCTGGGCGAGGCCGACGTGGAGACCCGCGGCGCGCTGCGCTTCGAGAGCGGGCTGACGGCCAACAGCAGCGAGTCACTGCGCGTCGCCGCGCTGGCCGGCATGGGGCTGGCGGTGCTGCCCACCTATGCCATCGGCGCCGACCTGCGCGCCGGCCGGCTGCGCGCGCTGCTGCCCGGCTGGCAGCCGGTCGGCGGGCTGGCGGACGCCGACACGCTGTACGCCGTCTACCTGCCCAACCGCCACCCGGCGCCCAAGGTGCGCGCGCTGATCGACTTCATGCTGGAGAAGATGGGCGACGTGCCGCCCTGGGACCGCGACGAGGCCGGCGGCTGAGGCACCGGGGCCCGCGCTTGGCGACAATCGCTGCCTATGCCCCTGATCCCCTACGCCCTGACCCGTCCCTTCCTGTTCGGCCTGGACCCCGAACATGCGCACGAGCTGACGCTCAACAGCATCGCCCGGCTGCAGAACACGCCCGGCCAATGGCTGTGGTGCGGCGAACGCGTCAGCGACCCGGTGACCGTGGCCGGCCTGCGCTTTCCCAACCGCATCGGCCTGGCCGCCGGCCTGGACAAGAACGGCCGCTGCATCGACGGCCTGGGCGCGATGGGCTTCGGCTTCATCGAGGTGGGTACCGTGACGCCCAACGGCCAGCCGGGCAACGACAAGCCGCGCATGTTCCGCCTGCCCGAGGCCGAGGCGCTGATCAACCGCCTGGGCTTCAACAACGAGGGCCTGGCCAGCTTCGTCGCCAACGTGAAGCGCGCGCACAGCTTCCGCCAGGCCGGCGGCATCCTGGGCCTGAACATCGGCAAGAACGCCGCCACGCCCATCGAGAACGCGGCCGACGACTACCTGCTGGGCCTGGACGGCGTGCACCCGCATGCCGACTACATCACCGTCAACATCTCCAGCCCCAACACCAAGAACCTGCGCGCACTGCAGAGCGATGCGGCGCTGGACGCGCTGCTGGGCACGCTGCAGCAACGCAAGCAGCAGCTCGACGCGCAGGGCGGCCGGCGCGTGCCGATGTTCGTCAAGATCGCCCCGGACCTGGAGGAAGACCAGGTCGCCGTCATCGCACGGACGCTGACCGCCAACGGCATCGACGGTGTCATCGCCACCAACACCACCATCGCCCGCGATGCAGTGCAAGGCCTGCCGCATGCGAACGAAGCCGGCGGGCTGTCGGGCCGGCCGGTGTTCGAGGCCAGCAACCGCGTCATCCGGCTGCTGCGCGCGGCGCTGCCGGCGGGCTATCCCATCATCGGCGTGGGCGGCGTCATGAGCGGCGCGGACGCGCGCCAGAAGATCGAGGCGGGCGCCGATCTTGTGCAGGTCTACACCGGCCTCATCTACAAGGGCCCGGCCCTCGTCAGCGACTGCGCGCGGGCCCTGGCCACACACCGCTGAACCACGACGTCATGCGCCCCGCCGCCCTTGCCGCCACCGCCCTGCTCTGCACCGCCCTGCTGGCCGGCTGCACCACGCTGGACCGCGATGCGCGGCTGCAGCCGGGCCACAGCCGGGGGGCGGACGTCATCGCGCTGTACGGGCCGCCGACCCGCAGCTGGCCCGAGGCCGATGGCGGGCGCACGCTGGAGTATTCGACCCAGCCGCGCGGTCAGCGTTGCCACATGGTCAGGCTGGGCGCCGATGACCGCCTCATCGGCATTGCCGACGCCTTGTCGGCGGCGAACCGCGCGCGGGTGGAGCCGGGCATGACGCCCGAGCAGGTCAGCCGCCTGCTGGGCACCGAGCGCAGCCGGGTGTTCTACCGCCACAGCGGCGAGGAGGTCTGGGACTGGACCATCGAGCCCGAGGGCGGCTACGGCATGCGCTTCAACGTCCACTTCAAGGACGGCCGCGTCGTGCGCACGGGGCAGAGCATGGTGTTCGGCGACCGGCTGTTCCCGTTCAGCGACGACTGAAAAGCAAAAAGCCCCGGCGCTTGCGCACCAGGGCCAGGGAGGCTGTCACCTCGTGCCGTCACGCCCGGTGGGCGTGCCAGCCATCGGCGCGGTTCAGAAGTCGCGGCGGCGACGCGAAGCGACGAAGCCGATGATGCCCAGACCGGCGCCCAGCAGCGCATAGGTCTCGGGTTCCGGCACCGGGGCGGCAACGGCGCTGGAGGCGATGGCGTAGGACGCCGAGGCCGTGGCGCCGCCGAGCACCGAGTAGTAGTAGCTGCCAGCGTTCAGCGACACGGTGTGGGTGGTCGGACCGAAGGTCCATGCGCCCAGGCCGACGTCGTCCGTCGTGCCCATCAGGCCGTCGGTGCCAAAGGAGTAGAGGCTGTAGGCCCCACCCACGATGTTGCCGAACGACAGCACGGCGCTGGTGACGTTGGAGTTGGCACCCAGGGAGAATTCGAAGGTGTCGAAGATGGCGCCAGACACGGTGTTGCCGCCGATTTCCAATGCCCCATGCGAATCCCAGTCCCAAGACGCGGCTTGGCTGCTGAGCGCAGTAAACGCCGCCATCGCGGCGACGAGAGTTTTCAGTTTCATTGCGTGAGCTCCTGACTTAGACGGTCAAGCACAACCGCCGGAAAGAATTGTGCGGTGCAACGAAAGCAGCTAACGCAGCCGCGTACCCCTTGCACTAGGGGTAGATCCCCTTGGCCTTGTAGCTTGTTGTAAGTACACGCACCGCAGTTGTCAGTTCTGCACCCAGTTGAGGCAGCTAACACCAGTTCTGGGCGTCAGGGGCTAACCGCCCGATGACGGTGCGGCCCACCGCATCACGACGCGCTCAGGCCGGCCACCTTCTGCAGCCCCTCGACGGCCTTGCCCTTGCGGGCGCGCTTGCCGGCATGGGCGGCCAGCGACTGGTTCTTCAGCACCTCTTCGCGCGGCTTGCCGCCACGGCCGCTGCCCAGCACGCGCAGCTGCGTGGTGAAGCAGGCAATGGCCAGCACGCCGTCCTTGCCCTCCAGGTCCAGCAGCATCAGGCCCTTGCCGCCCTTGGGCTGGTGCTTGAGTTCGTCGAGCGGGAAGCTCAGCAGACGGCCCTGGGCGCTCAACACGCCCAGCTGCACCGCGACGGCATCGCCCGGCACGACCGCCAGCAGCGGCTGCTCGCCGGCGTCCAGCGCCAGGAAGGTCTTGCCCGCCTTCTGCCGGCCCACCATGTCGCCCAGCTGGGCGATGAAGCCGTAGCCGGTGGAACCCGCCATCACGACGCGCTGGCCCGGCGCGCCAGCCAGGTAATGCGCGATCTGGCTGCCGCTTTCCAGCTCGATCATGGTGGTGATGGGCTGGCCGTCGCCGCGGCCGCCGGGCAGCGTGGACACCGGCACCGAATAGACGCGCCCGTTGCTGCCCACCACGATCAGCGGGTCGACGCTGCGGCAGCGGAAATGCCCCCACAGCGCATCACCGGCCTTGAAGGTCTGGGCCGCGACGTCCACCTCATGGCCCTTGAGTGCCCGCACCCAGCCCTTCTGGCTGACGATGACGGTGACGGGCTCGTCGACGATCTTCACTTCGGCGACGACGCGCTTCTCGGCCTGGATCAGCGTGCGGCGGTCGTCGCCGTACTGCTTGGCGTCGGCCTCGACCTCCTTGATGACGGTGCGGCGCAGCGCGGCCGCGGAGCCGAGGATGTCCTCCAGCTTGGTGCGCTCGTCTCGCAGCTTGGCCAACTGCTGCTCGATCTGGATCGCCTCCAGTCGCGCGAGCTGGCGCAGCCGGATCTCGAGGATGTCCTCCGCCTGCCGGTCGCTCAGCTTGAAGCGCTCGATCAACGCCGGCTTGGGCTCGTCGGAGTTCCGGATGATGCGGATGACTTCGTCGATGTTCAGCAGCACGAGCTGCCGGCCTTCGAGCACGTGGATGCGGTCGTTGACATGCGCGAGACGGTGCTCGGTGCGGCGGCGCACGGTGGCCTGGCGGAAGCCCACCCATTCGGTCAGCACTTCGCGCAGGCTCTTCTGCGTGGGCCGGCCGTCGTCGCCGATCATGGTCAGATTGACCGGCGCGCTGCTCTCCAGGCTGGTGTGGGCCAGCAGCGTGTTGATCAGGTCCTGCTGCTCGACCGTGCGGCTCTTGGGCTCGAAGACGAGGCGCACCGCCGCGTCCTTGCTGGACTCGTCGCGCACGACGTCCAGCACCGCCAGCAGGCTGGCCTTGAGCTGCAGCTGCTCGGCCGACAGTGTCTTCTTGCCGGCCTTGACCTTGGGGTTGGACAGTTCCTCGATATGTCTA